>JAGXAC010000082.1 GCA_019075925.1 Hyphomicrobiales bacterium | reverse complement strand
GATCAGCACAATAATGGCGAGGCCGAACAACCAGGTGCGCGCGCGATACGCCGTGGCGATGACCGGCCCGTAGTCGGCGAGTTCGTTGCTCGCGCCCACGGCGACCCAGGCAAACATGGCCGCCAACGCCCCCATAAGAACAATAGAAACCGCCCAGACGACTTCTTGGATCATGACCGACGCCTCCCTCGCATTCCCGGCAGGGGCGAAATCGACGCCCGAAAACGAAACCCAGTGTGCGCACTCTTCCGGTGCTGGTGTTTGAATGAAGACGCTTCTTCAGCGATTCTACTGGCGGACCTCCGCCGCCGTGACGGGCCGCGTGGGGTATAAGATGCATATTAGATACATCTTATCATAGATACATTTGATTGGCATGTTAAGTCAAAATTAATAAAATGTTAAGCGCTTCTGAATCGGGGTGGGCGGTATTGCCCTCGCCTGAGCGGGTTTTTCTGCGTTGCCGCGGCACGGATGACCGTGAAAAATCGGGATTCTCGTGGGAGCTTGGCCGCTCGGACGGTGGCCTTAAGTCGCAATGGCGACGCGCCGCGGATGCGCGCTATCCACAGCCGTGGGGGTTCGAAGCTGCGATCAGACGAGCAAGCGGCATGACGTCCGGCGCTATCATGCATGAAAATCCGGGGCCGGTTCGGGTGCTTGGGCTAAGACAAGCCCCGCCGGACAGGCGAACTGTCGGCTTTAGGGAGGCGCACTGCGACCCCTCTTTCGCCTAGTTTTTTCTTATAATAAGATGCACCGTAAATGCATGTCTGAGCAGAGATGGGATGGTCGAATGCAATCGGTATGCATCGGTGGGATCAGTCGGCCGCCATCCCCGCGAAAACGCCTTTACCTCGACACCTCTTCGACGCCAATGCTCGCGGAACAACCAACGCAATTCGGCGCGACCATTTTACGCCGACAATCGCCTCGACAATCAACCTGTAAGCCCTCTAAAAAGAACTTGTGCGGCTGAGGTCTCGGCGGCCCGGAGGGGTGGAACCTGATGGATTATCGTGCTTATTTCACCGATGCGCTCGGCCGGCTGCACAACGAACGGCGGTATCGGGTCTTCGCCGACCTTGAGCGGATCGCCGGCCGTTTTCCGCACGCGACTTGGCATTCGCCGGAAGGGTCGAAGAACGTCGTAATCTGGTGCTCAAACGATTACCTCGGCATGGGCCAGCATCCGAAGGTGATCGGCGCCATGGTCGAGACCTCGACCCGCATGGGCACCGGCGCGGGTGGCACGCGCAACATCGCCGGCAACAATCATCCGCTGGTCGAACTCGAACGCGAACTGGCCGACTTGCACGGCAAGGAAGCGGCGCTGGTCTTTACCTCCGGCTACATTTCCAATCAGACCGGCATTTCGACTTTGGCGAGGCTGATGCCGAACTGCCTGATCCTCTCGGATGCGCTCAACCACAATTCGATGATCGAAGGCGTGCGCCAAGCGAACTGCGAGAAGCAAATCTTCCGCCACAACGACATGATGCATCTCGAAGCGCTGCTCGCCGCGGCCGAGTCGCGCCGGCCGAAGCTGATTGTGTTTGAAAGCCTCTACTCCATGGACGGCGATGTTGCGCCGGTTAACACCATCTGCGACCTCGCCGACCGCTACGGCGCAATGACTTATGTTGATGAAGTGCATGCGGTCGGTATGTATGGTCCGCGCGGCGGCGGTATTGCCGAGCGCGACGGCGCGATGAACCGCATCGACGTGATCGAAGGCACGCTGGCCAAGGCGTTCGGTTGCCTTGGCGGCTACATCACCGGCTCAACCGCGGTGATCGACGCCGTGCGTTCCTATGCGCCGGGCTTCATTTTCACCACCGCGCTGCCGCCGGCCGTCTGCGCCGCGGCGACCGCTGCCATTCGGCATTTGAAGACATCGCAATGGGAGCGCGACCGGCACCAGGACCGCGCCGCACGCACCAAGGCAGTGCTCGCTGCCGCCGCGCTGCCGGTGATGACGAGCCCGACCCATATCGTACCGGTATTCGTCGGCGATCCCGAGCGCTGCAAGGCGGCAAGCGATCTGCTACTCGCCGAGCACGGGATTTACATTCAGCCGATCAACTATCCGACGGTGCCGAAAGGCTCGGAACGGCTGCGGATCACGCCCAGCCCCTACCATGACGACGGGTTGATCGACGCGCTGGCCGAGGCGCTGGTCGACGTCTGGGAGAAGCTTGGGCTGCCGCTTAAGGAGCGTGCGCTCGCGGCGGAATAGGGCGTCGCCGAGCGGTCCACCTGCCGAGCGATCGCTGTCGGTCAGTGCCGGCGGTCGCCCTGCAGTACAATGCGCATCAGATCCGCCGCGTTTTTCGCGCTGAGTTTTTCCATGATGCGTGCGCGGTGCACTTCGACCGTTCGCGGTGAAATGCCAAGTTCGCGCCCGGCCTCCTTGTTGGAGGCGCCGCGCGCGATCCGCTCGAGCACGTCGCGCTCGCGGACAGTGAGGCGCTCCAAGCCGGGAAAGTTGCGCGCGAGAATGCTGTCGCCCCGGTTGAGGTTCGCCCAGGCGTCGATGGCATCGCGCATTCGCGTAGCGACATTGGCCGGGTCAAACGGCTTTTCAATGAAGTCCAGCGCGCCGTTGCGGATGGCGTCGATTGCGGTCGGAATGTCGCCTTGTCCGGAGAGGATGAGAATCGGCGCCGGATAGTGCTGCGCGTTCAACCGACGCAGCACGTCGAGCCCGGAACAGCCAGGCAGATGCACGTCAATCAGCACGCAACCTGGCGTTCGCGCTCGCGCCGCCGAGAGGAAAGATTCGCTCTCGACAAAGCTGCTGACCAAAAAACCTTCGCCGCTCAGCACAATGTGGAGCGCCGCGCACACCGACGGATCGTCGTCGACAATGAAGACTTCATTCATCCCCGCCCCACATCGCCGGCTCGCAGAAGGACACACTGTACAGCGCGATTCGCGATCTAAAATAACACCGCTCGCGTATTCTCTGAGGTAACCGGCGACGGCGACCTAAAAACAAATAACCATCGTGTCACAGAAACAAAGATAGTGTTTCGCCGTGCATGGACTTCCCGGGCAAACTGTGATGATTTAGCCGGAATTTGGGGGCCGCCCGCCCCAATAAAGTACCGTTAAATCTATGCGGGAAGCGTCATGCTCCAGGGCTGGGTCGTTATCGTCATTGCACTCGCGTATATCGGGTTTTTGTTCCTGGTAGCGAGCTACGGCGACAGCCGACATGAATGGGTCCGCGGCAGCCGCGCCCAACTGCTGATCTATCCGCTTTCGCTCGCTATCTACTGCACGTCGTGGACCTTCTTCGGCTCGGTCGGCGTGGCGGCGCGCACCGGCTTCGATTTCCTCTCCATCTATATCGGGCCGGTGTTGATGGTCGGGCTCGCCTATCCGCTCATCATCCGCATCGTCCGGCTGGCGAAAGCCCAGAACATCACCTCGATCGCCGATTTCATCGCTGCCCGTTACGGCAAGAGCCAAGCGGTCGCGGCGACCGTCGCGCTGATCGCCATCGTTGGGATGGTTCCTTATATCGCGCTGCAACTCAAAGCCGTGTCGGCGTCGGTCGGCACCATTCTTTCGTCCGCCGGGGCGACCCATGTTTCGGCGCAGCCGCTGCTCGGCGACATCGCGCTGTTTGTCGCCTTGCTGATGGCGGCCTTTGCAGTCCTGTTCGGCACCCGACACATCGACGCCACCGAGCATCAGAATGGTTTGATTTTGGCAATCGCCGCCGAGTCGATCGTCAAGCTGGTGGCGTTCCTCGCGGTCGGCATTTTCGTCACGTTCGTGATGTTCCATGGACCGTTGCCGCTGTTTGCCGAGGCACTGAAAGAGCCGCGTACCGCGGCAGTGCTCACCAGGGTACCATCGTTTACCGGCTTCTTCGCCACTACCGTGCTTTCATTGTTTGCGATCGTGCTGCTGCCGCGGCAATTTCATGTCGCGGTGGTCGAGAACCACACCGATGCTGAAATTCGCCGCGCGTCGTGGCTCTTTCCGATTTATCTGGTGCTGATCAATCTATTCGTAATGCCGATCGCGCTCGCGGGCTTGCTGAACTTCCAACCCGGTCACACGGACGCCGACATGTTCGTGTTGGCGCTGCCATTGCGAGCCAATTCGGAGTTGTTCACCCTGATCGCTTTCGTCGGCGGTCTGTCGGCTGCGACTGCGATGGTGATCGTCGAATCGGTGGCTTTGGCGATCATGGTATCGAACGACATCGTCATGCCGCTCATTCTCAAACGGCGCGCCGCCAGCACCGGCCAGCCGCGCGATGCCGGCGCGGAGATTCTCACCGTCCGCCGTATCGCCATCTTCGCGATCCTGATCCTGGCCTACGTCTATTACCGCTCGGCCGGACCGGCGCAGCTTGCTTCCATCGGCCTATTGTCTTTCGCCGCCGTCGCGCAGCTCACCCCGGCATTTTTCGGCGGGCTGATCTGGCGGCGCGGTACAGCGGCTGGTGCAATCGCCGGCATGACGGCCGGCATCCTGGTGTGGTCCTATACGCTCTTGCTGCCAAGCATCTCCGACGCCGGCATCGTCGGAGCGCATATCCTCGCTGCTGGTCCGTTCGGAATCGGGTGGCTGCGGCCGCAGGCGCTATTTGGGCTCGATCTTCCACCGCTGGTGCATGGCGGGGTGCTTAGCCTCGTCGCCAACGTCATCCTCTATATCGGCTGTTCATTCGCTTCTCGGCCGAGCGCAATCGAGCGCATGCAGGCGGATTTGTTCGTTCCGGCTTCGCTGGCGCCGATAACGCCTGGCTTCCGGCTGCGGCGTGCATCGGTGACGGTCGAAGAACTGACCTCGACCGTCGCGCGTTATATCGGTGAAGAACGCACCCGCGAGTCATTCCGCAGCTTCGCGGCCTCCCGCCGCTTCAGCCTCGAACCGCAGGCCGAGGCCGATTTCCTGCTGCTGCAATACGGCGAGTATCTGCTCGCCTCTGCGATCGGGGCCGCGTCCTCGCGGCTGGTGCTGTCGCTCTTGCTGCGCCAACGCGCGGTTTCCAACAAAGCCGCGCTCAAACTGCTCGACGATGCCAGTGCCGCCATCCATTACAATCGCGAAATTCTGCAAACCGCCCTCGACCATGTGCGCCAAGGCATTGCCGTGTTCGACAAGGACCTGGCGCTGGTCTGCTGGAATCGCCAGTTCGGTGAAATTTTCGACTTGCCGCATGCGTTGACGCGCGTCGGCGTCGCGCTCGATGAAATCCTGCGCCATATCGCCGGCCGCGGCATGCGCGAAACCGCAAATCTCGACGCGGAAGTTGCGTTGCGCATCACCCGCTATACCTCGGAAGCCGAGCCGTTCCTTGAACGTTTCGCCGAGCACGGCTTGGTGATTGAAGTGCGAGCCGACCGCATGCCCGACGGCGGCCTGGTAACGACCTTCACGGATATTACGCCAAGCGTAAAAGCCGCCGAAGCGCTTGAGCGCGCCAACGCGACGCTGGAGGGTCGCGTACGGGAGCGAACCGGTGAATTAACGCGCCTCAATGCCGAGCTCGGCCGCGCCAAGGCCGAAGCGGACGAAGCAAACGTATCAAAGACGCGCTTCATCGCGGCCGCCAGCCACGACATTCTGCAACCGCTCAACGCCGCGCGCCTCTACGTCACCAGCCTGATCGAGCGCCAGCGAGCCGGCGAGGACGGCGCTCTGGTGCAGAATATCGACGCATCGCTCGAAGCGGTCGAAGAGATCTTCGCCGCGCTCTTGGATATATCGCGGCTCGACACCGGCGCGATGCAGCCGGAAATCACCGATTTCCGCATTGACGAACTGCTGCACCGTCTGGAGGTCGAATTTGCTCCACTGGCGCGCGAGAAGGGGCTCACGCTCAAATTCATGCCGTGCTCGCTGTCGGTGCGCTCCGATCGGCGCTTGTTGCGGCGGCTTCTGCAGAACCTGGTATCCAACGCCATCAAATACACGCCCGCGGGCGGCGTGCTGATCGGTTGCCGGCGGCGCCGGACACAGCTGCGGATAGACGTCTACGACACCGGCATCGGCATCCCGCAAAGCAAACGCCGCGCCGTATTCAAGGAGTTTCATCGCCTCGACCAGGGCGCGCGGGTGGCCCGCGGCGTCGGCCTTGGCCTCTCCATCGTCGAACGCATCGCCCGCGTGATCGACTGCGAAGTGGCTCTCAAATCGAATGTCGGCCGCGGCTCGCGCTTTTCGGTCGAAGTGCGGCGCGGCAGCGCCATCGCGACGCAGCGCTCGGCGCAACCGCTGCCGAAACGGGTTGCCGGACAGCTTGCCGGCACGGTAGCGCTGTGCATCGACAACGACCGCAGCATTCTCGACGGCATGCAGACTTTGCTGGGTGGCTGGGGCTGCCGGGTGCTCAAGGCGGCCGGCTTGGCCGACGCGCTGGCGGCGATCGAAGGCAGCGGGGCTAATCCCGACGGGCTGTTGGTCGACTATCACCTCGACGGCGGCAACGGCATCGCCGCGATCGCCGAACTGCGCCGCCGGCACGGCCGCGACCTGCCGGCAATTTTGGTGACCGCGGATCGTTCGGTGTATGTGCGCGAGGAAGCACGAATTGCCGGCGTGCATGTGCTCAACAAGCCGGTCAAGCCCGCGTCCTTGCGCGCGTTGATGACGCAATGGCGCGCCCAGCGTGTCGCCGCCGAATAGACGACGGCTAGCTCTCGCGTGCCGGCCCTTGCGGCCACTGGCCGGCTTCGATCTTGCCGGCGGCGATCACCGCTTGGGTGCGGCTCTCCACGCCGAGCTTCTGCAGAATGGCGGAAACATGTGCCTTCACTGTCGCTTCCGACACCCCGAGCTCGTAGGCGATCTGCTTGTTGAGCAAGCCGCCCGAAAGCATCATCAACACGCGCACCTGTTGCGGCGTCAGCGTCGAAAGCCGCGCAATCAGCGCGGCAGTTTCGGCGTCGGATTGCCGGCTGAGATCGACGTCGGGTGGCGTCCAAACCTCGCCTTGCAGCACCCGCGCGACCGCCGCCCGAATCGCCTCGATGCCGAGCGTCTTGGGGATGAATCCTGCCGCGCCGAATTCCATGCAACGGCGGATCACCGTCGGATCGTCATTGGCGGAGACCACGACGATCGGCAGGCTTGGGTGTTGCGCGCGCAGATACATCAACCCTGAAAAACCGCGCACGCCGGGCATCGAAAGGTCGAGCAGGATCAGATCCACCTCGCCGTCGCGTTCGAGCAACGCGCTCACCTCCTCGAACGTGCCGGCCTCGGCGACATCGGGGTTGCCGAACAGTCCGCTGACCGCCTCGCGAAGCGCGCCGCGGAACAGCGGATGATCGTCGGCGATCAAAAGGTGATGGGATTGCGCCTCGCTCAACGGGATAACCTGAAAAATGCACCGAGCGCGCGGGCAAATGGCGTCCGCGCAAGATCAATGTTACTTCGGAGCGGCGGACGCCGTCCACCGGGTTCCCGGCCGTCACCGGGTGGCGCCTATGGCCGTCAGCACGATGCCGACGATGCAGAAGGTGACCAGCGTGACGGCTGGGCTTAACTTGAAGCGGAACACGGCGAGCGCCGCGGCGATGAACAGCACCAACGCCCACAGGTCGTAACTCGTCCCGTCCGGCAGATCGAAAGCGAGCCCGGCGTAATCGACCTGGTCGATGTGATGAAACATCGTGCGGATGCCGAACCACGCCGCGAGGTTGGCGAGCATGCCGACGGCGGCGGCGGTAACGCTACGCAGCGTGCTGTCGAGCAGTGCGCTGCTGCGCAGACCGTCGATGAACGGCGCCGTCACCATGATGAACAAGAAGCACGGTGTGAACGTCATCCAGGTCGCCAATAATCCGCCAAACGCGCCGGCCAAGAGCGGGGGCAGGGTGCCCGGATCGCGGTATGCGGTGACGAAGCCAATAAATTGCGAGACGATCATGATGGTGCCCGGCACCATCTCGCCCATGGCGATGCCCGCCTGCATATCCGTGGCCGATACCCAATGGTGGACATCCACCGCCTGTTGCGTCGCGTAGGATAGAACCGCGCCGTCACCGCCGACCGCCATCACCGCGACTTTGCCTAACACGAACGCGATCTGCGTGTAGATATTGTGGGTGCCGAATAACGCGGCGAGCGCGATTAACGGCGTAAGCCACAACGCCAGCCACAGCGCCAGCGTTCCGGCGGTGCGCATCGCGGTTGGGCGCGCGCGGGCACGTATTGTTTCCGCGTCGGCGTCCGCCGCAAGCTTGCGCATGGCGGAAGGCAGGTCGGCGAGTTCGGCAGCGGCGCCGATCAAAGCTGCGCCGAGCACGATGACCGGAAACGGAATTTTGACGAATGCGGCGGCGAATGCGAGCGCGGCAACCGCGAGCATCAATTTGCTGAGCAGCACGTTTTGCCCGAAACGCATGATCGCCTGGATCATCACCGCGAGGATTGCCGGTTTCACCCCGATAAAGACTGCCTGACCGATCTGCGAACTCGCCCCGGTAACGTAGGCGACCGACAGCGCCGCCATGCACAGCGCGCCGGGCACGATGAACAGCGCGCCGGCGATGACGCCGCCGATCATGCGGTGCGCCAGCCAGCCGACATAGACGGCGAGCTGCTGCGTTTCCGGCCCGGGCAGCGCGATGCAATAACTCAGCGCATGATAGAAGCGCTGTTCGGTGATCCACTGCTTTCCCTCGACCAGCAGCCGATGCATGGTCGCAATTTGCAAAGCCGGCCCGCCGATTCCTGCTGCTGAGACGTGCGCCCAGACGCGCAGCGCTTCGCCGATGCCGGCTTGGTCGGCCGCCGCTATCGAACTGCTGCTGTCGGTACGGGCATCCATCAGGCGGTCGACCGCGAACAATAGCCGAGGTCGCTCGGCAGGATGACCGAGCCGCCCCCGCGGGTGACTTTACGTCCGCGCATGGTTCCCAGTCTACTTTGCCGAGGCCGCGGCATTGCCGAGGCTATGTCGTTCATCGGCAATGGGATAGACTTTTCATCCAGGTCCCGCACCAAACGGCGGCCGCGAATCCAGGGAGAAACGCGATGAGGAAGGGTCAAAACCGCGCCATTTCGGCTGCATTCGGCGCGAGCGCGGCGGTGCTTGCCATCATTTTGGCGTCGCCGGTCCAGGCGCAGACGAAAGCGCCCATCAAAATCGGCGTGATCGCCGAGGCGCAGGCCGTTGCCGGCTCGTCGATCCCCCAGGCCGCGCAACTTGCCGCCGAGGAACTCAACGCCGCCGGTGGCGTCGATGGCCGCAAGGTCGAGATCGTCTCCTATGACAATCATTCCTCGGCGGCGGAATCGGTCCGCGCGTTTCAGCGCGCGGCCAACGAGGATCACGTCAACGCCGTGATCGCAAGCTACATCAGCGAGGTCGTGCTCGCGCTCGAGCCGTGGACCGGCCGGCTGAAGACGGTGATGGTGAGCCCGGGAGCCGCTTCCGACGTGATCACGCAAAACATCGCCAAGGATTACAGCCACCTCAAATATACCTTCCACGGCTATCTGCGCTCCACGAGCCTCGCCCAACAGGTTTGCGCCGCGGCGAAAGAACTGCTGGTCGACCAACTCAAGATGAAGTCGGCCGTGGTCGTCAGCGAGGACGCCGCCTGGACAACGCCGCTCGACGCCGAATACCTCAAGTGCCTGCCCACGATCGGGTTGCATGTGCTCGATCACATCCGTTTCTCGCCCGACACAACCGACTTCACCCCGATCTTCAACAAGATCGAAGCACAAAAACCGGACGTGATGATTACCGGCATCTCGCATGTCGGCGTGCAGCCGACCGTGCAATGGAAGCAGCAGCAGGTACCCATCCCGATGCTCGGTATCTCCTCACAGGCGACCAATTCGAGTTTCTGGAACGACACCAACGGCGCAACCGAAGGTGTGCTCTACCAGGGCGTCTCCGGCCCCGACGTGGCGGTAACGCCGAAGACGTTGCCGTTTGTTGCCGCATTCAAGAAGAAATTCGGCAACTTCCCATCCTACGCCGGCTATACTGCGTATGATGAGGTTTTTTACATCGCCGATGCGATCAAGCGGGCCGGCTCGACCGACCCCGACAAGCTCGTCGTCGCGCTGGAAGCGACCGATTACGTGGGCACTATCGGCCGGGTCCAGTTCACCGGCAAGGATTCGCCCAATCCGCACGCGCTGAAGGTCGGTCCCGATACGATCACCGGCTTGATGCTGCAATGGCAGGGCGGCAAACAGGTCAATCTGTGGCCCGCCAAGGTGGCAAACGGCAAGCTGAAATTCCCGAAATTCATTAAAGTCGGCGCTGCCGATCGATGATCGAATAGCGGCCGGATCGTTTGCTTCCTCCCCGCTGCGTCGCGCATGCGGGGAAATGGCGTATCTGGGGCCCGACGTGAGCGTGAGCCGATGCTGTTCTGGCAAATCCTGATCGACGGTTTCGCCATCAGCTCGCTTTACGCTCTCGGCGCGATGGGGTTCGCGCTGATTTTCGGAGTTTCCGGCGTTCTCAATCTCTCGCACGGCGCCCTGATGGTCGCTGCAGTGGTGGCCGCCTGGGCGGCCGGCAACGACCTCCACGTCGGGCCGTATGTCGGAGCGGCGCTCGGCGTGTTCGTCGGTTTTGCCGCTTCGCTGATCACTTATTTTCTGATCGTTCGGCCGCTTCAGCAGTCGCGCAAAATTCGCGAGGAAGAGCGCGAAATCTTCATCCTCACGGCGACCTTGCTCTGGGGTATCATGATCCAGGAACTGATCGCCTACCTCTACACCAACAACGCCAAGACCGTCGCTCCCATCGTCGAAGGCGTCGTTTCGCTCGCCGGCGTGCGCACGCCATCGAACGAAATCTTCACGGCGGTGGTGTGCTGGCTCGCAATCGGATTGCTTTGGCTTCTGGTCAATCGTACCCGCGCCGGCAAGGCGGTGCTGGCAGCCTCGATGAATCCGCGCGGCGTGACATTGCTCGGCGTGGAGCTGTCGCAGGTCTACATCGTGATCTGGGCGATCTACGGCGTGCTGGCCGGCATCGCCGGGGTCCTGCTGGGGATGTTCCTCGGCGTCTCCTCCTATAGCGTCGGTCCGCTGACCGCGAGCGCTTTCTCGATCGTCGTGCTGGGCGGTCTCGGCAGCGTATCCGGAGCGCTGATTGCCGCTTACGTCGTCGGTTATCTGGAAACGCTGACGGCCTACCTGATTTCGCCGGCCTACCGCACCATTCCGGCGCTGCTGCTGCTGGTGATCGTGATCTATGTAAGCCCACGCGGCCTGTTGGGGCGGCGCTAGTGGAGCGGATTTGACATTCGCTACACCCGGGCGGCGAACTGGCGGAGCGAATGTCAAATCCAAAGCTCCAGCAGGACCTATATTTGCTAGTGGCCCTTTTGATTCTAACATTCGCCTGAGAACCAGCCGAACAGGCATGCGAATGTTAGAATCGGACCACTAGATGCGCGCGCTGTCGACCACGCGCGTGCTGCTGATTGTGCTCGCCGTGGCGGTCGTCGCCGCGTTCCTGCCGTTCTGGTTCTCCGGCTATATTCTCGGCCTGCTGACGCTCGCCTACTATTTCGGCGTTTTCGCCATGGCATGGGACCTGCTGTTCGGTTTCGCCGGCGAGGTCAATTTCGGGCCCACCTTTTTGATCGGCACCGGCGCCTACACCGCCGGCATTCTCGACAACCTCTATCAGCCGCCGATTGCCGTCTGTCTGGTTGCCGGGGCGCTCGCCGCGGTCGCCGGCGGCGTGATCCTGGCGCTGCCGGCGCTGCGGGTGCGCGGACCCTATTTCGGGCTGACCACGCTGGTTGCGGTGCTGATGCTGCAAAATTTCATCGTCGTCGACGCGAGCCTGACCGGCGGCGAGATCGGGTTGACGGTGCCTGACGTCATCTCGGTCAGCGATGCAACCAACTACGAGATCGCGCTGTGGTTCATGGCGGCGAGCGCCGCGATCCTGTTCTCGCTGTCGCGCTCTCCGGTCGGCCTTATTTTGCAGGCGAGCGGCCAGGATGCCGTGCAGGCCGGCGCGCTCGGCTTCAATGTGACCAAGCACAAGCTTGCAGCGTTCATCATCAGCGCGTTTTTCTCCGGCCTTGCCGGCGGTCTCCTGATATTTTATCTCGGCTCTGCTTCGGTCGGCACGCTCGTCGACATCACCGTCGGCGTGCAGATCATCATCGCCGCTGTGCTCGGCGGCCGGCGCACCATCCTCGGCGCGGTGCTCGGCGCCGTCTTCCTCATCGCCATGAGCGAGGCATTGCGTCCCCTTGGCGATCTTTCGAACTTCGTGGTCTCGGCGCTGGCGCTCGTCGTCGTGCTGTTGTTTCCGAGCGGGCTCCTCGGCTTGCTCACTCGCTCCCGCGAAACGGTCTGAGCCATGGCCGACGCCCGCCTCGACGTTGCCGGTCTGACCAAACGATACGGCGGGCTGGTCGCGGTGAAGGAAATGTCGCTTCGCGTCGAGGCCGGCAAGATCCTCGGCCTGATCGGGCCGAATGGCTCCGGCAAATCCACCGTGATGAAGCTGATCATGGGGATCGAGCGCCCCGATGCCGGTTCGGTCCGCGTCGGTGGCACCGACGTTGCAGGCTGGCCGTCGCACAAGATCGCCCGCCTCGGCGTCGGCATCGTGTTCCAGCATTCGCGGCCGCTGCACCGTCAGACCGTGCTGGAGAACATCAAGCTGGCATTGCTGCCCGACCGGCTGACCCGATTGCTCGCCGATCCGGAAACCGATGCACGCGCCCGCGCCATCGCCGCGCGTGTTGGGCTGAGCGAAGTCGCCGACCGCTACCCGTCGACGCTGGCGTTCGCCCATTTGCGCAAGATCGAGATCGCCAAGGCGATCGCCCGCGATCCGCAGGTATTGCTGATCGACGAGCCGTTCGCCGGACTGACGATGACCGAAACGTCCGCCTTCTCCGATCTGATCTGCGAATTGCGCGACGACGGCCGCGCCGTTCTTCTCGTCGATCACAACGTCAAAAGCGTCGCCCGCATGGTCGACCGCGTGCTCGCGATGTATGTCGGTGAGCGCATCGCCGAAGGCACCGCCGACGAGGTGATGCGCGATGAAACCGTTCGCCGCGTCTATCTGGGCGGCAGTCTGGAGACCGCGGCGCGTCCGGAATCGACGTTTCGCGACGGCACGACACCGTTCCTCGACGTCCGCAATGTCGGGGTGCAATACGGCAAGGCGCAGGCGCTCGACGGCGTCTCGATCCACGTCCATGCCGGCGAATTCGTCTCTGTGGTCGGATTAAACGGCGCCGGTAAAACCACGCTGTTCAACGCGATTTCGGGGCTCTTGCCCTATTCCGGCGAGATCCGCCGCGAAGGACAGCCGCTGCGCGGCCGTTCCGCCGCGCGCATCGCCCGCGACGGCATCGTGCAATGCTCGGAGGGACGCGACCTGTTCACTGGGATGAGCGTGCGTGAGAATCTCGATCTCGGCGGCCAACATCTGCCGCCCGCGGATAGCGGCAGGCAAATCGAATGGCTGTTCGGTTTGTTCCCGATTTTGCGCGAGCGGCAGCGGCAGGCGGCGGGCACGCTCTCCGGCGGCGAGCAGCAGATGCTGACCATCGCGCGGGCGCTGATGATGAAGCCGAAGCTCCTGATCCTCGACGAGCCGACACTCGGGCTGGCGCCGGTCATTCTCGAGCAGATTTCGAAAGCGCTCGAGCGCCTGCGGCAGACGACGCCGATCAGCGTGCTGCTCGGCGAGCAAAATGTGACCTTCGCGCTGCCGCACGCCGATCGCGTCTACGTGCTCGAACATGCGCGGATCGTTTGGGAAGGCGAACCCGAACGCTTCGCCGCGGAAGCCGGCACCGGATATTTGTGACCTCGGTGGGCGGGGAGGGATCAAGGGTGGGGGGCTCTTTTGTCGCCACAGTCCCGTTGGAAAATTCTCCGCACCGTGAAAGTCCCCCCACCCCTAACCCCTCCCCGCCGCTGCGCGGGGGAGGGGAACGCGCGGCACGTCGTTCTCTCGGCGTATTGTCTGCTCGTCATTGCGAGGAGCGATAGCGACGAAGCAATCCATTCTTCCGTACCTGTAAATGGATTGCTTCGCCCCAAAGCGCGTCGAAGACGCGCGTAAACGCGCTTTCGCTCGCAATGACGAACATGCGACTCCGTTCTCGCGGTGCGTCTCCGCATCCGAGTCTTGCTCACCACCACGACGACGATTCTTTGATGCTTCCGGCGCGCATGATCCCGAAAAGTGGTCTTCCGGTTTTCGGAAGAAGATCATGCGCCCCTAAAGAGGGAAGCGGAGCGCCGAGAGGCGCATTGTTGAGCCAATGTCCGCGCATCGCAGACAAGTCTACGCAGTCTGCGTAAACCGTCTGTGCGCGGCGCGCGTCTCCCACGGCGGGAGAAACGCCCGCCTTTCGGCGCTCACGCTTGCGGCACTCGCCACCGGCTTCTACCCCGATGGCTCAGCTCCAGAACCGGGTTTCCCGCAGGCTTGGCTGGCAGGTGTTTTGCCTGCTTCGCTCAGACGATGCCGCGGTTAAGCACGCTCCGTGCGGA
>JAGXAC010000265.1 GCA_019075925.1 Hyphomicrobiales bacterium | reverse complement strand
CAAAGCCGCGCGCGCACACCGCCTTCAACGCGACGGTGACTGCAACCGTCCCCGGCGGAGGAGCCTGGCGGCTTGCGTTCAGCGCACGGCAGCTTTCGAGGAAGGCGGCGAAGGCGGTGGCGTGATCGTCATCGGCCCAACCATCGATATCGGACCAATCGACCGGCTCATATTGCGTATCGGAAAATTTGATCGGCCCGGATTCGCCGCTCTGCGCCGCCGCCGGCACAGCCAAAGCAAGCAAGCAGGCGACCGTCAACAACGCTCGACAACCTGCCGCCATACTTCACTGTCCGGCTTCGGTGGCAACAACCTTCCAGTTCGGATCGCGCGACGACACATCGCGCGCGAAAGTCCAGACGTCGGTGACGTCGCTAACCTTGTCGGCGCTGCCGTCGATCACGGTACCGGACCGATCCCGCGTGGCGGAAACCAGCTTGGAAACGAAGCGCACGGTGATTTGCGCGGTGCGGGCGCGCAATTCGGCGGCGGTGATCGTCGAGCCGTCGATGGACACAAAACGGGATTCGGCGGTCTCGCCGCGCCTTTCACGCTCGCCGATTGCCGCGTCGAAGCCGTCATAGACTTCGCGCGACAACAGATTGCGCAATTGGCGGCGGTCGCCTTCCGCGAAGGCGGTCACGATCATCTCGTAGGCTGTGCGCGCACCGGTAACGAAGTGCTTGGCGTCGAAGTCCGGCTCGGCGGCGACAATTGCGTCAAGCCCGCTTGCGACGGCCGATCCAGCGTCGGCGACATCCTTCCAACGGTCGGCCGGTTGGGTCGGTGGCGTCTCGATCGGCCGCGTCGTCACCGCATCGGCCGGCGCGGCCGGCGCGGCCGGACGCGGCGGCAGGGTCACCACCTTGTCGGCGACGGGACGACGTGCCTCGCGGGCGGAATAAGGATCGTAAGGTGGCCGCTCCCGGCCGGTCCGCTGCCCCAATACGCTGCGAAGTCGCAGGAAAATGAACACCGCGAGGGCCAGAAATATGATGGTGTAAATGTCGAACAAAGTTCTGTCTTCTCTCGGCGTCGTGGCGGGACGGCCCGATTGCGGTCGAATCTACCCACCGCGGTGGCCCCGGTTCCCGCTTAATGTAGTCAGCGGTGAACAACCATCCAGTGGCCGCTATCCAATAAGCGTGCCGACTGCCGAAGTTTAAACGATCACCGTCTCTGCGCCAATATCGCTGCCAGCCGACCGTTCCGCTTTATGTCGATTTCGTGCCTAAAGCGCCGGTTGCGGGGTTGCGGCATTGTTTGCCCCCTATCTCCATGCTAGCCAAGCCCCGGCTGGTTAAAGTGTTTGCGCCCATTTGAGTGGCGGGGAGATTAATTATGTCGGCAAGCAACGGCGGCCCGGCGAACCCGCAAGTCCCTCCGCCTGAGGTGGGAATGCCGCAAATCGCCGTACTCACACAGTACGTGAAGGATTTCTCTTTTGAAAATCCGAATGCACCGCGCTCGTTGACGCCGGGCGAGCAGCCCCCGAGCATCGGCATACGGGTGAACGTCGATGCCGCTCCCCTCAGCGCTGCACCGTTTAGCGCCGCTCCCGTTACCGGGACCGACTTCGAGGTGACGCTGCGGCTGGACGGCAAGGCCGAAGCGCAAAAAGTCGTGCTGTTCAGCTTCGAGCTGGTCTACGGCGGCGTCTTCCGCGTCCAGAATGTGGCGCAGGAAAACCTACAACCGGTCGTGATGATCGAATGTCCGCGTCTTATGTTTCCATTCGCGCGCGAGATCGTTGCCACCGCGGTGCGCAACGGAGGATTTCCGCCGCTGCTGCTCGACCCGATCGATTTCGTCAATCTCTACCGGCAGCGTCTTGCCGCCGCGCAAGCGCCCGCACCGAATGCGCCGATCAATCCGAACTGACGTAGTAGTCGCCCCAAATCGGATTATCGCCAAGCGTGGCAACGAATGCACGATGGGCCGCACGGTCTTCCGCCGTCACAGCGGGAATAAGCGGCACTGGACGCCCGCGCACAATGATCGGTTCCCCGGCGGCTCGGCTGGCCACATTTGCTTGCGCTAGAACGAGCTGCGCCTGACGGGCGCCGATCAATTCGACATAGACCTCAGCCAGTAATTCGGCATCGAGCAACGCGCCGTGCTTGGTGCGGTGCGAATTGTCGATCGCGTAGCGCGCGCATAGATCGTCGAGCCGGTTCGATCCTCCCGGATGCTTGCGCCGGGCTATCAGCAAAGTATCGATCAGCCGCTCGCGCCCGATCAACGGCCGGCCGGCGCGCTCCAGCTCGGCATTGAGGAAGCCGAGATCGAAGGCGGCGTTGTGGGCGACCAAAGGCGCTTCACCGAAGAAAGCAATCAGTTCGTCGGCGATTTCGGCGAAGAATAGCTTGTCCTTAAGAAATTCATCGCTGAGGCCGTGGACCGCAAAAGCCTCCGCCGGCATGGCGCGTTCGGGATTGAAATAGCGATGGAAGACGTTTCCGGACGGAATACGGTTGACCAGCTCGATGCAGCCGATCTCGACCATGCGATGGCCCTGATAGGGATCGAGGCCGGTTGTTTCGGTGTCGAATACGATTTCGCGCATGCAGTTTTCCGCGCCGCGGCGTCACGAATCACCGGAGCTGGCGCGCATTTTAGCGACCGCGCGTAGGATGTCGCGCACCTGCGCACGCGCGTGATCGAAGGACTGCGAACTATCCACGATAAAATCGGCACGCCGACGTTTTTCCGAATCGGGCATCTGCTTGGCGACGAGGGCACCGAATTTTTCCTCGGTCATGCCGGGCCGCTCGAAGGCCCGTTGCCTTTGCATCTCGGGCGGGGCCGAAACCACGACCGTGGCGTCGCAGTCGCGCTCGCCGCCGGTTTCGAACAAGAGCGGCACG
>JAGXAC010000264.1 GCA_019075925.1 Hyphomicrobiales bacterium | reverse complement strand
CTGGAACAGCGCCGTCACAATGCCGAGCGCCAGATGCAGTCCGGTACCCGAATCGCCGATTTGCGCGCCGGAGACGAGCGGTGGCCCGTCCCGGAAGCCAGTGGTCGAAGCCGAGCCGCCTGCGCATTGGGCGACGTTCTCATATACTTTGCACTCCTCGTAGGGACCCGGACCAAAGCCTTTCACCGACGCCACAATCATGCGCGGATTGAGCTTGTGAATGTGCTGGAACGTCAGACCCATGCGATCGAGTGCGCCGGGCGCGAAATTCTCAACGAGCACATCGCATGTCTTCACCAGCCGGTCGAGCACCTCCTTGCCTTTGGGATTTTTAGAATCGATGGTGATCGAGCGTTTGCTGCCGTTGAGCATGGTGAAGTACAGGCTGTCTGCGCCCTTTACGTCACGCAGCTGGCCGCGGGTGACGTCGCCGACTCCAGGCCGCTCGACCTTGATCACATCCGCGCCCATGAAAGCCAGAAGCTGCGTACAGGTCGGGCCCGATTGCACGTGCGTGAAATCGAGCACGCGAACACCGTCGAGCGCCCTGCCCGCCTGTCCCCACGGCTTCGATGACGGCCGTTGCGTGTTGCGGACGGCCTTCGAAGGTTTTTTGGCCTTCAGTTTTACCGTCTTGCGGACGGGTTTCTTTGCCGCCGCTCTGGATTTCGGTTTTTTACGCTTTGCCATCCCCGCGCTCCTATGACTTACGTAGCTTGCTTTGCGGATTAAGGTTGCCGATGCGGCCGCTTTCGCTGCCTGCGGCCGGATCAATCACAGCATTGATCAAAGTGGGCCGGCCCGAATCCATTGCCGCGTTGACGGCACGCCTGAGTTCGTCGGGCGATACGGCATTGACGCCAACGCCGCCAAATGCCTCGATCATCCTGTCATAGCGCGCGCCCTTGACGAACACGGTCGTCGCTGGATCAGAACCGGCTTTGTTGACGTCGGTGCCGCGGTAGATGCCGTCGTTGTTGAAAACGACGATGCATACTGGCAGCTTGTACCGGCAGATCGTTTCGATCTCCATGCCGGAAAAACCGAACGCCGAGTCACCCTCGACCGCAAGCACCGGCTTGCCGGTTTCGACCGCGGCGCCAATGGCATAACCCATGCCGATACCCATGACGCCCCAAGTGCCGACGTCGAGCCGCTTGCGGGGCCGATACATGTCGATCACGCCGCGGGCGAGATCGAGCGTATTGGCGCCCTCGTTGACGAGAATAGCTTCCGGCCGCTCCTTAACGATGGTGCGCAGGACGCCGAGCGCCGCGTGATAGTCCATCGGCGAATTGTTGTTCATCAGCCGCGGTGCCATCTTGGCGATATTCTCATCGCGCTTTGCGTTAACTCCATTGATCCAATCCGCAGGCGGGACTGGCCAGTTTCCACCCATGCCTTCGAGTAAAGCGGCAACGGCCGAGCCGATGTCGCCGACGACAGGTGCGGTGATCTCGACATTCGAATCCATTTCCTTCGGCTCAATGTCGATCTGGATGAATTTTTTCGGCGTCTCGCCCCACGCTTTGCCCTTGCCGTGCGAGAGGAGCCAATTGAGACGCGCGCCAATCAGCATCACGACGTCGGAATCCCTGAGTACCGTCGAACGCGCTGCACCGGCGCACTGCGGATGCGTGTCGGGCAAAAGACCTTTCGCCATGCTCATCGGCAGGAAAGGCGCCCCACTCTTCTGAATTAGTGCGCAGATCGCCTCATCGGCCTGCGCGTAAGCCGCTCCTTTGCCGAGAATAATCAGCGGACGCTTGGCGCCTTGGAGCACATCGAGCGCCCGTTTGACGGCGTCCGGAGCCGGAATCTGAGCCGGTGCCCCGTCGATGACCTTGACCAGCGATCTTCGGCCGCGCTCCGCGCTAATCACCTGGCCAAACAAGTTGGCCGGCATATCGAGGTAAACGCCGCCTGGACGCCCCGAAACCGCGGCGCGGATCGCGCGGTCCAGCGCAATGCCAATGCTCTCAGCGTGCAACACACGGAATGCCGCCTTGCACAACGGTTTGGCGATCGCGAGTTGGTCCATCTCCTCGTAGTCGCCCTGCTGGAGGTCGACGATTTCACGCTCGGAGGAGCCGGATATCAGGATCATCGGGAAACAATTCGTGGTGGCGTGGGCAAGCGCGGTCAGTCCATTGAGAAAGCCCGGCGCCGATACGGTGAGGCATACGCCCGGCTTCTTGGTCAGATAACCCGCGATCGCGGCCGCATAACCGGCATTCTGCTCGTGCCGAAACGACAGCACACGGATGCCTGCAGCCTGGGCCATGCGGCCAAAATCCGTGATCGGAATGCCCGGCACGCCGTAAATCGTATTGACGCCATTGAGTTTGAGCGCGTCGATGACGAGGTGAAAGCCATCGGTCAACTCCAATTCCACGTTTGGCGCTGTATTCAATGCCGCTTCAGCCATGGAAGCCCCTCATTTCAGTCCAGATAATCCGCGTATTTCGCCACGTGTTCGGCAAGCCCCAACGCGTGATCGCGCACCAGTATCTCGGCGCGCACGGTGTCGCGCGATTCCAGCGCTTCGATAATTTGCATATGGTCGCGGATCGAACGGTCGGCGCGATCCATCTCGCCGATCGTCTTGCGCCGTATCATTCGCATATGGGTGAAGAGATTCTCGGCGAGGTCGACGAGTACGGTGTTGCGGCTCATGCGGATGATCGCCTGATGGAATTCGATGTTGATCTCCGAATATTCGTCGAGATGTGCGCGCACCCGGCCGTCTTCGAAAGTCGCAAACATGCGCCGCAACCCGGCGATGTCGCCGTCGCTGGCTTCCCGCGTGATCAACCGCGCCGCCATGCTTTCCAGCGCGGCCCAAGCGGTGATCAACTCAATGACTTCCTGCCGGGTCT
>JAGXAC010000081.1 GCA_019075925.1 Hyphomicrobiales bacterium | reverse complement strand
GTCACCGCCGAGGAGCTGGGCGGCGCGTCCGTGCACGCAACGAAATCTTCGATCGCCGACGGCGCCTACGACAACGACCTCGAATGTCTGTTGCAGATGCGCCGGCTGCTCGACTTCCTGCCGGCGAACTATTCGGCTGGGGCGCCGGAATGGCCGTCGTTCGACGACATCGACCGGATCGAGCCGTCGCTCGATACGCTCGTGCCGGATAATCCGAACAAGCCGTATGACATCAAGGAACTGATCCTCAAGGTCGTCGACGAAGGCGACTTCTTCGAAATTTCGGAGACGTTCGCGCGCAACATCATCGTCGGCTTCGGCCGGATTGCCGGGCGCGCCACCGGCTTCGTCGCCAATCAGCCGATGGTGCTCGCCGGCGTGCTCGATAGCGACGCCAGCCGCAAGGCGGCGCGGTTCGTGCGCTTCTGCGATGCGTTCGGCATTCCGATCGTGACCTTCGTCGACGTGCCGGGTTTTTTGCCCGGCACCGCGCAGGAATATGGCGGCCTGATCAAGCACGGCGCGAAGCTTCTGTTCGCCTATTCGCAGGCGACGGTGCCGCTCGTCACCGTGATTACCAGGAAGGCATTCGGCGGCGCCTACGACGTGATGGCGTCAAAGCATATCGGCGGCGACGTCAATTACGCGTGGCCGACGGCGCAGATCGCGGTGATGGGAGCGAAGGGCGCGGTCGAGATCATCTTCCGCGCCGACATCGGCGACCCCGACAAGATCGCGGCGCGCACCAAGGAATACGAGGAGCGGTTCCTGTCGCCGTTCATCGCCGCCGAGCGCGGCTATATCGATGACGTGATCATGCCGTCCACCACGCGCCCACGCATCGCACGCGCGCTCGCCATGTTGCGCGGCAAGACGGTGGATATGCCGGGGCGCAAGCACGACAATTTGCCGGTGTGATTTTCCCCCTCCGTCCGCGCGCAGCGCGCGTGGTGGGGAGGGGTCAGGGGTGGGGGACTTTTAGATTGCTCAACCCACCGAAATCGTCATGGCCGGGACAAGCCCTGCCATGACGCGTTTTCTGTTCCTTCACTCCGCAGCCTCACGTGCCGGTCGCGTTGATGATCGCGACCCGGCCGCCGATCCGCATACGCCTGACCCCGAAGCGGCCGCCGGCGGGTAAGCCGGCTGCGTTCCGCAATGGGTCCCGCGCGCCCCGCAACCGCCGCATAGCCGACGTTCGGTCCGCGCTCTCGACCCGAGCGATGCCGCCCGTTAAGCCTTCCTGTGTGCCGCCGCGCCGGCCGCCGGGAATCTTGAGCAATGCCGCGCACGTTGGAAGAAGCCGTCGCCTTCGCGGCGCCCGCCGTCTTTGTGGTGTTGTGGGCGTCCGGCTTCGTGTTCGCCAAGCTCGGGCTCGCTTACGCCGAGCCGCTGACGTTTCTGTCGCTCCGCATCGGCGCCGTGCTGGCGCTGCTTATCATCATCGTCGCGCTGACCAGGCCGAAATGGCCGGATCGCGCGGGGGTCATGCATGCGGCGCTGACCGGGCTGATGGTGCACGGGCTTTATCTCGGCGGCATATTCGTGGCGATCGAGCACGGCGTTTCGGCGGGTTTCGCCGCGCTGTTCGCGAGCCTGCAACCGCTGCTCACCTCGACCATCGCCAATCGCTGGCTCGGCGAGCGCGTGGCGGCGCGGCAGTGGGTCGGCTTGGCGCTCGGTCTGGCCGGCGTCTACCTGGTGCTGCACGAGAAAACCGCGACCGCCGGCGCAACCCCGCTCGCGTGGTGCGCGCTGGTGGCGGCTTTGCTCGGCATCACAATCGGCACGCTTTATCAGAAGCGCTTCGGCGGCGGCATGGACTGGCGGCCGGCGCTGATGGTGCAATATGCCGCGGCGGGAGTTTTATTTGCGCTGGGCGCCCTCATTTTCGAAACCCGCGTCGTGCATTGGACGCCGCAATTTATGGTCGCGATCGGCTATCTCGCGGCGGTGCTGTCGTTCGGCGGCATCTGGCTGTTCTATTATTTGATCCGGCACGCCGCGGCGACACGGGTCACCAGCCTGTTCTATCTGGTGCCGCCGATGACCGCGCTGATGGCCTGGGCGTTGTTCGGGGAGCGGCTACCGCCACTCGCGCTCGCCGGCATGACGATTTGCGTCGTTGGCGTTGCGCTGGTGGTCTGGCAGCCAAACTCCCGCACCCCGCGTGCGGGGAGGTGAAGATTTCAACGCCAGCCCCCGCCACCGTTCACATAAATCGTATCCGCGGTCATGAACGCGCAGGCGTCCGAGCAGAGAAATAAAACAAGCTCGCCGATTTCTTCCGGCTTGCCGAAGCGGCCCATTGGCACATCGGCGAGGAATTGCTTGATCAGTTCCGGCGACGATTGCGCCGCCGCCTGAAACGGCGTCTCGATCGGGCCGGGCGAGATCGACAGCGCCCGGATGCCATCCTTGGCGAATTCGCGCGCCACGCCCATGGTCATGGTCACCACTGCGCCTTTCGCCGCTGCATAGTGGATCGACGAGCCGGGCGCGCCGCGCTTATGCGCCATGCTCGCCATGTTGACGATGACGCCCGCCTTGTTCGCCAGCATGTGCGGCAACAGCGCCTGCATCGCGTAAAAGGTGCCGTTGACGTTGAGCGCGAACGTCTGCTCGAGCAACGCGTCATCGATCTCCAGAAACCTGGCGCGGCGGATGGCGGCGCCGGCCGAATTGAACAAAAACTGCACGCCGCCGAAGGCGGCAATCGCCTTCTCGGCCATTGCGCTGACCTGCTCGCGCCGGGTCACATCGGTGGTGAGCGCCAATGCCCGCGCGCCCTTGGCGTCGACCGCATCCGCGGTTTCGCGTGCGGCGCTCTGGTTGATGTCGGCGCAGACCACATTGGCGCCTTCGCGCGCGAAGATCAGCGCGGTTGCGCGGCCGATGCCGCTGCCGGCGCCGGTGATCAGGATGGTTTTGCCGGCGAAGTAGTCCAGTGTCTTCGGCATGGGTATTTCGCCCCGCGTCTCCCCCGAGGCGCGATTGTGCACCGGCAACGCATTTCGGCAAAGAGGAAGGCGGAGATTTCGGCGCCGACTAGGCCGCGGCGAGTAAATGCGCCGAGCGCAGTTGCATCATGGCGGCCTTTTCCGCCACCGAGGCGACCTGGGCTGGGGCGATCGCGCAAGCGGGCGCAGGCCGCACCACTCCGTTGCGCAAATATGGCGGCCTCGAACTCCACAGATACTCGAAGATGTGGCCGCTGATCTTGTGAGCAAGTCGGATGGTCGAGCCTTCGATCGCCACGTCGAAATTCGGCTCGCTTTTTTCCATTTTCAAATTCGGCGAACGCAACCCGAAGGCGGTATGCAATACGCGATCGACGTCCTGCGATGAAAACGGCTTGTGCAGGAAGGCGCAGGCACCGCTGGCGAGCGTCCGGTGCTCGCGTGCCTCGTCGTGTTCGGCGGAAATCATCACGATGTTCGCCGACGGCTGGATCAGCAGCAGGCGCTTGAGCGCGGCAAGACCGTTCATGCCCGGCATGTTGTAGTCGAGGAAAACGGCGTCGTATTCGGTGGTGCGCGAAAGCGCCAGCGCGGTTTCGCCGTCGCAGGCCTCGGTGATGTCGCAGTTGAAGACGCTGCCGCGGACGATCTTTTGCACTAACTGGCGCACGGTCGAGGAATCGTCGACCACGAGTACCCTGGTCGGCGCCGAAATGCGTGCGTAAGTCTTGATGATGTTAAGTGCGTCCTGCGCCGCGAAAGGCTTGAACAGGAATTCGTAAGCTTGCAGCTTGATCGCCATCTCCACCGCCTCGACCGCGGGCGGATTCGACATCAACGTCACGAACGTCTTGATGCCCTGCTTGCGCGCCGACCAGAACGCATCGGTGCCGGATAATTCCGGCATGTGCACATCGATGAAAGCGAGATCGACATTCGATCCGTTGAGCAGGGTCAGGCAGTCACGGCCATTGTCGGTGACGCTTAGCCGCAGCGGCAGCTTCGAGGCCCGCGCCGCATCGGTCAGCAGTTGCTGGATCGTGTGAGAATCGTCGGCGATGAGCATGCTGATGCTGCGCTGCATGGTTGCTCCAAATTGCGATGTTTGCGGCCGGCGCCCTCAAAAGCTGCCGCCTCATGCCCTCGCGCATGGGTCCCGGCGACGGCTCAACCGGCATATCGCTGTTCGGTTCACGCACTTTGGCCGGCATGGTTTTCATGCCGCTGACGGATTTCGGTGAAATCGATTGAAATTTTTCGTTCCACGCGCTCCATTGCGGAAACTAGGCCAAATCCAAGGAGCATCCGCATGCCGTCACGCCAACCGATCCACTATGGCGACGCGCCGCCGCAAGTGCGCGCGGTATTCGACGACATCAAGCGAAGCCGGCAAATTCAGGACGTGAATAATTTCTGGAAATACCTTGCGCACGATCCGCCGACGCTGAAGCGTACCTGGGAGAGCATCAAGGAGGTGATGGCGCCCGGCGCCCTCGATGCAGTGACCAAGGAAATGATCTATCTGGCGGTCAGTGTTACCAACGGTTGCGGCTATTGCATCGCCAGCCACGGCGCGGCGGCCCGCAAGGCCGGCATGACGGAGCAGATGTTCGGCGAGTTGATGGCGGTGGTCGGCATGGCCAACGAAACCAATCGGCTCGCCAACGGCTATCGGGTACCGATCGATCCGCAGTTCGATAAATGACGCCGCTTGAGCGAGGCATGATCTTTTCGGAAAGCGGGCGGCTGCTTTTTCGGATCAAGCCTATCCTTTCACGCCGCTTTCGTTGGCTCGCGGTCCGGTAGGAGCAGGGGGCCCACCTTTGCCATCAGTCTGCGGACGCGCGTTCGGCGCGGCCGCTGGCGGCGCAGCGGCAGTTTGCACAAAGTTGGCGCCGGTGTTGAGTCCATAAAGCACGAGGCTGAGAATGACGGCGGCAGCGACGGCAGCGAGCGCAGTGCCGACTGCGCCCAGCCGTCCGGCGGTCAACTGCAACATCGAATCGGGTTGGTTCTTCTCTTGCGGCGGCATTCCGGTGCTCAGCGCCGTTTCCCGGTCGATAAAAGACTTTTGCTCTTGCGATTTGTCCGCATCCCGCATGGCCTGCTCGACTCTCACTCGACAATGCGTGCAGCCAAGCCCCGGTTCCGGTTAGTCCCGCGCAAATGAGCGGCCCCGGCGATGCGCCGGGACCGCTCATGTGCATGAAAGTAACCCGCCTTAGTGGTTCGGCGCCGGGGGCGGCGTCAAACCGGGCGCCGGCGGCGGCGCTGGCGGAACTACCGTTGCGGGGGGCGTCGTGTTTGGATGCGTACCGGCGGACGGAGCCAGTGGATGCGTCGTTGCCGGCGCCGGGGCTAGGTTGGCGGCGACACGGCTATTCGGCACGTGTCGAACGCCAAACGCCAGTGCCAGCAGGATCACCACTACCACCGCGCCTCCGATCCAGGCCCAACTGCGCCGGCCTGGGTTACCACCCGGCTCGAAACCGACATTGCCGGTCGGGTTGTTGGGATCGCGGTACAAAGGATCGCGGAAATCAGACATGATCGTCCTCCTTGCGGTCAATCGCGGGATAACGTTCCGCAAAAACGGAGGTTCCTGTAAGCTTCCCTTGACGTATGGCGGCAATGTCCGCTCGGCATGAAACCATTCGAAACACCAATTCGGCGTGTTGAACGGAACCACGAAGCCTCTATTGTGCGTTTCGGCAGCCCGCGCTCGTAGCTCAGCTGGATAGAGCATCAGACTTCGAATCTGAGGGTCGGGAGTTCGAATCTCTCCGAGCGCGCCATTTCCTTAATTCGCCGCCGCCACCGTTGCACAACCTCATTGCAGCCATCATAATCACTGAAGAAAAGCGTGAATTTGCCACGGGAGAGCGGCATGGCGAACAAACAGAATCCTGTCGGAGATTTCGGCGCGATGGCCGAGCAAACAATGGAACAAGCGCGGCGGGCGATCGACGAGTATTTCAGTTTTCTTCTGAAAACAGTTTCGTCCTATCCGACCGGCGGCACGGAATTCGGCGAGAAAGTGAAAAATTACGCCGAAAGCAATCTCGCGGCGACACACGAATTCGTAAAGCGTGTGGTCCAGACAAAAGACGTTCAGGACCTCGCGCGCCTGCAAACCGAATTCATGCAGGACCAGTTCCAAAAGTTTGGTGAGCAATCGCAAAGCCTCAGCGAAGCGTTTACCAAAGCGGCGACGGACGCCGCAAAAATGCCCATGAAAAAATCTTGAACTTCAAACCCATCCTGAGAAGAACGCTACCGACAAGTTGACAGCTGTACGCATCTACTCAACTTGCCCGGCCGCTCCCGGCGGACGCCATCCGTAAATCCAGTCGTAACGCCGCAAAAGCCGCTCGCCGCCTAAGCCGCGCATGACAATGTCGCGCACCAAGCCCGCAACGCCGGCGAGGTGATAGGTCGTGCCGTTGTGCGCGGCGAGCCGCGCCACCGCGCGCGTGCGCGTGCGCCGAACCGCGCAGTAGGCGCGCAGCGCCGCGCCGGGATCGTCGGGGCTGTGCGCCAGGCAGTGCGCGAGCACGGCGGCGTCTTCAATCGCCATCGCGGCGCCTTGCGCGAGGAAAGGCAACGCCGGATGTGCGGCGTCGCCGAGCAACGCCACCGGCCCCTTCGACCAGTGCCGCAACGGCGCCCGATCGTACAATGCCCATTTCAACCAAGCATCGGGAAGCGCGACCAGCGCGCGCGCCTGCGGCGCCCAGCTTTGCGCGGCCAGACGCGCGACAAGGTCGGCGCGGCCTGCCGGCTCGCTCCAGCCGCGGGCATTCGAGCGATCGCCGGAGGTAATGAAGACAATGTTGATCGCTTCGCCCGATTTAACCGGATAGTGGACCAGGTGGGCGTCGCGGCCGAGCCATAGATGAACGAGCGGCGTGCGGAATTCCGGCGCGACCTCGCGTGCCGGGACGAGGCCCCGCCAGGCCGTGCGGCCGGCAGAGCGCGGCGGTTCGGGGTGGCCGAGCCGCTGGCGCACCGCCGACCACAGTCCGTCGGCGCCGATCAGGGCCAAGCCGCGTTCGTCCAGCGTGCGCGTGCCGCAGCGTGCGGAAACGGTGATGCCATTGGGATGGGCGACGAAGTCCTCGACCCGCATGCCGAGTTTGAGCGTCACGTCGAGCTGCCGCGCCGCCGCTTCGGCGAGGGCGGCTTGCAAATCGCCACGGTGGATCGTCCAATAAGGCGCGCCGTAGCGCGCTGAGGCGGTCTCGCCGAGCGGCATTCGCGCGATCTCCCGGCCGCTCGCGGCGGCAAGCACGCGCAGAGCCGTCGGCGTCACCGCGGACGCCCTGAGCTTCTCCTCCAATCCGAGTTCGATGAGCGTGCGCGCGGCGTTTGGCGACAATTGGATACCGGCGCCGGTCTCCTCAAGCCGTTCGGCCTGCTCCAGAACAATGACGCGAAAGCCGCGGTGGGCGAGCGCGAGCGCCGCGGTGAGTCCGCCGATACCGGCGCCGGCGATGATGACGGGACGCGCGGACGTCAAAGCACGTCCTCCGCGGAGCGGTTCAGACAGCGACGTCGTGCAAGGCGCACTCCGCCGGACGGGCGGCATCGGCTTTAAGCGCTGGGTCGTGGCGATACAGCGTCGAGCAATAGGGGCAGACGTATTCGCTGGCGTCGCCCATGTCGCAATAGACATGCGGATGATCGGACGGCGGCAACGCGCCCACGCACATGAACTCTTTGGCGCCGATGTCGATCACGGCAACGCCAAGACTGTTATGGAAATGGGGAACGATGCTATCCGCCATGCTCGAAATCCGTTTTGCGCGGCGTCAGCATAGCGGCCCACCGTACCGATTCCTAGCGTGACGCCAACGCACTGGCATCGGTCACTGCTTGACCATCGCGCACGCCGGATTAGGCGGCCCGAATGCCTGCTCGCCCGGAATGCGGGTGAGGACCTTGTAGTAGTCCCAGGGATATTTGGATTCCGTCGGCGTCTTTACCTGCGCCAGGAAGAGGTCATGCACCATCAGGTTGTCGGCGCGCAAATGACCGTTGCGGGCAAAGAAATCGTGCACCGGAGTCTCGCGCATCTTGGCGGTGACTTTGAGCGGATCGTCGGTACCGGCAGCCTTGATGGCATTGAGGTAAGACATGATCGAGGAATAGACGCCGGCCTGCCACATCGTCGGCATGCGGTTGATCTTGGCAAAGAAGCGCTTCGACCAGGCGCGGGTCTGGTCGTCCATGTCCCAGTAGAACGACGTGGTCAGCAACAATCCCTGCGCCGCTTTGAGCCGAAGCGCGTTCACGTCGGTAATCAGCACCAGCAAGCCTGCCATTTGCTGGCCGCCTTGAAAGATGCCGAACTCACCGCCGAGCTTGATCGCGTTGACGTTATCGGGCGGACCGCTGGCGAGCCCGATGATCGTGGCTTTCGAGGCCTGGGCTTGCAGGATAAACGAAGACAGATCCGGAGTGGCAAATGGATGCGAAACCGACCCCAGCACCTTGCCGCCATTTTCGACGACGACTTTTGCCGCGTCACGCTCGAGCGCGTGCCCGAAGGCATAATCGGCGGTCAGAAAGAACCAGCTGTTACCGCCGCGTTTGGTGACTTCTTGTGCGGTGCCGACGGCAAGTGCATGGGTGTCGAACACCCACTGGATGGCGTAGGGTGAGCAGAACTTGCCATGGAAGTCGGCGGTGCCGGTCGAATGGGTGATGAACAGTTTTTTTCGCTCGTTGGCGACATTTTGCACGGCAAGGCCGACGGCCGAAACCGGTACATCGACGATCAGGTCAACGTGGTCGCGGTCGTACCACTCGCGGGCGATGCCCGCTGCGACATCTGGCTTAATTTGATGGTCGGCGGAAATCACTTGAATCGGCTTGCCCAAGACCGAGCCGCCGAAGTCCTCCACGGCCATCTGTGCGGCGGCCACCGACCCCGGACCCGTTGCAGTCGCCGCCGGACCGGAAAGGTCGGTCAGGACGCCGATCTTCACCACGTCGTCGGAGACTTGGGCGTTGGCGACGCCGGTGACGCCAGCCAATAACGTGGTGAACAAAATGAGCTGCAGACGGTGCAACGCTGGCCTCCCGCTATTCCCGGTTTAACCGGGGATGTCGGCGCAAGCGTACCGCATCCGCTGCTTGCGTCACCACCTATGTCGATGAACGATCCAACGCTATGGTCCGAGCATGCCGCGTTTTTTGCATGACGGCGTAGAGATTGCCTTCCTTGACGAAGGAGAGGGCGATCCGATCCTGCTCGTCCACGGCTTCGGCTCCAATAAGGAGGTGAACTGGGTCTTCACCAGCTGGGTCTCGACGTTAAATCAGGCCGGCCGTCGGGTTATCGCGCTTGACAACCGCGGGCACGGTAAATCGGCCAAGCTTTACGACAGCACCGCATACCGCAGCGACCTGATGGCAGGCGACGTGCTGGCACTGCTCGATCATCTCGCGCTCCCGCGCGCCGACATCATGGGTTATTCGCTTGGCGCGCGGATCACGGCATTTCTGTCGCTGGCACATCCCGAGCGGGTGCGCTCGGCGGTCCTCGGTGGTCTCGGCATCAACATGGTCGACGGCACCGAACCGCCGGAAGCGATCGCACGGGCGATGCTGGCGCCGACCCTCGATGCTGTCAGCGATCCGGTCGGTCGTATGTATCGCGCCTTTGCCGAAAAGACCCGCTCCGACCTGCGCGCGCTCGCCGCTTGCATCGAAGGCTCACGCCAGACGCTGAGCCGGGAGGCGGCCGGTCGCATCGCGGTACCGGTGCTCGTTGCGGTCGGCAGCAATGACCATGTCGGCGGTTCGGCGGAGGCGCTGGCAGCACTTATTCCAGGCGCGCAGGCGCTGGTTATTCCCGGCCGCGACCACATGTTGGCGGTCGGCGATAAGGTTTTCAAAGCGGGTGTGTTGGATTTTCTGACCCGGCGGCCTTAGGAACTGAGCCATTGGCCGGCTGAACTGGGCCAAAGGCTCACTCGGCCAAGCGTCTGGCCCACCTCTCCGACCTCTGGTTTCTGTCCCGCCCGGTCCCATATGATACAACCGGCGCGCTCGGAGGCAGTCATGGCACAGCAAAACGCGAAGCCGGTACTCGACAAGGTCGATCCCGTATGGGCGCGGGTCCGCCGTGAGGCGGAAGAGGTGGTGCGGCGCGAGCCGGAGGTCACCACGTTCATCTATTCGACCATCCTGCACCATGACTCGCTCGAAGCCGCCGTCGCGTATCGGCTTTCGGTGCGCCTCGACAGTCCGGCTTTTTCCGGCGAGATGATCCGCCAGGCCTACGCCGACGCGCTGCGCGACAACCCGACGCTGGGGGAGGCGTTCCGCGCCGACCTGATGGCGACCGCCGACCGCGATCCGGCCACGCACCGGCTGATCGAGCCGGTGCTCTATTACAAGGGTTTCCATGCCATCCAGACGCATCGGTTGATGCATTGGCTTTGGCACAAAGGCCGCCGCGATTTCGCGCTTTATCTGCAAAGCCGGGCGTCGGCGGTGTTCCAGTGCGACATCCATCCGGCCGCGCGCGTCGGCCGCGGCATTTTCCTCGATCACGCCACCGGCCTGGTGGTCGGTGAGACGGCAGTGATCGAAGATGACGTTTCCATGCTGCATGGGGTGACGCTCGGCGGCACCGGCAAGGAGCACGAAGACCGGCACCCGAAGATTCGCTACGGGGTGATGATTGGCGCAGGCGCCAAGGTCTTGGGCAATATCGAGGTTGGCCATTGCTCCCGCATTGCGGCCGGCTCAGTGGTCATCAAGCCGGTGCCGAATAACGTCACAGTTGCCGGTGTGCCGGCGAAGGTCGTTGGCGTCGCCGGTTGCCCGGAGCCGGCGCGGACCATGGACCAGATGTTTGGCGACGATGTTTGATTGCCGCCGCCGCCACGTGCTATGCGGCTTGCACGTTTAGCTGGAGCCTACCGCTGTGGACGTGCAGGAAGTCAAAAAACTCGACGCTTATCTCAAGAAACTGTTCGCCAATCCGCGCATCCGCGTGGTGCCGCGGCCGAAGAAGGATGACTCCGCCGAAGTCTACATCGGCGAGGAATTCGTCGGCGTCCTGTTCGTCGACGACGAGGACGACGAGCGGTCGTACAATTTTCAGATGGCCATTCTCGGCACCGATCTGGACTGAATTTCCGCCGCGATCCGGCTATTTCGCCGGATGCAACTGGGCGATCAGCCGGTCGAAGTCGGCAACAAGCTGATGCCAATCGTGCAGCCATTCGCGCGGAAATCGCAGCGTAATCTCCGCCGCGCCGAGTGCGCGCTCGTGGATGCATGTGCCCGGGACGGTGCGGACAGGACGCGAGCAGCGGGCAAAGAACTGCTCGGGCTTTTCGGCGAAATATACGAGATCTTCGCCCTCATATGGCGTGCCGGTCCGAAACGGCAGGATGGCAAGCCCGTCGGGGCCGGCGGCGGCCTCTGACTCGATGTAGCGCGGATAGATCGTGCGCAACCGCGCGTCGGGACTGAGCAGCGAACCGAGCGGGGCAATGCTGACGAACAGACGCTTGTCGGTGGTCGGCACCGGCAATACCTCGTCGTCGCGGGTAACGGCCGGCTTGGCGATGTCATCACCGCCGCGGGGCGGTATCAGCGAAGGCCAAAGAAACATCAGATCGATGCGCTCATGCTCGCCCGGGTGGCGCTGCACCGGCACCCGGACCGCTGCGGGCGGCACGTCGAACAGGACGCCCGCCACAGTCACCGGGATAGACGGAGCATCGAGCGGGACCGGCTTTTCCGGCCACGTCGGCCACAGGATATACGATACGAAAGTCGCCGCCGCGGCGATCGCGATGGCAAAAGCGGCAAGCATCAGCCGCACGCTGCGCGATTTGCCTTCGCCGTCGCGGGAATAGGCGTGTGCGGTCATGATTTCATGCCGGTTTCGCGAATCAACGGCGAGTATGCCACGGGTGCAATCCGGCCGGCCGTTAACCCTTTCTTAAGCAACCCATGGCGGTCGGCTGCCCGCTCCGGCAAATCTTTGGGAAAACCGGAGGGGTTGCGTATGTTCGAGGGCTTGGTGCCGGCTTTGACTCCGGATGTAATCAACTCCGGCTTCGCCGTCGCGTTCGGGTTCGGCGTAGCGGGCCTGGGCGCCTCGTCGTACCGCCTCTACGGCGAACATTTCCCGAGCTTCCGCCTGCTTGAAGTCGGTCCGATGGCGGCTCGCTTTGCCGCTGTGCCGCTGCTGATCTTTTGCGCGCCGTTTCTGATCATGCGCAACACGCTGCGCGGACGGCGCATCGAGCGGCGGCCGGCCGAACTCGTGATGGTGGCGACCGTCATCGCCGGGCTGTGGAGCTTGATGTCCGGCACCGTCGTAGTCATGGCGCTTCAAGCGCTGCTCAGCGTCTGATTAGTCATTGCCGGGCTTGACCCGGCAATCCATCTCCTCGCAACGGCACAAAAGGCATACCTTGCCAGGGCGGCGGCGATTGCCGATGTTCAGCATGGATGCGCGGTTCAAGTCCGCGCATGACGCGCAAGAGAACCCATGATTTATGAACTCGACGGACAGAAACCGGATTTGCCGGATGAGGGACGTTACTGGGTCGCCCCGAGTGCTTCGGTGATCGGCAAGGTGCGGCTCAACGCAGACTGCAGTGTCTGGTTCGGTGCTGTGCTGCGCGGCGACAACGAGTGGATCGAACTCGGCGAGCGGTCGCAGATCCAGGATAATTCCACGCTGCACACCGATCCCGGTTTTCCGATCAGCATCGGGCCGGATTGCGTGATCGGCCACAATGTCGTCCTGCATGGTTGCGTCATCGGTGCGCGTGCTCTGATCGGTATGGGCGCGATCATACTCAATGGTGCGCGCATCGGTGCCGGTTGTCTGGTCGGCGCCGGCGCTTTGGTTACCGAAGGCAAGGAATTTCCGGAAAAGTCGCTGATCGTCGGGTCGCCGGCGCGCGCCATCCGCACCCTCGATGATGCCGCGGCGGCCGCAATTGTGGCCGGCGCCGACATTTATGTCCGCAATTTCAAAAAATACGTCAAAGGTTTAAAGCCGGCCGGCTGATGTCCGGCCTTGCCGCTACGTGGCTTCTATTTGGCCTCGGCGGTTTCCGGCTGGCCGGGTATGCCGGGCGCGCCGGCGATGCGCACCTTGTCGCCGGTGGCGATGCCGTCCGGCGGGTTGATCACAACGCGATCATCGGCAGTGATGCCGGACGCGACTTCGACCTCGTTGCCGAGATCGCGGGCGATGGTGATTTCCTTGAGATTGATGCGGCCATTACTGCCGACGACGGCGACGTGCAGACCGTTCTGATTGAAAATCAGCGCGCTGGCCGGAACGTCAATGGCGATTTGCGGATGGGGCAGATCGAAGGTCACCTGGGTAAAATCGCCGGTCATCAGTTCGTTGCGGGCGTTGCCGACCACAAGCTGAATGCGAGTCGTCCCGGAGGCGATTTCAACCGCTTGCGCCGACGCCTCGACCGTGGCCGGAAAAGTCCGGCCCGGATATTCCGGCACCGTGAGGCTGGCCTTGGTTCCGATCGGGATATCCGGGACGTAGGTTTGCGGAACGCTCACAAAGACGCGGAGCTTGTTGATCCTGGACACGACGAATAGCGGCGGTCCGCCCCCGGCGCCGGCATTGATCAGGGCGCCGATGTCGGTCGTGCGTGCCGTCACCAGGCCGTCGAACGGCGCGACGATGCGCTTATATTGTTCGAGCACGCGCAGACGATCGAGATTGGCTTGCGCCGCACGCACCAGCCCCTGCTTGTTGGAGGCGTCGGCCGCGCGCTGGTCGAGGTCTTGCTGGGATATGGCAAGCGTCGTGATCAGTGACTGACCGCGCTTGAGCGTCAGGTCCGAAAGCGCCGAATTCGCTTTGGCGCTGGCCAGATTGGCCTCCGCCTGCATGATCTGCTGGTCGAGATCGGGCGCATCGATTTCGGCGAGGAGATCGCCGGCTTTGACCGCCGTGCCAATATCGGCTTTCCAATCTTTCACGTAACCGGAGACGCGCGCATAAATTTGCGCCTGCGTATAGGCTTCCAGCCGTCCGGGCAAGCTGAACGCCGCTGTCTTTCCGCGGGTATCTGGTGGCGCCACCGCAACAACCGGCACCGCCTGGGCTTCGGTCCATTCTTGCAGCTTGGCGTCGGCGATTTTGCGCGTGGTGATACCGGCCACGACGATGACGACACCGATAACCGCCACCGTCGCGGCTGCGATCGTCAATCCGCGGCGCGAAATCACGGGCGGGCCGGAATTATCAGGCAACATGCGGTTCTCCCAGCGCGCGCGAACTCAGTGAACCGCGACGTTGGTGAATGATGCTGAACACCACGGGCACGAATATCAGAGTTGCAACCGTTGCAAAACCAAGGCCGCCGATCACGGCGCGGCCAAGCGGCGCATTCTGCTCGCCGGCTTCGCCCAAACCAAGCGCCATCGGCAGCATGCCGATGATCATGGCCAGAGCCGTCATGACAACCGGACGCAAACGGACGAAACCGGCTTCGACCGCGGCGGCGACCGCGTCGCCGTGCTCCTCCAGCCGTTCCCTGGCGAAGCTGATGACCAGAACACTATTTGCGGTGGCAACCCCCATGCACATGATGGCGCCGGTCAACGCCGGAACCGACAACGTGGTGTGCGTGGCGAACAGGATCCAGATGATCCCGGCGAGAGCTGCCGGCAGCGCGGTA
>JAGXAC010000263.1 GCA_019075925.1 Hyphomicrobiales bacterium | reverse complement strand
CCCATCGGCTAGGTCCCCCTTTGGCGGCTTTTGCGGAATGACGGGCGTTCACTGGCTCGCGAAGCCAGCGAAAATGTGGCTTCTCCGGCAGCGGTCCGCTGCTCAAGAAATCGACGGACACTGCCGGAAGGCGAGGCAGGAATTCTTATCGGCCAGGGAAGTTGAATTGTTTCAATGCGGTGAAGTTGGCACGCCATTTGCTGCTTTGCAGCATGAGGGCAAGCCTGGTCCGCCGGATGGCTTCGTAACCAACGTCACGGCGGCCATGGCCAATTGGAGCCGAGACATGGATTACGTGAGGCCTGTGGACGTCGCCGCCGCCATGGTCAATGCCGGCCGGACGAAGCTCGCGTTGCCTCCTCTGGACCTTCTGATCCGCGGCGGCTTGGCGGGGGCGATACTTGCCGCTGCAACCAGCCTTGCCATCACCGGAGCGGTGCAAACCGGTCAACCGCTCGTCGGCGCGCTGATCTTTCCGGTTGGACTCATTCTTATCGTTCTGCTCGGCCTCGATCTTGTCACCGGCAGCTTCGGCCTGGTGCCGCTGCCTTTGATCGAGAGCGGCTCCAATACAAGACCCATGCTCGCCAATTGGGGTTTCGTCTTTCTCGGCAATCTGATCGGTAGCGTTATCTACGGCGCGCTGTTGGCGATCGCGTTGACCAATTTCGGCGCTACTGCGCCGGCCGGTGTCGCCGCCAAGATCATTGCCATCGCCGAAGCCAAGACCACCGGCTATGAAGCGCTCGGCCTTGCCGGCATGGTCACCGTCTTCGTCAAGGCCGTGCTGTGCAACTGGATGGTCTGCCTCGCCATCGTTGCCGCGATGACGACGTCGTCCACGATTGGCAAGATCGCCTGCGCCTACATGCCGGTGTTCATCTTCTTTGCTCAGGGCTTTGAGCATTCGGTGGTCAACATGTTCATCATCCCGACCGGGATGATGATGGGCGCCAAGGTGACAGTTGCCGAATGGTGGTCCTGGAACCAGATTCCGGTCACGCTCGGCAATCTGGTCGGCGGCTTCGTCTTTACCGGGCTTGCGCTTTACATCACTCACAAGCCGCGCCTGGCAGCGCCAGCGTCGATAAACGCGCTGACGCGAGTGGCGGCGGAATGACCGAGGTCGATCTTAAAGCTGGCGCTGGGCAGACCGCGGACTTCGAACCCGAACAGAAGCGTTACCTCGAAGGGTTCGTTGCTGGCGCGCAGATCGCCAAGGCGGCCAAAAGCATCACCGGCGGCGGGGCGGTTGCCGCCGCGGTTGTGTCCGAGCCGGCCGGACCGGAAGCCGCCGCGCTGAAGGCGCAGGATCGCGTGCTTGCCGGTGGCGGCAAGTTATCCGATCCGGAAAAGTTCAAGCGCGAACAGCATCCGTTCGACACGTACGAACGGCTCAGCCAATACGCCGCCAACGGCGAATATCCGAAGCCATCGGACAATTTCCGCTGGCGGTTCTTCGGTCTGTTCTACGTCGCGCCGAACCAGAACTCGTATATGTGCCGTTTGCGTATCCCGAACGGAATTTTCAAGGCGGCGCAGCCGGCCTTGCCGATTTGGCGGAGCGTTACGGTGGCGGCTACGCCCACGTCACGACCCGCGCCAACATCCAGATCCGCGAAATCGAGGCGTCCAACGCGGTTGCCATGCTCGAGGCGATCCAGGACCTCGGACTTTGCTCGCGCGGCTCGGGCGCCGATAATATCCGCAATGTCACCGGCACTCCCACTGCCGGCATCGATCCCCAAGAGCTTATCGACACGCGCCCTTATGCGCGTGCCTGGCACTTCCACATCCTCAATGACCGGTCGCTCTACGGTCTTCCCCGCAAATTCAATGTCGCTTTCGACGGCGCCGGCTGTGTTGCCACGCTCGAAGACACCAACGATATCGGCTTCCAGGCCGTGCAAGTGAACGATGGCTTTGGGCTTGCGGCCGGAGTCTGGTTCAAGCTTGGCCTCGGCGGCATCACCGGCCATCGGGATTTCGCGCGCGAAACCGGCGTTTTGGTGCAGCCGAAAGACGCGTGCGCGGTGGCCGACGCGGTCGTTCGGCTGTTCATCGATCACGGCAATCGCAGCGATCGCACCAAGGCGCGGTTGAAATACGTGCTCGATGCGATGGGCATCGAAAAGTTCGTGGCGTTACTCGAGGAGAAGCTCGGCCGCAAACTCGACCGGGCCGAGCCGGGTGCGGTGGCGCCGCGGCCAGCCTTCAGCCGCACAGCGCATGTCGGCGTCCACCCGCAGAAACAGGCCGGTCTCAACTGGATCGGGGTCGTCGTACCGGTCGGCCGCTTGTCGGTTGCGCAGATGCGCGGCCTCGCCGATGTTGCGCGCGATTGCGGCGATGGCGACGTGCGGTTGACGGTCTGGCAAAACCTGCTGTTATCCGGCGTGCCGGACGCGAAGTTGTCGGCAGCGGCCGAGCGTATCCAGGCGCTTGGTCTTGAGATTGCAAGCAGCGCCATTCGCTCGGGACTCGTCGCCTGCACCGGCAACACCGGCTGCAAATTTGCCGCTGCCGACACCAAGCGGCACGCCGAGGAGATCGCACGCTGGTGCGAGACGCGCGTTCCGCTCGATACGCCGATCAACATCCATCTGACCGGCTGCCATAATTCCTGCGCGCAACATTTCATTTCCGAGATCGGACTGCTCGCCTGCAAGGTGCAGGCGAGCGAAGACGCCGATCCGGTCGAGGGCTATCACATTCTCGTCGGCGGCGGATTTGGACCGAACGCCGCGCTTGGCCGCGAACTTTATCGCGACGTTGTCGCCGAAGAGGCGCCGCGCATCATCGCGCGCATCCTCAAGGCCTATCTCGCAAACCGGCCATCGCGCGACGAAACTTTCCTCGCTTTCACGCGCCGCCATGAGGTCG
>JAGXAC010000262.1 GCA_019075925.1 Hyphomicrobiales bacterium | reverse complement strand
CCCTTTGAAAGGAAAAATCGTACCCTCATTCGTACCCTCAAATGAGGGTACAGTCACAGGGCACCATGGATGACAGCGAATTATGGAAGTTGTTTAAGCTACTGAAATCGCAGCGCTATGGCGAACAATGAGGAGTAGTGGAACATCTTGGTGGTGCCCGTGGAGGGAATCGAACCCCCACTCCTTGCGGAACACGATTTTGAGTCGTGCGCGTCTACCAATTCCGCCACACGGGCTATGGCGGCGACATTCTATATCGTCGCCGCCGGTTGCGGGCAAACGGTCCCGGCGGCCTTGCTTCCGGCAGCCGGATCGGCACATTGGCGCCGGCTTTTGTCCGCCCGAGGGAGGCCATGGACCAGACCTTTTCCGGCCGCGTTCGCGGCGATCCGGCGGCCGCGGCAGCGCTTGCGGTATTCGCGATCGGCCTCGCGACCCTGCTCGGCGCCTGGTATTTCCAGTATGTGGTGAAGCTTGCGCCCTGCCCGCTTTGCCTCGAACAGCGGCTGCCTTATGACATCGTCATCCCGCTTGCGCTGGCGATCGCGATCGCCGCCGCGTTGCGCGCCCCCCGGGCCCTGATCGCAGTCGGTCTTCTCGCCGTCGTCATCCTCATGCTGTATGGCGCGGGCTTGGGCGTCTACCACGCCGGCGTCGAGTGGCATTGGTGGCGTGGGCCGGCCGACTGCTCCGGGCCGGTGACCGATTTATCGGCCAAGGGGTCGATCCTCAGCCAGCTTCACTCGGTCCGCGTGGTACGCTGCGACGAGGCCGCCTGGCGGTTCCTCGGCATCTCGCTGGCGGGTTATAATGTCTTGATCTCGCTGCTTTTGGCCGCGATCGCCGCCTACGGCGTTACCGCCCGCAGGCCGGCGTAACGCCTGCGGGGCCTCTGGCACCGTTGCCGATGTTCGCGTAGGCTTTGGGCCGTGGATTTGACATGACTTCCACATAGCGTCGCATACCCTGTGTATGGAGGATGGTCATGGGTTTGCTGGACAATCTCGGCCTCGGCGACGTACTCAAGGGCGCGCTTGGCCAAGTCGAAGCGGCCGCGTTGCCGGCCTTGATCAACGGCGTGCTGGCGAAGACGCAATATCACGATCTCAACGGGTTGTTGGCAGCGCTGCAACAGGGCGGCCTCAACGCTCAGGTGCAGTCCTGGCTCGGACCCGGCGCCAACCTTCCGATCACCGAAGATCAGCTCAAGACCGTGCTCGGCAACGCCCAGGTTCAGGAATTCGCCCGGCATCTCGGCCTGCCGGTCGACCAGACGCTGGCACTGCTGGCAAAATATCTGCCGGACATTATCGACAAGGCATCGCCGAACGGAACGCTGAAGCCGGCCACCTAGTGGCTGGCCTTGGGTATGCTACGACACTTCAAAACAGGAGAAAATTATGAAGACGATTGCAATCCTTCTCGCCTCATTTTGTCTCACGACCCTGGCCATGGCGGACGACAGCTGCAAGGTCCAGGCTGGCGCCAAGAACTTGCACGGCGCGGCTCTGACGAGCTTTGCCAAGAAATGCTGCAACGACCAGGCCGCGGCGCAGAAGCTGCACGGCGCGGCACAGACGAGCTTCACCAAGAAATGCGTATCCGACGCCACCGGAATGTGAGCGTCATCCTTAGGTCACTGACGTAGGAGCAACGCCGTCATGAAAACCCGCCTGTTGATCGCATCTGGATTGTTTCTCGCCGCTTTCGCGACCGTACCGCCGCCGGCCCACGCGCTGACCGCCAAGGAATGCAGCGCCAAGTACAAGGCCGCCAAAGCCGCCGGAACCCTCAACGGCATGAAGTGGAACGACTTCCGCAAAGCCGAATGCAGCGGCGAAGCGCCCGCCGGCGCGCCGCCCGCGGCGGCGGAAAAGCCCGCGGCAAAGCCCGCACCGGCGGCCGCTGCGGAAAAGCCGATGGCAGCGCCGAAAGCCGCCGGCGAGAAAAAGCCGGTATCGCCCGGACGGCAAGCCATGCTCAACCGCTTGCACGCCTGCAGCGCCGATTGGAAAGCCATGAAGGCGGAAGGCAAGCGCCCGGCCGGAATGAAGTGGCCGCAGTTCTGGCATCAGTGCGACGAGCAGAAAAAAGCCGCAGGCATGTAGCGGCAGACACGTAAGCACCGCCCGCGGGCTTGACCCCGCGGGCGGCACGCCATTACATCCCGCGTTCTGGACGGGCGGTTAGCTCAGTGGGAGAGCACTTCCTTGACATGGAAGGGGTCGCAAGTTCAATCCTTGCACCGCCCACCAGCTTTCGAGGCCCCTAAAGCTTTGAAACGTTGCTGCGAACTGCAACGTAAGTTTCGCTGCTACCAGTGACCGCGATACAGACAATAAGCTTCGTCGGCGGCGTAATCGGCATTGCAACCGGCATTTTTGTTTTGTTTGACCGGATTCTCCGCAATCGGCCACTCGCCTACGTCGTCCTAAAGGGAAACCAACACAATCCACTGCACTATATTCGCGTTAAAAACATCGGCGCGATCGACTTGATCGTATTAGACATCAAGGCCAGTCCACGATCTTTTGAAGTTTCAAAAGACCACAGCGTCAAAGGAATTGCGGGCGCTATTTTGGATAAGCCAAGCTTTGCAGTTCTGATGCCGGGGGCAGAGCAAGATTTTCCCTTTTTTAGAAGCCCGAAGCGTGTGGAGCAGCAAGAATACGCGGGGAAAATGCGTTTTTCGGTCTACTGGCGAAAATGCAGCAGTACATGGCTGTGTCAAATTCCAATCCATGTTTTCACGTCTACCGGGGACTTAGAACGAATGGCGGAAAGCCTCGGTTAGCAGCGAACAATCTACCGTTAAGGAATTCGCGGCGACTATGCCACGCCAAAGGGTAGGAGGAAGGCATGGGTTCAGCGAACGGTGTTCGACGGCTC
>JAGXAC010000080.1 GCA_019075925.1 Hyphomicrobiales bacterium | reverse complement strand
GAGGCCCTTGGGATGGCCGAACAGGTCGCCGCCTGCGGCCTTTTCGCCATAATCGGCGGGTGGTTGGGCAGATTGAGCGCGGTCAGCCAAGCGGGCCTCTACCATTGCCGGCGGCAGCGAGTATAAATCAAAGCCGTACAATCGCAGCGGCCGATCCGATGGGCGGCCGTCGGCAAGTCTTCGAGGGAGGCCACAAGGTGGTGCAGAAATTCGGCATTGGTCAGCCGGTACGCCGGCTGGAAGACCCGCGCTTCATCACCGGTCGCGGCCGCTATGTCGATGACATCAATCTGCCCCGCCAGGCCTACGGCGTTGTGGTGATGTCGCCGCACGCGCATGCCCGGATCAACCGCATCGACACCGCCAAGGCGAAGGCGGCGCCCGGCGTGCTGGCGGTGCTGACCGGCGCCGACGTCGCCGCCGACAAGCTCGGCAGCCTGATGCCGGTGATGCCGGAGGATATGGGTGGACCGAAAGGCTATCGTACGCCGCGCCCGATCCTGTCCAGCGGCAAGGTACGTGCGGTCGGCGACCGGGTTGCCTTCGTCGTCGCCGAAACGCTGACGCAGGCGCGCGATGCCGCCGAATTGATCGAGGTCGATTACGAACCGCTGCCGGCGGTCGTTTCGGTCGAGGACGCCCTCAAGCCCGGTGCGCCGGCGGTGTGGGACGACAATCCCGGCAACGTCGCCGTGGCGCTGATGATGGGCGACAAGGACGCCACCGACGCCGCTTTCGCCAAGGCCAGGCACACCGTGTCGATCAAGCTCGTCAACAATCGGGTCAATGCCAATCCGATCGAGCCGCGCGTTGCGCTCGGCGAATATCATCCGGACAGCGAGAGCTACACGCTGCACGCCACCTCGCAAAACCCGCACGGGCATCGCACCCACGTCGCCGGCGACGTGCTCAAAGTGCCGCAGACCAAGCTGCGGGTGATTTCGCCCGACGTCGGCGGCGGCTTCGGCATGAAGGGCGCCGTCTACCCGGAAGACGCGCTGGTGCTATGGGCGTCGAAGCGCTGCGGCGGCCGGCCGGTGAAATGGACGTCGACCCGCTCCGAGGCCTTCCTCGGCGACTCGCACGGCCGTTCGCAGGTGGCGACCGCCGAGCTCGCGCTCGACGAGAGCGGCAGGATTCTCGGCCTGCGCGTCGACCTCCTGCACGACATGGGCTCGCACGTGTTCGATGCGTCGATGGTGGTGCCGTTGTTTGCGCTCAAGCTCGCGCCCGGCGTCTATCAGATTCCGGCGGTGCACGCGGCCGCGCGTTCGGTGTTGACCAACACGCCGCCGCTACAGCCTTACCGCGGCGCTGGACGCCCGGAGGCGGCCTATCTGATCGAACAACTGCTCGACAAGGCCGCCCACACGATCGGCATCGATCCAATCGAGCTGCGCCGGCGCAACTTCGTGCCGCCGACGGCGATGCCGCACAAGCTGCATTCGGGCATCGCCTACGACAGCGGCGAGTTCAAGCGAGTGATGGAAGAGAGCCTCAAGCTCGCCGACTGGGACGGCTTCGCCAGACGCGCGGCGGAGTCGAAGAAAAACGGCAAGCTGCGCGGGCGCGGCATCGGCTATTTCATCGAAGAAGCCGCGATCTTCAACGACCGCATGGTGATCCGTTTCGATTCGAGCGGCACGCTATCGATCCTCGCCGGCACCCATTCGCACGGCCAGGGCCATCAAACCGTTTATGCGCAGATGGTGCATGAATGGCTCGGCGTGCCGATCGAGTCGATCGCCTTCGTGCAGGGCGATACCAACGAAGTCGCGGTCGGCCGCGGCACCTACGGCTCGCGCAGCATGCATGTCGGCGGCAACGCGCTGAAGAAGGCCGCCGACGCCATTATCGAGAAGGCCAAGCCGATGGCGGCGATGATGCTCGAGGCGTCCGCCGGCGACATCGAATTCAAGGACGGCAGCTTCCACATCGTCGGCACCGACCGCTCGCTGCCGCTGCCGGCGGTTGCACAATCGCTGCACCGGCCGATGTTCCTGCCGCCGCAATTCGAAGTCGGACTGGAAGCGTCCGGCACGTTCGCGGCGGAACCGTCGAACTATCCGAACGGCTGCCATGTCGCGGAAGTCGAGATCGATCCGGAAACCGGGGTGGTCGAATTGGCGGGTTACGTCTCGGTCGGCGACGTTGGCAAGGTCGTCAATGCGCTGCTCTGCGTCGGGCAAATTCACGGCGGCGTCGCCCAGGGCGTCGGCCAGGCGCTGATGGAAACCATCGCGTTCGACGATAACGGCCAATTGCTGACCGGAAGCTTTCAGGATTACGCCATGCCGCGCGCCGCCGATTTTCCCGACATGGCGTCGGAACTGACCGAAGTGCCGGCCACCACCAATCCGCTCGGCATCAAGGGCGCGGGCGAAGCCGGCGCCACCGGGGCGCCGCCGGCCGTGGTCAGCGCCATTCTCGACGCGCTCAAACCGTTCGGCATCGACCACATCGACATGCCGGCGACACCCAGTCGCGTCTGGCAGGCGATCAACGAACGCAACGCCCTCAGGGCAGCGGAGTAAAAATCGCCTTTCCCGGCACGCACTTAAGCGGGAGAGGCGGCAGAATCGTGGGCTCGAACCGCAGGTTGCGCGGGGCGGCTGACGCGCCTATATTCCGCACGCTTTTCAGTCATCGCCGATGACGATAGTGGCTTCGCCCGGAAGGGCGGGCGGAGCACAAAGGAGATTTGCCCATGGCTATCGCGCCATTGATGCCGAAGGCGACCGCGGTCTGGCTGGTAGAAAACACGGCGCTGTCGTTCGACCAGATCGCGCAATTTTGCAGCCTGCACGTGCTCGAGGTGAAAGCGATCGCCGACGGCGATGCCGCACAAGGCATCAAGGGATTGGATCCGATCCTGACCGGCCAACTCACCCGCGAAGAAATCGCCGCGGCGGAAGCCGATCCCACACACCGGCTGCAAATCGCCGACCCGAAGGTCCGCCTGCCGGAGGCCAAGCAAAAGAAGGGCCCGCGCTACACCCCGGTGTCGCGGCGCCAGGATCGGCCCAACGCCATTCTCTGGCTGGTACGCAACCATCCGGAACTCAAGGACAGCCAGATCATGCGGCTCGTCGGCACGACCAAGTCCACCATCCAGGCGATCCGCGACCGCACGCATTGGAACTCGGCGAGCCTAACGCCGCTCGATCCGGTGACGCTTGGCCTCTGCTCGCAGATCGATCTCGATCACGAGGTTCAGCGCGCGGCGAAGGAGAAGCCGGTCCCCGTGGAATCGCAAGGCGCGACATTGCTGCCGGCTTCGGTGACCACGGCGCCGAAAGAAGAAACGGCGTCCGAGCCCGACAAGAAATCCGAAGAACTCAACGTCGAGGCTGTCTTCGCCAAGCTCAAGCAGCTTGGCGGCAAGGGCGAATAACGCCGCGTCGTTATTTCCGAGCGTCGGCGTAGGGATAGATCATCGTGCCGGTCTTGTATTTCGGCGGCCACAAGATCGGCTGCACCGCGCCGTTGGCGAACTGCTCGGCATCGCCCGGCTTGACGTGCTGAAACTGGGTGAACACCGTTCGCCCCTCGGTCCATTCGCCGTCCTTGCCGTAAGTGACGTCGCCAACCACCGTCGGGAACGTGTGGCTGTGCAAGTAGGCGGCGAGCTTGTCCGGATCGGTGCTCTTGGTCCCTTCGACGGCCTGCGCCAGAACCTGGCCGGCGGCATAACCGAACGGGACGAATCCGTAGCCGAGGGGATCGATTTTCTGGCCGGTCGCCGCGGCGCGATAGCGCTTGAGCAATTCCGCATCGCCGGGAAAATTAAACGACGGCACGAAGCTTTCCATGATAACGAGGCCGTCGAGTATCGGACCGAGCTGCGCCTTGATCGGCGTAATCAGCAAACCGATCATGGTGCCGCCGAACATTTTCGGTTTGAGCCCGATCTCGTTTGCGGCACGCACGATGCCGACGGTGTCCGGCGGATAAGCGGCGACGAACACCACATCCGGATTTGCCGCCTGGATCGCGCGCACCGTCGGCGCGAAGTCGGTCGTCGGCGGCGGATAACTCTTGTCGTAGATAATCTTGAACCCGTCGGCAATCGCGTTCGCGCGCGCGCCGTCGGCCGATGTCTTGGCGAATTCGGCATCGCCCGAGAGGATCGCGACCGTTTCCGGCTTCGGCTTTTGAGCGGCGGCAAGATCGAAGAAGCCGCGCGAAAACGCCTTCACCCCGTCCGGCCCAAGCGACAGCATCGAGAAATATCGCGGATAGTTGAAGTGCCGGTTGACGCTCACCGCCATCATGCTGATGGTGACTTTTTTGTTCTCCATGATGACCGGCATCGCCGCCGCGACCATGTTGGTCGCATACGGCCCGAGCAAAAGATCGACTTTGTCGACGGTGATGAGCTTGGTGTAGATGCCCGGGACGTTGGTGGGATTGCTCTGGTCGTCGTAATAGACGAGCTCGACCGGACGGCCGAGCAGGCCGCCCTTGGCGTTGACGTCGTCGCGCCAGAGTTCAAGCGCGATCAAAAGCTGCTTGCCGTTTTGCGCGACACCGCCGGTGAGCGCCATGCTGAAGCCGACCTTGATCGGTGCGGCCGAGGCGGCAAGGGTCAGCGCGAGCAAAAAGCCGAGAACAGCAACAAAGGCGAAACGAACCTTCGGCATGGGCGTTCCCCCCCCGCGTTTAATTCCGTCATCCTGCGGTGGGCGCAAAGCGGCCCGCGAAGGACGACGGCCCCGAGCACCTCGGCTGCATCCTTCGAGGCCCGCGCCGCGCGGGCCTCGGGATGACGGCCAGCAATCGTCATTTCATCATCTCGTCGCCGGGCATGATACCCCAGAGATTGGAAGCCGAAGGATCCTTCTCCCAAACTTTCGGCCGCTGCGGATTGTCGCGGTGCCAGGGGCGCGGCTCGAAGTAACCGAGATCCTCGTTCATGCGGTCAAGTTCGGCGAACGTCTCGGTGATAAGTCCGTTCGGCGCGCGGTGGTAGGCGAACAGGTTGTGACCGATGCCGTGGCGGCCGGGCCCCCATAGGAGTTTGTAGCCATTGAGGCTGAGGAAATCGCAGGCGTCGTGCATGTGGCCCCAGTCGCGCAGTTCGAAGGCGGTGTGGAAGTGACGGTTCGATCCGGTCTGCATCAGATTGATGGTATGGTGATCGGGGCCGCAGCGCAGGAACGAAAAGAAGTCGGCCATCCAGTCGGACTCGCGAAAGCCCAGCACGTCGCAATAGAACTTGGTGACGTGCTTGACGTCGGTGACGTGAAACGCCACGTGCCCGAGTTTATACGGCACGATGCCGTTTTGCTGGAATTTCTGGTGTGAAAACGCTTCGCGCTTGAACACCTCCATGACCGTTCCCTTCGGATCGGCGAACTCGACGGTCTCGGCGATCGAGGGGCTTGGGTCTTTCTTGCGCTGGGTTTTAACGCCGTGGACGCCGACCTGCTTCTCGAACGCGCCGAGATCGGCGTCTTGCGGTATCTGGAATCCGAGGCGAACGCATTGGGCCTCGGCGCCCTTGCGCAGGACGATGGAATGATGGTCCACGGTCGAGGCGAGATACACTGTGTCCTTTTCCTTGCCGGCGAGCGTCAGTCCCATGATGTCGGTATAATATTCGGTCTGCCGGTCGAGATCGGGCGTCTCGTAGACGGCGTGAGCGATCTTGCTGACGCGGATCATGCCAACTCTCCTTTGTCATCAGACTTTTTGGCGAGCGCCTTTGGCGATTTGCGCGGTAGTGAACTGATCACGTCGATCATCGCCGCGTTGTCGCAATCGGCGAGACCCATTTCCATGAAGCAATCGAATAGCTCGGCAGTGCGATCGAGCAACGGCGTGGCGATGCCGACTTCATCGGCGAAATCGCCGATTAATTCGATATAGTGCTGCAGGCCGGGAACGCTGCCCTGAAGCGGCTTGAAGCGGCGCTCCGCCATCCACGGCGCGCGAATACCGAATTGGGTCGAGCCGCCGCTGCCGGCGGCGATGGCCTTGATCATGGTCGGAACGTCGACGCCGGCCTTCACGCCAAGCGCCATCGCTTCGGCGGTCGCGGTGATATGGATCGCGACGAGGAGATTGTTGATCAGCTTGACGCGGCTCGCAGCGCCGAAAGGACCGAAATAAATGCAGGAATCGGCGAAGCCGCCGACCACCGGTTCGATCTTCCGGCACGCCGCCTCGTCTCCGGCGAGAAATACGACGCCCTTGCGCGCCAGCACCATGCCGGGAGTACCGGCGACTTCGCCGTCGATGAAAGTGGCGCCCTTTTCGGCCAGCGGCGCAATTTGCCGCCGTTTGAAAGGTACCGAATAGGAGCCGAGCTCGGCGACGATTTGGCCAGGACGGGCGGTGTGCACCAGCCCTTTCGGACCCTGCACGACGTCTTCCAGCGCCGCGTCCGACGGCAGGCATGAAAACACGACGTCAGCCTGCTCGCCGACTTCCGCGACCGAGCGGGCCGGAACGCCGCCGATCTTCTCGAATTCGGCGAGCGAACTGCGCCGATAGCCGATGACGCGATAGCCGCTTTTGATCAGATTTTGCGAAATCGGCAGCCCGATCTTGCCCACGCCGACGAAACCGACGGTCTGCATTCGGTCTTCTCCCCTACGCGACTTCGACGGATTGATCGGAGAGGTTGACGCGCAGCCCGAGCGATCCCTCCATAACCGTCCATTCCTTCAATTCGTATGTGCGCAATCCGCCTTTGACGAACGGATCGGCGTCCGCCAGTTCACGGGCCGCGGCGGCATTTGCAGCGCGCAAGATCGTCAACCCGGCGCCGGTCGGCGGCCCCTCGCCTTCCGTCAATGGTCCGGACGCGAACAAGACGCCGCGCTTTTCCAGCCCGATCATGTACTCGAGATGCGCGGGCAGCAGCGGCTTCAGTTTCTCCGGAGCAGGCGAAGCCGCCGATATGACGGCGTAAAGCTTTCGGCGCAGCATTTTCTGCGTCAGCGCGGCGATGCGCTCGTCCACGCTCATGGCGGGAATATCCTCCCTTGAACAACTTTTGTTTCTCTTATCGTCCCGTTCCCGCGTGGTCTGTCAACACTCTCGCGCGCATGCGGACGATGCCCGATCAATCCTCGCCGATCAGCTCCTTACGCCGCCGTTCCAGCTCCGCCGCATAGCGGCGCAGCGCATAGGCCTCGGTCAGGACCCCGATAACGCGACGATCGGTGCGGGAATCGACGACGGCTAGCGCCTCGGTTTCGGCCTGGTCGAACGCGAGCACGGCCTCCTTGATCGCCATATTCGGCATCAATATCACCTCGGTCGCACGCACCAGCGCCTTGATCGGCTGATCCGGCGACACTTCGGCAGCGTGCGCGTCGGCGAGGAGGACCATGCCGACATACCGGCGGTGATCGTCGACCGCCACGACGGCAGCCGAAGACCCGAGCGGAAACGCTTCGCGGAAAGAAGCTACCAGCATCGCGGCCGAAACAGTTTGCGCGTCGTGGCGCATCATCTTGCCGACGGTCAGCTCGCGCATCCAGCCGATATCGGCGGCGCTGCGGATGGTCTCCCCGCGCAGATGGAAGCGCCAGGTAGCAAACGAATAGCCGAACATTTCCCGGGTCACCTGCGAGGCGATGATCACCGCGATCAGCACCGCCGTCGTCAGCCAGAGGTCGCCGGTCGTTTCGAGCGCGATGAAGGTCATGGTCAGCGGGCCGCCGATGACCGCCGCCGAAAGCGCGCTCATGCTGATCACGGCGTACGCGTTCGCATCGAAACTCGCGTTCGGCCATATCGTGGTGAGCGCCACCGCGAGAAGCTGGCCGCCAAGCGCGCCGACCAACAGCGAGGAGAAAAACAATCCGCCGCGGAAGCCGGAGCCGAGCGAAATAATCGAGGCCGCGATCTTGAGAACAAAGAGCAGCGCCACCGTCCACAGCGACAAATTAAGAATCCCGGCAAAGTGCAGCGCGCCGTGGCCGGACGACATGACTTGCGGCGCGACTGCGGCCAGCAGGCCGACGGCGAGCCCGCCGATCGTCGTACGCAGCAACAGCGGCACGCTGAGGCGCGAGAACAAAGCGTCGCAAAGCGCGACGCCGCGCATGATCAGGATACCGGCGGCCGCGCATAGCACGCCGATCATGCCGGATACGATGAGGTCGCGAACGGCGACCGTCATCTGGTCCGGCGCGACGATGCCGACCTCCGCCGGGCTGAGCGCGTGCGCGATCAGATACCCAAGCAACGCCGACACCGCGACCGGCGCCAGGCTGTTGGGTGAATAGCCGCCGATGATGAGTTCAAAGGCGTAAAAGGCGCCGGCCAATGGCGCCCCGAAGGCGCCGGCGATTCCCCCGGCAGCGCCGCAGCCGACGAGAATCCGCAAATCCGCCCGTCGCAGACGGAAGGCCATGCCGATACGCGAAGCGATACCACTGGCAAATTGCGTGTATCCGGCCTCGATGCCGACCGAAGCGCCCACGCCGCTCGACCACACCGTCTGCGCAGCGACGATAACGCTGCCGGTGAGCGACATGCGTCCGCCGTGCAGAGCATTCGCTTCGATCGGATCGATTTCGCGATCCGGGCGCCAGCGCGCGAGCAGTTCGCGCGCGACTCCGAAAACCAGCCCGCCAACAAGCGGCACTGAAATCGCCAATACGGGAGGAAGCTTGTGCAGACCGGACAGCCGCACACCCGGCTCCAGCTGGAAGAAAATGGTGTGCAGCAGGTCGACGCTGTTGCTCATGGCGGCGACGACCAGGCCGGCAATCGCCCCAACCAATGCAGCCAGCACGATCAGGCTCGACTCGCGAGCGCGCACGAACGCCCGCAACCGTCGGGGTATTTCCAATTGACTGATCACTTTATCGATCAAGTGCCGGCAACCTCATGCATGATCGTGACATAGCCTTATAATGGAACCCACAACACCTCGGCTCGTTCGAAGTAGCGAACCGACGGCAAGAACCGAGCAAAATCAGGAGCGCAGCATGCATCGTCCCGTGCCGGCGGTCGCCGCGGCCGGTATCATCGCACTTATTGTCGAAGCCGTCGGGCCGGCGTCGGCGCAAACCGTCGGTCCGTTGCTCGAAGGCAGCGCGGCGTTCGGCGACTGGCACGCCGACGCTCCCGGGACGCGCCGCCTGATCCGCCCGCAGGATCTGCCCGCTCCCGATGTCGCCGGATCGGTCAGCAATCGGGTCACTACCGTCCGCCGTGACGGGCAAAAGCCGAGCGTCCCCGCCGGCTTTTCGATCGGCGAATTCGCCTCCGGTCTCGAGCATCCACGGCTCATGCGCGTGGCGCCGAATGGCGACATTTTCGTCGCCGAAAGCGCCGCCGGGCGGATACGCTTGCTACGTCCGGACGGCGCGCGCCCACGACAGACGAGCATATTCGCTTCCGATCTGCTGGCACCATTTGGCATCGCCTTCTATCCTCCGGGCCCAAATCCGCAATGGGTGTATGTCGGCGACACCGATTCCGTCATTCGCTTTCCCTATCGCAACGGCGATCTGACTGCGCGCGGACCGGCCGAAATTATCGTGCCGCACTTGCCTGTCGGCGGCCATCGCACCCGCGACGTGGTGTTCTCGACAAACGGCCAGACGATGTTCGTCTCGGTCGGCTCCGGCTCCAATGTCGGAGAAGATATGGAAAAGCTGAACGGCCCGGCGCTTCGGAATTGGGCCGCCAATCATCCGCTCGGCGCCGCGTGGGGCCCGGAGACCGACCGCGCCGACGTCTTGACGTTCGACCCGCAGGGCAAGCGCTTGGGAACTTTCGCCACCGGCATCCGCAACTGCGTCGGCATGGCGATCGACCCGTCGAACGGCACGCTCTGGTGCTCGACGAATGAACGCGACCGGATCGGCGACAATCTGCCGCCCGATTATGTCACCCGCGTGCATGAGGGCGGCTTCTACGGCTGGCCCTGGTACTACATCGGCGCGAACGAGGATCCACGGCACAAGGATGAGCGGCCCGATCTCAAGAATTACGTCACCGTGCCCGACGTGCTTATCCAGGCCCACTCGGCTTCGCTGCAAATTGCTTTCTACGACGGGCAACAGTTCCCCGCCGAATATCGCGGCAACATCTTCGCCGCCGAACACGGCTCATGGAACCGCGCCAGCCGCACCGGATACAAAGTCGTCCGCGTGATCGTGAAGGATGGCGTGCCGACCGGCGAATATGACGATTTCGCCACCGGCTTCGTGCTCAACGACAACGAGGTCTGGGGCCGGCCGGTCGGCATCGCGGTTGATCGGGACGGCGCGCTACTCGTGTCGGAAGACGCCAGCGGCACGATCTGGCGGATCACTTATAATAAATAGATGCCATAGCGTTGGCGCCCTCATGGGCACCACAATGCGGGAACCCCTGATCGCACAAAGCGTTAGTGGACCGAGAGACTACGCTTGGGGGCATCTTCCATGGCTCGACATGCACCCGGCGCGACGAGGATTCCGGAACCGGAGCGCCGCGCATCCGTGCCCGGTTCGCATTGCGTGCGCGGACGCGAATTGAGGGCGGCAAAAGCGCCGCCGCCCGGCATCGTCGAGACCGACATCCCTGCCCGGCTTGATGCGCTGCCGTTCGGACGCTTTCACCTTCTGGTGATCGTCGCGCTCGGCATCACTTGGGTGCTGGACGGCCTCGAAGTGACCCTGGCGGGATCGCTGTCCGGGGAGTTGGTGCAACGCACCGGACTGGGATTGAGTAACGCACAAGTAGGCCTCGCCGGGAGTGCCTATCTGTTGGGCGCCGTGGCGGGTGCGTTCGGCTTCGGCTGGCTTTCCGACCGCCTGGGGCGCAAGAAGCTCTTCTTCATCACGCTTGCGGTCTATCTTCTGGGGACCGCCGCCACTGGATTGTCGTGGAACGCTTCCAGCTACCTGCTGTTTCGTTTGCTGACGGGAGCCGGCATCGGCGGCGAGTACACTGCCATCAATTCGACAATTCAGGAGCTTATTCCCGCCCGTCTGCGGGGGTGGACTGACCTTCTTATCAACGGCAGCTTTTGGATCGGGGCTGCCATGGGTGCAGGCGGCTCGATCTTGCTGCTCAATCCGGCCTTTATCGACCCAGCCTTGGGATGGCGTTTGGCCTTTCTCATCGGCACCGCGATAGGACTCATTATTCTCCTCATGCGTCGCTGGATTCCAGAAAGTCCGCGCTGGCTGATGACCCATGGCTTTGCCAAGGAGGCCGACGTGGTCGTGAGCGAGATCGAAGCCCGCTTCGGCGACGAGCGGCGGAGCATGCCGCTGCGCCGGCAACCGCCGGCGCGGCTTCGCATGCGCGATCACACCCCGCTCGCCGAAGTCGCACGTACTCTATTTGCGACCTACCGTCGGCGCACGCTGGTCGGGCTGATGCTCATGGCCGCGCAAGCGTTCTTCTACAACGCGATCTTTTTCACCTACGCGCTCATCCTGACGAATTTCTACGCAATTCCCGCCGACCGGATCGGCTGGTACATCCTGCCATTTGCCACCGGCAACGTGCTCGGCCCGCTCCTGCTCGGCAGGCTGTTCGATACGGTCGGGCGAAAGATCATGATCGCATTCACCTACGCGGCATCGGCGATGTTGCTCGCCACGGTCGGCTATCTGTTCGATCAAAATCTTTTCACCGCGCAAACGTTGACCGCGGCGTGGATGATCGTGTTTTTCTTCGCCTCGGCGGCCGCAAGCTCGGCTTATCTCACTGTAAGCGAGACCTTTCCGCCGGAAATTCGCGCGCTGGCGATTGCCTTCTTCTACGCAATCGGCACCGGGGTCGGCGGGGTCGCCGGACCGTTGCTCTTGGGGTCGCTGATCGACACCGGATCGCGCGGCAGCGTCGCCACCGGCTATGCGATGGGATCGGCGCTGATGCTTGCCGCCGCCATGGCCGAAGCCTTGTGGGGCGTTGCCGCCGAGCGCAAACCGCTGGAATCAGTTGCGCGGCCGCTGTCGTTTATCGAATGATGGGATAGAACGTGCAAAGGCGAATGGATACCGCGAACCTCGATATGGAAGTTGCCGCTACCTCGCTGACATCCGACTTGCGGGAGTGCGCCGTTTTGCTCGACATCGACGGCACCATCGTCGATATCGCACCGACGCCGCGGCAAGTTTGGGTCTCCCCCGAACTTCGCCACACGCTGGCGCGGCTGCAGGAACTGACCGGCAATGCGGTGGCCCTGGTGAGCGGCCGCAAGCTGAGCGAGATCGATTTGCTGTTCGCACCGCTTCAGCTCGCGGCCATCGGCGGCCACGGCGCCGAAATACGCCCGCTGCCGGCAAGCGAAACGCAAATCAGAGCAGCCTCGCTTGGCGACGACCTTAAGCGCAAACTCGCAGCCTTGAGCAAGCTCGGTCAGGGCATTCTGGTCGAAGACAAGGGCTACTCGCTGGCCCTGCACTATCGGCTCGTGCCCGATCTCGGTCCGGCGCTGCACGCAGCCATCACCCATATCTGCACACAGCCGGCGGCCGGCGCCGTTGAAATTCTACCTGGCAAAGCGATGATCGAGGTCAAGCCGGCGGGTGTCAGCAAAGCGACTGCGGTGCGCGAACTGATGACTTATCCGCCGTTCGCGGACCGGCATCCCATTTTCATCGGCGATGACGTGACCGACGAACCGGTGTTCGGCGTCATTGCCGATTTCGGCGGAATGGGATTCTCGGTCAGCCGGATGGTGCCCGGCGTGAACGGATTTTTCGACACGCCCGCAGACGTGCGCTCTTGGCTGGCACGGATCGTGTCCGAGCACGAGGACGCGGCCGGATGAAGGATCACGGTCTTGATCTGGCCGTCATCGGCAATGGGCGGACGGCTGCGCTCGTCGACCCCTGCTCGCGGATTGTCTGGTGGTGTTATCCGCGCTTCGACGGTGACCCGATTTTCTGCCGATTGGTGTCCGGCAAGCAGGAAAAGGGATTCTCCGACGTCGTGCTCAACGACATGGTCGAATTTCAATCCGAATATATACGCAACACGGCGATCGTCTCGACCCTGCTCACCGATCGCCAGGGCGGCAAGGTACGGATCATCGATTTCATACCGCGCTTCCGCCAATTCGGCCGCGTTTTTCGGCCTCCGCAAATTTTTCGCATCATCGAGCCGGTGGCCGGATTGCCGCGCATCACCATCCGGATGCGGCCGACCAGCGAATACGGCAAGCCGTTGCCGCAACGCTCGCTCGGCTCGAACCACATCCGCTATTCCGCCGAAGGGACCGTCATCCGTCTGACCACCGATGCACCGTTGTCGCTGATCGACGACGAAGCGCCGTTCGTGCTGACCCGCCCGCTGCATCTGGTGTTCGGGCCCGACGAGCCGTTCCCCGGCGATCTGCAGGCGACGTGCCGCGACTTTGCCGATCGCACGCGCGATTATTGGAGCGAATGGGTGCGGCGGCTCTCGATCTCCTACGACTGGCAGGAAGCGATTATCCGCGCCGCCATCACGCTCAAGCTCAGCAACTTCGACGAAACCGGCGCGGTCGTGGCTGCACACACCACCTCGATCCCGGAAGCACCGGGCTCCGGCCGCACTTGGGATTATCGCTATTGCTGGCTGCGCGACGCCTATTTCGTGGTGCAGGCGCTCAACCGCATCGGCGCCACGCGCACGATGGAGGAATTCATCTCCTTTACGCTGTCGCTCGCGTCCAACCCGGACGAGGAACTGCGGCCGCTCTACGGCGTGGTGCCGACGACGAGATCCGAAGAACGAACCGCGCCGGACCTGGACGGCTACCGGGGCGATGGGCCGGTACGGATCGGCAATGCGGCGGTCGATCAGACCCAGCACGACGCCTATGGCAGCGTCATTCTTGCGGCGATGCCGATGTTCTTCGATCGCCGCCTGCCGCGACCCGGCGATGAAGGGTTGTTTCGGCTGCTGGAAACGCTCGGCACGCGCGCCGCCAAAAAGGCGCTCGAACCGGACGCAGGTATCTGGGAGTATCGCGGCCGCCAGCGCGTCCATACCCATTCGGCCGCCATGTGCTGGGCCGGCTGTCAGCGGCTTTCCGCCATCGCCAAGCGGATCGGGCTGGAGGATCGCGCCGCGTATTGGAACGCCACCGCCGAGCCGATCCACGCGGCGCTTCTCGATCGTGCCTGGAACGAGAAGCGGGGCGCTTTCACCGCGGCCTTCGGCTCCGACGACCTCGATGCCAGTGTTCTCCTGCTTCCCGACCTGGGCGTGGTCGAGATCGATGATCCGCGCTTTGTGTCTACCGTCGCCGCGATGGAGCGCGAATTGGTGCGCGAGAAGCACGTCATGCGGTACGCCAGCGCCGATGATTTCGGCCTGCCGGTCACCGCTTTCCTGATCTGCCGGTTCTGGCTGATCGACGCGCTGTGGTCGCTCGGCCGGCGTGACGCGGCTCGCGATCTGTTCACGGACGCCCTCAATCATCGCAACCGCTACGGTCTTTTGTCGGAGGACGTCGATCCGCGGACCGGCGAGCTGTGGGGCAATTTTCCGCAGACCTATTCAATGGCCGGACTCATTCTGTCGGCGATGCGGCTGTCGCGCAGCTGGGAAGATCGCTACTGGCGCGGCTGACGCGTCGCCGGAAAAGCCCCCATCAACACGAAAATGCTTGCATCGCGCGGCTAACGCGACTATGCCGCGCAAAATTTCGCACGTGGGGCGAGCGTGATTTCGGCGGGGCAACCGTTCGAAACGATCTCCGGCGCATCGCAGAAAGGAAAGACGCCATGCACGCCATGACCGAGGCCGGGACAGCCTGGCCGGTGCATG
>JAGXAC010000079.1 GCA_019075925.1 Hyphomicrobiales bacterium | reverse complement strand
CACCTTGGCCTCGTGCGCGGCGGTACCAGTGCACGGCTGCGGGGAGTATTGCAGCCGGGCAATTCGCTGCGGGCGACCTGGCGGGCGCGGCTCGACGACCATCTCGGCAATTACACGGTCGAAGGCACGCATCTGCGTGCCGCCAGATATCTCTCTGCCGCGCATGCCGTGCATGGCGTCACCCATCTCGCCGCCCTGTGCCGGCTGCTCGCCGAACGCGAGCCGCACGCGCGCATCCACGCCGCGCTGGAAGAAATCCTCGAGGCGCTTGACGATCGGGCGGTGGCGGCCCCGATGATCGCGCGCTTTGAACTTGCGTTCCTGGCCGAGCTTGGTTTCGGCCTCGATCTGTCCTGCTGCGCCGCGACCGGCGCGAAGGACGATCTTATTTACGTCTCGCCGCGCTCCGGGCGAGCGGTTTCGCGTGCGGGTGGCGAGGATTACCGTGACAAGTTGATGCGGCTTCCGGGATTTCTGAGCGCCCCCGCCGATCCGCATTCCGCCGGCGACCTCGCCGATGCCTTTGCCCTGACCGGGTTTTTTCTGGAGCGCCACGCTTTTGCGCCGCGCGGGCTTGCCTTGCCCGACGCCCGTGAGCGGTTCATCGCTGCCGTTCTTGTTCAGAAAGGCCAACCGCGCTAACCCATCGCCGGCATGCCCAAGAAGGTGATTCCCGGCGATTCGGGCGGGGTTCAGGATGTCACGCTGCGCGAGGCGCTGGAGGAGCGCTACCTCGCGTACGCGCTTTCCACCATCATGCATCGTGCGTTGCCCGACGCGCGCGACGGGCTCAAGCCGGTACACCGGCGCATCCTCTACGGCATGCGGCTGCTTCGCCTCGATCCCGGGGCCGCCTTGAAGAAGTCCGCCAAAATCGTCGGCGACGTGATGGGCAATTTCCATCCGCACGGCGACCAGGCGATTTACGACGCGCTGGTGCGGCTGGCGCAAGATTTTTCCTCGCGCTATCCGCTGGTGGACGGGCAGGGCAATTTCGGCAACATCGACGGCGATAACCCAGCCGCCATGCGCTACACCGAAGCGCGGTTGACCGACGCGGCGAAGCTATTGCTCGACGGCATCGACGAAGACGCCGTCAATTTCCGCCCGAGTTATGACGGCGTTTCGCAGGAGCCGGTGGTGTTGCCGGCAGCGATCCCGAACCTGCTCGCCAACGGTTCGCAGGGGATTGCGGTCGGCATGGCGACCTCGATTCCGCCGCATAACATCGCCGAATTGTGCGACGCCGCGCTGCATCTGATCGAGCAACCCAACGCCCGCACCAAGACGCTGTTGAAATTCGTGCCTGGTCCGGATTTCCCGACCGGCGGCGTCATCGTCGATCCGGCCGAGACCATCGCCGAAGCCTACGCGACAGGCCGCGGCTCGTTCCGGCTGCGCGCCCGCTGGCGGAGCGAGGATACCGGGCGCGGCACCTATCAGATCGTCATCACCGAGATTCCATGGCAGGTGCAGAAGATGCGGCTGGTCGAGCGCATCGCCGAGCTGATCAACGAAAAGAAGCTGCCGTTGATTGCCGATATGCGCGACGAATCCGCCGAAGACGTGCGGCTGGTGTTCGAGCCGCGTTCGCGCAGCGTCGATCCGGTATTGATGATGGAGAGCCTGTTCAAGCTGACCGAGCTCGAAAGCCGCGTGTCGCTGAACATGAATGTGCTGGTCGGCGGCCGCGTGCCGAAAGTGGTCGGGCTTGCCGAGGTGCTGACCGAGTGGCTCGCGCACCGGCGCGAGGTCCTGCTGCGCCGCTCGCGCTATCGCCTCGGCCAGATCGAAAACCGGATCGAGGTGCTGGGCGGCTATCTTGTTGCCTATCTCAATCTCGATAGGGTCATCAAGATCATCCGCAAGGAGGACGAGCCTAAGCCTGTCTTGATGAAGATGTTCAAGCTCTCCGACGTTCAGGCCGATGCCATCCTTAACATGCGGCTGCGCAATCTGCGCCGTCTGGAAGAGATGGAGATTCGCAACGAAGACAAAGAGCTGCGGGCGGAAAAGAAATCGATCGAGAGTCTGATCCGGTCCGAAAAGGAGCAATGGAAGACTGTCGCCGGCCAGGTCCGCGAGGTACGCGACCGCTATGGCGCCAAGACGGCGCTTGGCAAGCGCCGCACCACGTTTGCCGAAGTGCCGCACCACAACGAGGCCGAGATCGAGGAGGCTTTGGTCGAACGCGAACCGATCACGGTCGTTGTGTCGGAGAAAGGCTGGATCCGCGCGTTGCGCGGCCAGGTGGCCGATCTTTCCGGCCTCGCGTTCAAGACCGATGACGCGCTCAAGCTCGCGTTCTTCGCCGAGACCACCTCGAAGCTTCTGGTGTTTGCCACCAACGGGCGCTGCTACACCATCGAGGCGGCCAAGCTGCCCGGCGGGCGCGGTCATGGCGAGCCGGTGCGCCTTTATCTGGATCTCGAGCAGGATGGCGATGTGGTTTCGGTTTTCCGTTACGAAGGCGGACGTAAGCTGATTGTCGGCAGTCACGAGGGCAGGGGCTTCATCGTTCCCGAGGACGAATGTGTCGCCAACACCCGCAAGGGCAAGCAGATCCTCAACGTGAAAGCGCCGGATAAAGCCTGCGCCATCGCGATCGCCGAGGGCGAACTCGTCGCCGCCATCGGCGAGAACCGCAAGATGCTGGTGTTCCCGATCGACCAGGTGCCGGAGATGACGCGCGGCCGCGGCGTGCGACTGCAACGTCACAAGGACGGCGGACTGTCCGATCTCAAGACATTTGAGGCGGAGAAGGGCCTGAGCTGGACCGATTCTGCCGATCGTGTGTTTACGCTGTCGCTCAAGGAGCTTGCCGATTGGCGCGGCAACCGCTCCGACGCCGGCCGCCTGGCGCCGAAGGGCTTTCCGAAGACCAATAAATTCGGCGGCGGACCCAACGGACGCGCGGCAAGCGGCGGCTAGCGGCCAAGCCAAGTTAAGATCAAGCCGTCATCCGTGCGACACTGCCGTCCAGATAAGACGCCAGGTGTGCGGAAAGCTCGCGTGCGTCGTCGCCGGCGCCGTCGATCAGGGTGGATTTGCGCCGGCGCAGGAACACCGCACCCATCAGATAGAGACCCGGCGCATCAACCACCCCGCCATCGTGACGGATCAGGCCCTTGCGATCGAGCACCGGCACCTCGAGCCAGGAATAATCGGGCCGATAGCCAGTAGCCCAGACGATGCTTTTGATTCCGCCGCCGGCGAGGTCGAGGCCGAGCGGCGGCGAGTCCTCGACGCGGGTTGGCGGCAATCGATGCGGCGGTTCGTTGCCGTCGTCAATGCCGTTTGCACGCGCCCATTCATCGAAGGCGTCCAAGAGTCGGCGCATTTTGAGATCGGACAACGCGCACATATTGCGCAGCGACCCGGCGAATTGCGCTTTGCCGTCTTCGGTGATGCCGGCAACCCGGCCGACAAGCTTGACGCCGATGCTGGTGAGCGCGTTGAGATCGAGCGTCGTGCGATCCGGCGTGCCGGCAAGTTGCAGCGACGGCACCCGCCGCGCGCGGCCGATGTCGTCGACCTGGTCGTAACGCTCATCGAGTACGCCCGCGGCGTCCATCCACCACTCCAGGTCCTTGCCGCGATAAACGCGCGGCGCGCGGATATGCTCGCCGACCGACAACGTGACCGGGCGGCCGGAACGCTGAATTTCATGGGCGATTTGCGTGCCGCTCGACGATGCGCCGACCACCAGCACGCCGCCATCGGCGAGTTGACCGGGGTTGCGGTATTGCTGGCCGGTAAGTTGCGTGACCGACGACGGTACCCGAGCGGCGAAGGCTGGAATTTCCGCGATGTTGCACGCGCCCGAAGCAATCACCAGCGTTCGACAAGACCAGTCGTCCTGATCGGTACGCACCAGATACCCGGCTTCGGTGCTGCGTACTGACGTTACCGCGGTATGCGTGCGCACCGGCGCCGCGATAGTCTTTGCGTAACCGGCGATGAAGTCGATCACTTCGGGCAATGTGCGGTAGCCGTCGGGGTCGTCACCTTGGTAGGTAAAGCCCGGCAGCCGGCTTTGCCAGTTTGGCGTCAGCAGCCGCAGCGAATCCCAGCGCTCGGTGCGCCACGAATTTGCGACCTCGCCGCGCTCGAGAACGACATGGTCGATCGAGCGTTCCGTGAGGCAGCGGCTCATGGCGAGGCCGGCATGGCCGGCCCCGATGATGACTGTGGTGACGGTGCGAATTTCGGGTCGCTCCCTTGCGACCTCATTCCGAGCGTCAGTTTACCACGACCGTCACGTTGGTCGGATTGGTGACGATGTCGTAGACCGCGGAGCGCTTCTGCGACTGGGCAACGAGCGCTTCGATGTCTTCACGCTTGGCATCGGCGTCAATGTCATACGACACTCTGATGCCATTGTAGCCATTGCGCACATCGCTATCGATGCCGAGGATGCCTTGGATGTCCATGTCGCCTTCGATCGTCGCTTTGACCGAACGCAGCTGAATGTTGCGATGCTGCGCGACGGCGGCGATGCCGGCGGTCAGGCAGCTCGCCAGCCCCACCAGCACATACTCCACCGGAGTGATGCCACGGTCTTCGGCGGCAAATACCTCCGGATGATCGGCGTCGAAGGTGAAAGCCTTCTTGTGGCGCTGTTCCTGGCCGAGCCCGAAATAGCCTTCGACTGTCGAATGGCTGAATGTGCCGTTTTTCCATTCATTGGTCGCGCGCCATTTGAACTGTGCAGCCTGCGGAGCTTTGGCGAGCGCCTCGCGGGCGGCGATCAAGGCTTCGGTGTTCACGCCATTCTTGGCCGGTGTTTTATCGGTCGTCGTAGCCATGGGGATACCCTCCAAACGCTGGTTTGAAACGAATAGGACGCTCTTTAGTCGAATTGGACGCCCTCGCGCCCGATCGGGAGTTATAGATTGAGGAATGCCGCGATGAGTCAATCCAAAATCGCGGCGAAAAAAATCCTACTCCGGCCGCAATTTGGCGGAGAACAAATCTGCTGGTGATCGCTGTAGCCATGAAGATTGTTGCTATTGGACGATGTGCGTTGCCCGGATGCGGTTCGCCGGCATCATTCCGCCCGTGCCCAGCCGTCGGGCGCGAGCCGCTCCTGCGGCAGGAAGCGGCTCTTGTAATCCATCTTGCGCGAGCCGCGCACCCAATAGCCGAGATAGACGTAAGCCAGACCCATGCTTTGCGCGCGCGCGATGTGATCGAGCACCATATAGGTGCCGAGCGAACGCCCGGCTTCGTCCGGCTCGAAGAACGAATAGACCATGGACAGGCCGTCGGCGAGCACATCGGTCAGCGCGACCGCGATCAGATCGCCGCCGCGCCGCCCCGCCGTCGACGACCCCGGCTCGCGCCGCCGGTATTCGATGATGCGCGTCTCGATATGGCTGTCTTCGACCATCATGGCGTAATCGAGTACGGTCATGTCGGCCATGCCGCCGTCGCGATGGCGCGAATCGAGATAGCCGCGGAAAATTGCGTATTGCTCGGAAGTCGGAACCGCGATCTTCATGTCGCCGACGACGTCGGCGTTACGCGTGCCGATGCGCCGCATACTGCGCGTAGGCACGAATTCGCCGGCAATCACTCGCACCGAGACGCAGGCGCGGCAACCTTCGCAAGCCGGCCGATAGGCGATCGACTGGCTGCGCCGAAAGCCGCCCTGGGTGAGGATATTGTTGAGTTCGCCCGCCCGCTCACCGACCAGGTGAGTAAAGACTTTGCGCTCTTCCTTGCCGCCAAGATACGGGCAGGGCGACGGCGCGGTCAGGTAGAATTGGGGCGTATCGCGGGAATGCTGGGTCACGGAACTTTCGGACCGTCGCCGGCCCCCTGGGCTCACCTCGCCGAGGTTCCTCGGCAACCACTAGATTGCCCGAGAACATCGGCCTGTTAAAGACCTAAGGTTCGGTCGCCCCGAAAGTGATCGGGCAAGCACGAAGGCTACCGTCGCCACCGGGCACGATTGCGATTTTTACATTGTAACGCCGGCGGAAATGAGGAAAAAGGCCGCCCATGGTGAAGCTTGCCGATATCGAGGCCGCCCGGCGCGTTATTGCGGGACATGTCCTGCGCACGCCGTTGTTGGCGGCGCCGCCGCTTTCGGCGCTGACGGGAGCGGAGGTCTTCGTCAAATACGAAAATTTGCAAGTCACCAACTCGTTCAAGGAGCGCGGCGCCTGCGTGAAGCTCGACTCGCTTACCGCCACGGAGCGCAGCCGCGGCGTGATCGCCATGTCGGCGGGCAATCATGCGCAGGCGGTGGCCTATCACGCGCGGCGGCTTGGTATCCCGGCAACCATTGTCATGCCGGTGACCACGCCGTTCGTGAAAATCAAAGCCACCGAGGCGCTCGGCGCTACCGTTGTCCTTGACGGCGAAACCATCACTGAGGCGCAAGCGCGCGCCGAAACGATCGCGGCCGCACGCGATCTGGTCTGGGTGCATCCTTATGACGATCCGCGCATCATCGCCGGGCAGGGCACTATCGCGCTGGAAATGCTGGAGGAGGCCTCCGGCCTCGAGGGGCTAGTGATCCCGATCGGCGGTGGCGGCCTGATCGCCGGCTGCGCCATCGCGGCGCGGGCGACAAAGCCGTCGATCGAAATTGTCGGCGTTGAAAGCGCCCTCTATCCGTCGATGTGGAATGCGATTCATCGGGGCAGCATGCCATGCGGCGGCGCGACGTTGGCCGAAGGCATCGCCGTGAAGAATGTCGGCAAACTCACCCTGCCGGTCGTGCGCGAATTCGTCAGCGACATCGTGCTGGTGGACGAGCCGCAGATCGAGCGGGCGGTCAACGCGTTTCTGACCCTGCAAAAGACCATGGCCGAAGGAGCGGGTGCGGCCGGGCTTGCCGCGATGCTGGCCGAGCCCGATCATTTTCGCGGCCGCAAGATCGGATTGATCCTATGCGGCGGCAACATCGATCCGCGTATCCTCGCCTCGATCATGGTGCGGGAATTGGAGCGGGACCACCGCATTGTCTCGTTCCGACTCACCATTCCCGACCGGCCGGGAGTACTCGGCCTAATTGCAAGCCGCCTCGGCGAATTTGGCGCCAACATTCTAAGCGTCGAGCATCACCGGCTTTTTCTCGACGTTCCGGCCAAGGGCGCCAAGCTCGACGTGACGATAGAAACACGCGACGCCGCGCATGCGAAAGAAATCTTCAGCGCGCTCGCCGCCGACGGCTACCAACCGGTCCGTATGCAGAGCGGCGCGACGCTGGATTGAGGTCGACGAGGCCGCGACCCTGCGGCGTTCCTTCAACGTGTTCCCAAGACGACCGGGCCGACGGCACAGCCCTCGACCGGGATACGATCGTGGCCAGGGGGTCGTTCGAGTCGCTGCCCGGCACCAATTTCGTGGTCAACGGCGCGCCGACCCCCAACGATTCGGCGCTCGCCTCGGCCGGCGCTGAGCTTTATCTCACTCCACGCTGGACGCTGCTGGCGAAATTCGACGGCGAGTTCGCCGCCGGCTCACAGAGCTACGGCGGTTCGGGCACGCTCAGATATATTTGGTGAGCGGCCGGCGCTGTCTATTTGTTGCCGCCGAAGATGTTGGTGATGAAGTCGAGCGGTCCGCTCGAAGATTCCGCTGGCGCCGTACTCGCGGGCGCATCGTCGGGCCGCGGCCGCGGCATCGGGATCGGTCCTGCCGAGGCCATTCGCGTCGGCGCTTCGGTGCGAGTGGCCGGCTCGCCTGCCGGCGGCGTTGGCTCGGCCTGTGCTTCGGCCAGTACGCGCGGCCGCCGTTTCGGCAGCGGGATGGGACCGGCGAGCGGCGCAGCCGCCGGTAGCTCGTCGGCGGTGGCTTGAGCGGCTGGCGGGACGGCAGGCTGCTTGGCGGCGTCGATCCGCTCGTTCGCCTCTTGTTGGTTCGGCACATTCGCGCTGGCCGGCATCGGGGGCCACGGATCGTCCGGCTTGACCGCGCTTGCTGCCGGCGTCGATGCCTGCGGCTGCATAGCGACGGAGGTGGGCCCCGATGCCGGCGACATCGTCGCGACCGGCGTACTCAGCGGTTGCGGCGGCGGACTTGACTGTGACGGACTTGGCTGTGACAGACTTGGCTGTAGCGGACTTGGCTGTGACGAACTTGGCTGTGGCGGACTTGACGGCAGCGCATTCATCGGCGCGTCCGATGCGTGCTCGGTGAGCAGCGGTCCCTTCGGCGCAGCCGCATCGCCGCGCTTGTCAGTCGCCGTCGACGACGGATCGGCAAGCTTCGCCTGTTGCGCCGCCGCCGCCATCATGCGGTCGGTGGATTCCTGGTTCGAGCCCGTGCTCGCCGGTTCGTTGATTGAGGCTTTCGACGCAAGCTGATGGAACGTCGGCATTTTTGGCGGGCCGACATAGGCGCGCACGAACGCCGTGATGGTCCACAACACCACCGGAATGGCGGTAATCACCGCCACCAGGATAATGATACGGCGCAACAGCGGCAGGTAATGGCCGATATCCTCGTCGTCACGCATGATATCCCCCACCTTCGTTCGCTTGCCGGCGGCTACGCTCCGCCTTTTTTGAGCTTCTCCGCGATCCGCGCCGCGAAATACGTCAGCACGCCGTCGGCGCCGGCGCGCTTGAACGCGACCAGGCTCTCGGTCATTGCTTTGTCCCCGTCGAGCCACCCGTTCTTCGCGGCGGCCATGATCATCGCATATTCGCCCGACACTTGGTAGGCGAAGGTGGGCATGCCGAAGGTCGCTTTCACCCGCGCCAGAACATCGAGATAGGGCAGGCCGGGTTTGACCATCACCATGTCAGCACCCTCGGCGATATCAAGTTCCACCTCGCGCAACGCTTCGTCGGTGTTCGCGGGATCCATCTGATAAGTACGCTTGTCGCCAGTCAGCGTTGCGCTTGAGCCGACGGCGTCGCGGAACGGGCCGTAAAACGCGGAAGCGTATTTGGCCGCGTACGCCATGATCTGGACGTCGCCGAAGCCTTTTTGGTCGAGACCGCTGCGGATCGCGCCGACGCGGCCGTCCATCATGTCGGACGGTGCGATGATGTCGCAGCCGGCCTCCGCCTGGATCACCGCCTGCCTTACCAGCACCGTCACGGTTTCGTCATTGAGGATGACGCCGTCGTGCAGAAGTCCGTCGTGGCCGTGACTGGTATAAGGATCGAGCGCCACGTCGCAAAGCACCCCGATGTCCGGCACTTCTTTCTTGATGGCGCGGACGGCGCGGCACACAAGGTTGTCGGCGTTGAGCGCCTCGGTGCCGTCGTTGTCGCGCTTGCTCGGGTCGGTATAGGGAAACAGCGCCAGGCACGGAATGTTCAACTTGGCGGCGCGCTCGGCCGCGCGCACCGCCTGGTTGACCGAAAGCCGCTCGACATCCGGCATCGAAGCAACCGGGGTGCGCACATCGGTGCCATCGACCACAAACAACGGCCAGATCAAATCGTCGGTGCTGAGCACGTGCTCGCGCACCATGCGCCGCGACCATTCGGCGCGGCGATTGCGTCGCGGGCGAACGGCCAGATCGAGGGGGGTGGCCGGCGCCTCCGCCTCGGCGGGAACGGAACGGACCCGTTCCAGCGGCCGACCGAACTTGATCGCCATATCAGCGTACTCCACAGACCGAGGTTCTATGTACCGCGTCCGGCGCCGAGCCGCCACTGGGCTTGGGTCGGCATGGTTGACTTACGCCTGCCGCGGATGCCAAGCCCCGCGTTGCCATGAGCGATCAATCCCAGCGGCGGCCGACGCGGCCGAGCGACCTGCTCGAGCCGGTGCGTGCCAGGAAGGCCACCGACGCCGTCGGAACCTGGGCCGAGTATCTGGTTTTGTTTTTGCGAATTATGGCCGCGGCGTCGCTGGCGAAGGGGCTTTACCACTGGGCCGCGGTGTGCGGCATCGTCGGTGCCGCCGACGGCGGCTTCGAAGCGCGCACCGTCGCATGGCAGACCGCCACCGTCTTCTTCGCCGTCATCGACCTGGTTGCCGCTGTCGGGTTGTGGCTCGCGGCGCCGTGGGGCGCGGTGGTGTGGCTTACGTCGGTCGTGTCGATGGCGATGGTGGAAGCATTCTACCCGCAGGTCTACGGCGGCAGCCTGTTCGTCGTCCTCGTCGAAGTCACGTTGCTCGGCACGTATCTGTGGCTGGCGATTTTTGCCGCGCGCGAACAGCCGGTATGAGCGAAGAGCGACGCGGCGAATAGTCAGTTGACGTGCGCTTCAAGACGTTCGGCGCCGCCGCTACCTTCGCGTAATAGCGCGTCGGCTCGTTCAATCACCGCCTTGGCCGTGACTTGATGCATGCAGGCATGATCGTTCGGGCAGCGGCTGAGTTGCCGCAAATAGCACGGGGAGCATTTTATTCCGGCCTGCAATACCGCATCGGCCCGATGGTACGGCCCGATCCAGATAGCGTCGGTCGGACCGAACACGCTGATCACCGGGCGGCCGAGCGCGACGGCGAGATGCATCGGGCCGGAATCGTTGGTGACGCAGATCGCCGAGCGGCGGATCAGGGCCGCAAGCTCGGTCAGGCTGGTTTCGCCGGCGACGTCTACGGCCCCCGGCGCGAGCCGAGCGACCTCGTCGCACACGGCGCGTTCGCGCCGCGATCCCATCAGCGCCACGGCATAGCCGTTGCCGAGGAAATGCCGCGCCACTTCGGCGAATTTTTCGCTGCCCCAATGCTTGGTTTCCCAGATCGTGCCCGGCGCCATGGTCACAAGGCCGGCGCCGGCAATGCGGTGGCGGAGCAGCAGCGCGTCGACGCCAATATCGGCGGCTTGAGGAATCGGGAAGGAAAAATCTGCCGGACCGTCCGGCAGGCCGAGCAGGGGCGCGACGTTGAGATAGCGGTCGACCGCGTGCAGATCGAGGGTCGGCACCGGGATGTGATGCGTATATGCGATCCAGCTTCCCTCACGTGCGCCCTGCCACGCGTGCCGCCGCGCTTCTTCCGGGAAGGTGCGCGGTGAAGCGTCCCAGACGCCGGCGCGCGGCCGGTCGAAGCCGATCCGTACCGGCGCGCCGGTGGCGCGGGCGAAGATCGCGGTGCGCAACTGGCCGTGCATATCAACGACGAGGTCGTAGCCGGTGGCGCGCAGCTTGGCGGCGAGGCGGGCGTAAGCAATAAATGGCGCCGGTCGCCACGGCGCCGACCATTCCTCGCGGGCGAATTCGATCACGTTGTTGATCGCCGGATTGTGCCGCAACAGTTCGGCGATCGCCGGGGTGACCAGCCAGTCGATTTGCGCCGAAGGGTAGCGGGCGCGCAGCTTGTTCAGTACCGGGATGGTGTGAACCACGTCGCCGACCGCCGACAATTTGATCAGGAGAATCCGGCGGAATTCCCTGCCACGCAGGTCGGTAGCGCTTGCCATCGGCAGCTTACGCGCGGCCCGGCCGCAGCGTTTGCAGCACGCGCTTGAACGCCGCGGAGGTATGGTGGCGCAGCATGGCGATTTGCCGGTTGCCCTCCGAGGTCAGCCAATTGAACTGAATGACGCGGCGTTCGCCGGCAAACGGCTCATGCCCGTGCCAGGAATTGTCGCTGCGCTTGAAGGCGAGCAGCGTGCCCGCGACCGGCGGCACTTCGACGATGAAGTTGTTGAGGTCCTCGGCGGAGCGCAGGAGCCGCAGCCGTCCGCCGGCGTTCTCCCATGACTCGTTCATGTAAAGCAGCACGGTGATGATCTTGCTGGTCGAGTCGGTGTGAATCTTGCCGTCGCGCGCGTCGCAGCGCCCGCGCACCGTGGTCACGGTCGGCCGGCCCTCGAGATCGAGCTGGAACTTTTCCTCGAACGCGGCGCGGAACTCGTCGCCCTCCAGCTCGTCCAGCATCGTCTGGAAGGCCGGGCCGAAGCTGACCTGATCGACCGGAAAGCTGCCGGTGGTCGAAATCTTCGGATAATCGGCGTTAATCGCCGCGAGCGCGGTCGGACCGACGAAACCCGGTACAATCAGATGCTGGAACGGCTCGCGCACCAGCGGTGTCGCCCGAAACGCGTCAAGTTTCAGATAACCCGACATTTTTCGCTCTTACTTGGATTGAGGCGTCAACCTAGCATCCCGGCGCGGTGCGGTAAATCAAAACGCGTTATTTCCCTTGCGGACGCAGGATCGCCCAGCCGACGCCGATCGCGCCGCCGCCGCGCCGCCACGGCAATTGAAACGGGGTGCCGATCTCGGCACCGGGCGCCACGGCAGCGAAGGCGGGCGGCAATGTTCGTGCATCGCTTTCCGTCCACACCAGCACCGCGCCGCGGGCGCGCAGATCGGCAAGATTGATCCACGGCGCGCGACGCGGCAGGCCGTCGATCAAGACCCGCGGCTGCGGGCGCCAATGGGAATAGTGCGAGACATTGCCCCCGTCCCACATCGAGGCGATGATGTAGGCGGGTTTTTTCCCGGTTGCCGCCTCGAAGCGATCGGTGATCGCCGCCGACAGCGCGCTGCCCGGAAAGAAGGCGGCGCGGTAGCGGTGATCGAAATTCGGCAGCACCAGATAATCGGCAAAGAAGGCGATGACGAAAATAGTGAACACGGCCCCCCAGTGCGCGCCGAGATGCGCGAGCCGCGCGCGCTCGAGGGCGGCCGGCGCGAGCATCACGATAAACAGCCCGAGGAACAGCCACAACGGATAGCCCCAGGTCGACTGCGTACCGCGGCCGCTGATAAGCGAAGCGAGGAGCAAGGTGAGCGCCGGGCCAAAGGTCAGCAACGCCACGACGCGGCGATCGAAGGCGTCGGCGTTCGCCCGCGCCGCCGCCGCTGCCGGCTTCGGCACCGGCCACAACAATGGCCCGGCAATCAGCAGCGCCGGAATGAGAAAGGCGGTCTGGCTGCCGAGAAATTGCAGTGGAAACAGCAAATGATCGATCGCGCCCCGCGCCGGCTCGGCGCGTGTCTCGACATAGTGCAGCGGCAGAAAATCGTGCTGCACCAGCCAGACCAAGTGCGGCGCAGTCACGATGAGCGCGACCGCGGCCGCGATCCATGGACCCGGGGTGGCGAGGCGTTGGCGCGCGTCGGGGTCGAGCAATAGAAACAGCACCATCGGCACGACCAGCACAGCCACGAAATATTTCGCCCAGAAGGCAAGCCCGAGCGCGATGCCAAGCAAAATCCAGTCGCGCATTTTTTGCCGCTTCAGCGCCGCGTGAAATGCAAAGCCGGCCAGCGCCCACAGCGGCAGTTCGATCACGTTGTGGTTGAACTTGACCGAACTGATGGTGAGGTAGTGCAGCCCGTCGACGATCAGGCAGGCGGCAAGCGCCCCGGTTGAGCCGACCAGCGGGCGCGCCGTCGCCCAGATCGCGACAAAGGCGATCACCACCATCACCTGGCACAAGGCGTAAAGCGAAGCGTCGGTGCCGAACACGCGCCAGACGATTTCCGCAAGCCACCATGGCAGCGGGGGCAGTTTGTCGTAGCCGAGTTGCCATTCGCGGCCGTAGACCATGGCCTCGATCACGTCGAGCGGCAGATTGTAGAAAAACAGTGCCGGCAGCGCCGTCCACACCACGCCATGCAGGGCGAGGAACGCCGCGAACGCGGTTTTCGGGCGGCGTTCTATCGCGCCGATCAGTCGGATCGATCCTGCCGTCATCGGCTCATTCGCCTGTTGCGCGCCGTTTGATGCACGCCCTTGCGGCAGACTCAAGTCGTCTCCCTAACGACCGACGGCCGTGACCGATCCTTCGCCCTTTGTTGGGGTAGGCAGGGGGTGGTTCGGTTGAATGACCGGCTGATATCACCTCTAACCCCTCCCCGCAGGGGCGCAGGGGGGAGGGGAACATGACGCGATGCGCTCGCCTTGCTATGGGAGTTCTCATGTTGGCCGACTCTTAGGGGTAGGGCGGGATAATTCATGAAGGACATCATCGACAGGCTCGAAGAGCGACGCCAAAGCGCCCGCGCCGGCGGGGGCGAGCGCCGCGTCGAGGCGCAGCACAAACGCGGCAAATTGACCGCGCGCGAGCGGATCGAACTCCTCATGGACAAGAATTCGTTCGAGGAGTTCGACATGTTCGTCGAGCACCGTTCCAGCGATTTCGGCATGGAGAAGACCAAAATAGCCGGGGACGGCGTGGTCACCGGCTGGGGCACCGTGAACGGGCGAAGCGTGTTCGTGTTCGCCAAGGATTTCACCGTGTTCGGCGGCGCGCTGTCGGAAACGCACGCGCAAAAAATTATGAAAATCCAGGACATGGCGATGAGGGCGCGTGCGCCGATCATCGGCCTGTTCGACGCCGGTGGCGCCCGTATCCAGGAAGGTGTCGCCGCGCTCGGTGGTTACGGCGAGGTGTTCAAACGCAACGTCATCGCCTCGGGCGTCATTCCGCAGATCTCAGTGATCATGGGACCGTGCGCCGGCGGCGACGTCTATTCGCCGGCGATGACCGATTTCATCTTCATGGTGCGCGACACGAGCTACATGTTCGTCACCGGCCCGGACGTGGTGAAGACGGTGACCAACGAGATAGTCACCGCCGAGGAACTCGGCGGCGCGTCCGTGCATGCGACGCGATCCTCGATCGCCGACGGCGCCTACGACAACGACGTCGAATGTCTGCTGCAGATGCGCCGCCTGCTCGACTTTCTGCCGGCGAATTATTCGTCCGGGGCGCCGGAGTGGCCGTCATTCGACACCATCGACCGGATCGAGCCGTCGCTCGACTCGCTGGTGCCCGATAATCCGAACAAGCCCTACGACATCAAGGAGTTGATCCTCAAAGTCGTCGACGAAGGCGACTTCTTCGAGCTTT
>JAGXAC010000078.1 GCA_019075925.1 Hyphomicrobiales bacterium | reverse complement strand
AAACAGGGCGATTGGTTCGATCTCTGCCGCGGCCCGCACATGACCTCGACCGGCAAGGTCGGCAATGCCTTCAAGCTGATGAAGGTCGCCGGCGCCTACTGGCGCGGCGATTCAAACCGCGAAATGCTGTCCCGCATCTACGGCACCGCATTCGCCAAGCAGGAAGAGCTCGACGCTTATCTCAATCAGATCGAGGAAGCGGAGAAACGCGACCACCGCCGGCTCGGCCGGGAAATGGACCTGTTTCATTTCCAGGAAGAAGCACCCGGCTCGGTGTTCTGGCACCCGAAAGGCTGGACGTTGTTCCAGACGCTCGAAAATTATATCCGCCGCCGCCAGAGCGAGGCCGGCTATCTCGAAGTCAACGCACCGCAGCTGATCGACTCCTCGTTGTGGGTCGCTTCCGGCCACATGGCGACGTTCCGCGACGGCATGTTCATGGTCGAGCCGCGCAAGGAAGACGAGCGTACCTACGTCATCAAGCCGATGAACTGCCCCGGCCACATCCAGATTTTCAAGAACGGTCTCAAATCCTATCGCGAGCTTCCTTTCAAGATCGCCGAGTTCGGCAAGGTGCACCGCTTCGAGCCGTCCGGCGCGCTGCATGGTTTGATGCGCGTGCGCGCGTTTACCCAGGACGACGCCCATGTTTTCGTAACCGAGGAGCAGATCGCCCAGGAAGTGCTGGCGGTCAATGATTTGATCCTGTCGATCTATGCCGATTTCGGCTTCGACGACGTGCGCATCAAATTTTCCGACCGGCCGGAACAGCGCATCGGCGAAGATACGGTATGGGACAAGGCGGAAGCAGCGTTGATGCAGGCGCTGGAAGCCTCGGGCCGGCCGTGGACGCTCAACAAGGGCGAAGGCGCATTTTACGGACCGAAGCTCGAATATGTGCTGCGCGACGCCATCGGCCGCGATTGGCAGTGCGGCACGGTGCAGGTCGATCTCAATATGCCGGGCCGGCTTGGCGCCTTTTACATCGATGAGCATTCGAACAAGGTCACGCCGGTGATGCTGCACCGCGCGATGTTCGGTTCGCTCGAACGCTTCACCGGCATCATGATCGAACATTACGCCGGTCACCTGCCGTTGTGGCTGTCGCCGTTGCAGGCGGTGATCGCCACCATCACCTCAGATGCCGACGACTATGCGCGGGAGACGATTGCGGCCGCGCATCGCCTTGGCCTGCGGGTTGAAGGCGACCTGCGCAACGAGAAGATCAATTACAAGGTGCGCGAGCACTCGCTGGCGAAAGTGCCGGTGCTGCTGGTGGTCGGCAAGAAGGAAGCCGCCGAACGCACGGTTTCGATCCGTCGTCTCGGCAGCGACGGCCAGCAGGTCATGCCGCTCGACGCGGCGCTGGCGGCGCTGGCGCAAGAAGCGGTGCCGCCCGATGTGCGGCGGATGAAGGCGGCCTAGTCCGGCTTTCGCTCTCCCCACGAGGGCTGAATACCCTGCCTTTCCAATGGCTTGCAGACGCTCATCCACGAGCTTGCCCGCGACCCTTGTCCAGGCATGAACCAGTGTATACGTATACGGGTACAGTCGTATTATCGACCACGCTATAGGAGACCACGACAATGTCACCGCAGATAACAATCTCGCCTGCTACCTTTGGCAGGCTTCAGAAATACGCCGTGCCGCTGATCGATGACATCGACATGGTGTTGAACAAGGTGATGGACCTTGCCGAGAGCAAGCAAGGGGCGCCGTCGCCGACCGGTAATGTAAAGGATTTCAGCGCCGGTGCGGCGCCGAACCTTACCTTCACCAAGCTGCTCTCCGCCGAAGTCGGGGGCAAGACGCTCGGGAAGAACGAGACTACGTGGAACCACCTGCTGATAGAGGCCGTCAATCAAGCGGCGGCAAAGCTCAACGACGTGAACGCCCTGAAACGCCTTATCATCGCGAACCACGTGGTCGGAAAAAAGGATACGCAAGGCTATCGCTTTATTCCTGCTGCCGGGGTCTCGGTGCAGGGGCAAGATGCGATCGGCGCGTGGAAAGCGACCTCTCATATCCTAAAGAGTTTGCACATCCCGGCGGAGGTCGTGTTCGTGTGGTACGATAGCGAGAAAGCCGCTCATCCCGGCCTGACTGGCAAGTTCATGCTCAATAAGTCGTGACCATCGTTGGTCAAGCTCGAAACGGGCGGCGCAAATGCCGCTCTTTTTTGGATGCGCTCGGAGAGATTCGAACTCGCCGAGCGGGAAGAGCAAAAAAGAAGCCGAGCGCCTACCGCGCCAGCACTTCGATCTCGACATCGACGCCGGTGACCACCTTGAAGTCGCGCTGGTAGGTCTTGCCTTCATTGCGGGCGATGACGCGATATTCGCCTTCGGCCAAAACCACCCGCGGGAACGCACCGATCGATTCCTTAATCACGTCGCCGCCGGGCGTGAGCACGGTCCACTGGGTGTTGGCGAGCGCTTCGCCGCCGTGGTCGTTGACGAGCTTGAGCGTGATCAGCGCCGCGCGATGGGTCACCACAATGTCGGTCAGCTTTGCCGTTTGCACACGCACGTCCGAGCGGACGACCGAATTGCCGTCGCCGTAGTTCGACACGATGTAATAGGTGCCCTCCGGCAGCAGCACCACGTCGCCGGTCAGGACGTTCTGGGCGATCGGCCGCCGCTCGTTGGTGTCGAACTGACTGCCGGTATAAATGTCGAACGAGATTTGCCCGGTGGGGATGCGCACGCCGCCGACGCGGCCTTCCAGCCGGATCGCGCCGGCCGGAATCTCGAAGACTTCGCGAACGGCCTCGTTGCGCAATTGCACCGCCTTGGCGGCGCTGGCGAGGCCGAGACTGGCATGAACCACGTAATTGCCGGCCGGCAGGACGAATGTCGGCGCGGCCGCCTTGTCCTCTTTGATCAGATGAAAGACGCCGGTTGAATCGGGCTTGGCGGCATAAACGCGCCAAATGAGGCCGCCAGTGATCGGCGGGAAGTCGCGTCCGTAGCGGGCTGAAACCGCAAGCGCCACGCTTCCCGAAGGCACCGCGGGGATGGCTTGCGCAAGCGGCCGCGGGGCCGGCGGCAGGGTCGGCGCGAGTGTGCCGTCCGGCGCAAGCTGCAGCGGACCGCCCGCTTCCGGCCCCGCCGCCAGGCTGCGGATTTGCGCCCGGCTTTCCGCGGGCGCGGCAACGACAACTAACGCCGCCGCCAAGGCCGCCCACTGCCAGATTCCGCGCAACCCCCGTCGTCGCATGCGATTTTTCTCCGTCTCAATCACGGCAAATTCATGCCGTGACTGCGCCGGTCTGGAACCGGCGACCATTCTCGGGCCTTCACCATATTAGGGCTAACGGCTTGTTAGCGCTTCAGGTGCGGGTGATCATGCACGGTGGAATTCCATTTTTTCGCCGCGACAAAGTCGAGCCCAGCGTGACGATTACCGACGTAGGACCGAAACCCGTTTCCGGCAGAGGCGCACGGCCCCTGGTTGGATTGGTTCTTGGCAGCGGCGCGGCACGCGGCTTCGCCCATATCGGCGTCATTCAGGCGCTGCTTGAGCGCAATATCGTTCCCGACATCGTGGTCGGCACTTCGATCGGCGCCCTGGTCGGCGGATCCTATGCCTACAACCAGCTCGATGAACTTGAAAGCTGGGCGCGCTCGCTGACGCTCCGCCGCATTATCGGTTATCTCGATCTGCGCATCGGCAGCGCCGGCCTGATCGGCGGCGGCCGGCTCACGCGGCGGCTGAACGAAGCCATGGGCAACGTGACGGTTGAAGAGCTACCCATCCGCTTCGCGGCAATCGCGACCGAAGTCGGCACCGGTCACGAAATCTGGCTGACACGCGGCTCGCTCGCTCTCGCCATGCGTGCGTCCTATGCGCTGCCGGGAATCTTTCCGCCGGTGCGGCTTGGCGGCCGTTGGCTGATGGACGGCGCGCTGGTCAATCCAGTGCCGGTTTCCGCGGCGCGAGCTTTCGGTGCGCGCGTCGTCATCGCCGTCAATCTCGACGCCGACCGTTTCGCCCGCGGCGCCACCATCGCCAGTCACGGATCGGATCAAGCCGACGAACCGCCGGAGGCGCCGCCGCTCGGCACGCCGCGCAAGGCATTCAGCGGGCTGCGCGGCATGTTTGGAGTCGAGCGGCTGCTGCGGCGGCAGATTTTTCCGACCGATCACGGGCCGGGCTTTTCGACCGTGATGATCGAAGCATTCAACATCATGCAAGACCGGCTGACACGAATGCGGCTCGCCGGCGACCCGCCGGACGTCCACATCACGCCGCATATCGGACACATCGGTTGGCTCGAATTCCATCGCGCGGCCGACGCGATCGCTGCGGGCAAAGCCGCGGCGGAAACGGCACTCGATCCGATCCTCGATACTATTTCAGCGCTTGCCTGAGCCGTCCCGGGGGCCGGTCCGGAGGCAAAAACTCTTTACTGCGAAGGCGATTGGCGGGCGCAGGTCGTCTGACACGCGAGTTGGCTCGTGCTGCAATTCAACAGACACGTCGTGTTCGCCGTCGCGTTGCTGGTCGTCGTCGCCGAGGCAAGCGGCGGCGTGCCCGGCACCAGGCAGCTACTTTGACAGCTTGCCGCCTGCGCGTTGCAAAGCATCATGCAATTGCTAACCGTCGAGGTTTGCGCCGAGACGGCCGTCGCGGCGGCCATCATCGCCGCCGCGGCAAGAAGTATCCGGAATGCCTGCATGACGCCTCCGCCCGCCAACCGACGCGGGCACGATAAAGCCATGCCCCGGCAAAATCGGTCAAGCCGTCAAGATGTAGTCGCGCATCGCCACCGAGTCGCGCTCCATCTCCTGCACACGGTGTTTGACGATATCGCCGATGGAGACAATGCCGACCAAGCGGCCCTGGTCGACCACCGGCATGTGGCGAAACTTGCCGGCGGTCATCCGTTCCATGATGTTGGCGACACTTTCACCCTCGGTGCAGGTCTCCACCTTGCGCGTCATAGTCCGGCTCACCGACTCCGCGAGCGCGGCCGCCCCGCGCTCGGCGAGAGCGCGCACGATGTCGCGTTCGGAGATGATGCCGGCGATGCGGTGATCGGCGCCGAGGATAAGCGCCGCGCCGATATTCTTGTCGGCGAGCAAATGAACCGCGTTGGTCAGGCTGGCATTTGGTTCGATGGTCACGATCTCGCGGCCTTTGCCAGCCAGAATGATGCTGACATTCATCGTAGCCTCCCTCGCTTTGCGTTCACTCGGGCCCGTTTTCGACGGGTCGTGACGAACGCGAAGACTATGTTTCGGTCGGCGTCGCGTTTGGTCGGCGAACAAATCAATCGGCGGACCGTTGGCCGGATGCCCTAGCCCGTCCTCGCCTGCCTGCCCGCATTGCGGTGCAGCATCGAGTCTCGCTTGGGTCGCCCAAAAAACCGGCGCTGACTCTTCAAGTACTATAACGCCGAAATGCGGCGGCGGCATGATACGTTGGTCGGATAATCCCCCTCATTAACGGCTCGCCGGGGCGTCGAATTTGCCTTTGCCGCCTACCGGATCAAAGGCGCCGAACAGAAAGAAGCCGGCGACGAAGCCGCCGATATGCGCCTGCCAGGCGATCTCCTGTCCCTGTTCGCCGCCGATCGGAACCGAGCCAAGACCGAACAGCGCGTTCAATCCAAACCAGACGCCGACAAACATCAGGAAACGCGGGTCGCGCAGTGTGCCGGGGACAGAGGTTGCCGGCACCCGATAGGCGTCGCCACCCTGCTCGCCGCGCAAAATCCCAAGCGGACCGCCCTGCTGAAAAATAAACCGAAGCGCGGCCGCCATGGCGCCGGAGATCGCCGCGGACGCTCCGATCATCGGCACCAACGCACCCGGATGGCTGATCAGATGCGCGAACGCGCCGGCGGCGGCGACGACGAGCATGAACAGCACATAGCGCCACGGCCCGAAGCGGCGCGCCAACGCGGTGCCGAAAGGCATGAGCCACGCCAGATTGAGACCGATATGAAGGAAGTCGGCGTGCAGAAAGGCGTAGGTGAAAAATGTCCACAAATCCGCGCCGAAGCCGCCCGGGAGGGCACCGGCGGCGACATTGGTGCCGTAACGCGCCGGGATGAACGCAAAGGTCAGCAACAGCTGCAAATCTTGTTCGTTGCTCAACAGCAGAGCGCGCACCGCATGCACGGCGGCCAGCACGGCCACCGTCGCCAGCACTACCGGCGGCACGTTGAACATCGGTTCTTTGGATTGAATCACCGTGACCAGATAGGCCGCAAGCCGGTTCACGGCAAGCCGCTCGCGTGAACCGCGCCGCGACAAAAAAACAAAAGGGAGGACAATTCGTCCTCCCTTTTGCAGCTTGCGCGGGTTACGCGCTCGACGCCGAAATCCCGGGGACCCGGGATCGCTCGGCGTCGGTCACATCCCTCGCCTCCCGTAGTTCCGAACACTGCCGAGGAGCCATCGACGGCAGCGCGCGAACGTTGGTGGCCGCGAACCTAAGCGGACGGCGGACGATCGCCAACGTCAACTGTTTCTTAACATTAACCGGCGGTTGACGCCGTCGCCCGGCGCGGCGGCCCGCCCGCGGCACGCGCCCTGCTCAGTCGCTCACTGCACGGCCAAGCCCTGCATCCGCTGTCCCAATCGGGGACAAGGACCTGCAGCAGGGGGGAATGCGCGTGCGGGAGCGTCAATAATGAAACACGCCGCAAGTCGTGAGCTTTATGCATATTGGGAAGAAAGGCGCGGTACACGACCCGCGCCCGAGCGGGCCGAAATCGAACCCGGCGCAATTCGGGGCGTGCTCAGCGACGCCTTCATCCTTGCGCTCGACCGAAATGCCGGCCATCCGGTCCGCCTTGCGGGCACCCGGATGTGCGCCCTGTTCGGCCGCGAGCTCAAAGGCGAATCCTTTCTCGATCTCTGGGCCACCGAGAGCAAGCCCGTCGTCGCCAGCTTGGTATCGATCTTGTCCGACGAATGTACCGGCACGGTCGCCGGGGTCACGGCGCAAAACGCCAGCGGCGACCCGATCGATCTCGAATTGCTGCTCCTGCCGCTCGGCATCCGCCGCCCAAGTTTCGCGCGTACCATCGGCGTGCTGGCGCCGTTCAAGGTGCCGCCCTGGCTGGGGACAAGCCCGATCGGCGCATTAACGCTCGGCGGACGCCGCCACGTCGGCGCCGCGCAGCAAAAGCGCCTGCTGCCGCGGTTCATGATGCCACGCGGACGCCGCGCTCTGACGGTGATTGAGGGTGGCAAGGCGGCCACCTTTCCCCGGCACAGCCGCCTCGGAGAGGGAGACGGGCCGAACGCCGCTTGAACGATCGAACACCCGTAAAAGGTTACCAATCGCGGCTAACGGGTCGTTAACATCGCCTGCCTAGGTTGCCTGTAAACAACGGCAGGCACCGACGCGGATGGCATTACCTCAACCAAAACCGGCGATGCGGGCTCTGAGCGAAGAGCGCCGCCGCTTTCAACGCGTGCGCGTCGACCTGCTGGGCCGCTACATGCTGCAGGATCGGCGCGAATTCCCCTGCCAGGTCGTCAACATGTCGCCGGGAGGCATCGCCTTGCTTGCGCCGGTCAGCGGCCAGCCAGGTGAACGCATCATTGCGTATGTCGATCATTTGGGCCGGCTTGAGGGCCACATTGCGCGGACGTTCCAGAACGGCTTCGCGATGACGATTTCGTCGACCTCGCGCAAGCGCGATAAGCTCGCCGCGCAGCTGACTTGGCTCGCCAATCGTCATCTCCTGGCTTCACCGGAAGACCGGCGCCACGGCCGCTTCACCCCGCGCAATCCAATCAGCCGCCTGATCATGCCCAACGGCGTCAACGTCAGTTGCCGCATCATCGACGTCTCGCAATCGGGCGCCGGCATCGCCACCGAGCAGCGGCCGCCGATCGGCGCGCTCGTCACGCTCGGCAAAGTCCAGGGCCGCGTAGTGCGTCACCTTGAGGACGGCTTTGCGATCGAATTCACGCGGCTCCAGCACGCCGACTTCATCGAAGACGCCGTCTGCGGCGGATGAGGCGGCTTTCGGCAGCCGTCATGCGCTCAGAAATTTTTCCACGATCGGCTTGAGGACTTCGAGCCGTTCCACTTGCGGCACGTGTCCGCAATCCTTGATGATCTCGATTCGCGAATTGGCGATACGCGCAGCGAATTCTTTTGCATAGAGCGAGGATACCAGAGCGTCATCTTCGCCCCAGACGATCAGCGTCGGCGCCTTGATCCGATGCATGCGCTTCTTCAGGCCCTTGTCGGGAATCGGCCAGACGAATTTGCCGGTGGCGCCGAGAGCCCAGACCAGATCGGCGGTCGCAACCGCCACTTCCTTCGGATCGTTCGGCATTTGCAGCGCGGCCTGCACCGCCGGCGAATCGAGGTGCTTGTAAAGCGTCGCGACCAGGCGGTCCGGCGGCATCAGCATGTATGGCGCAACCGGCAGGTCTTCGCGCCAGAGTCCGATCGGGTCGAGGACCACCATTTTGCTGACCCGTTCGGGACGATGCGCGGCAAATTCGCATGCCATCATGCCGCCGAACGACGTGCCGATCAGCGGCACAGATTGCAGATTGAGCGCATCGAAGATTTCCTCGTAGATGATTACCAGATCCCACAAATTGTCGACCGAACGGATCGCGTCGCGCGCGGTTTCGCCGGTGCCGGGATGATGTGGCGCATAGACGGTGTAACGCTCGCACAATCCCTCGACGAACGGATCCCAGATCGGCCCGCCCGCCGCGTGCAGGTAAACCAGCGGCGGACCGCTGCCGGCGGTTTTGACTTTCGCTTCGAAATCGCAATGACGGACCGGGACCGTCTTCACTGTAGCGGTGACCATGGTTCACATCCAAACGCGTTGAGTCGTTTAAGTCGGCCGAGCACTGCGATCAGGCGGTCGCCATCTCGCGACGGCGGGTCGGGCGCTTGCGCAATTTCTTCGGCCACCAGTGGTTTTCCCACGGCTGATCTTCCCAAAGTTTTTGCAAATGCGGGAGGACCTCGCGGGCAAACAGTTCGATATTCTTGTTGGCCAACTCATGCGGCATCGAACCAAACTGCAGCGCCACCATGAGGTGGCCGATATTGAGGCGTTTGGCCATAGCTTCGAGCTTATCGCGCACCGTCGCCGGACTGCCCACGACAACGAATTCCTTCTCGATCATGTCCTTGGCCTTCAGCAGCTTCAGGTCGGTGGTGAAGTCGCCGATCTGCAGCATGTTGGTTCCCGACATCAGAATGTTCAACAGACTCTTGTAGTCGGCGTTGCCCGGCGGGTTGATGTAATAGAGCGGCAGATGCAACAGCTTGTGATAAAAATATTCGACGTGCTTGCTGAATATTTCTTCCGCCTTGCGGTCGGTTTCGGCGACGCCGACGATCTGGAGAAACGAGGCGCGGTAGGGATTGGCGTCCCGGCCCTTGGCGGCGGCACGCTGCCAAAACCGGTCCATGACGTTGTACGCGGACTTGCCGCCGAAATAACTCAGGTAGGCGTAGGGAAAGTTGTTGTCGTGACAATAATCCCAAGTCGATGAACTCGCCGCGCCCGGTATCACCACCGGCGGATGCGGATCCTGAACCGGACGCGGCCATAGATTTACTTTCGGCAGCTGCGTGTATTTGCCGTTCCAGGCGAAGAACTCTTTCGCCGTCCATGCCTTCAGGATGAAGTCGACACCTTCCCGCCAGCGTTCGCGGTGCTCCATCGGAGTGATGCCGTTACTGACCGAGACGTCGTTGCCCAGGCCGGTCGGCAGACCGGCAATCAAGCGGCCGCCGCTGAGGCAATCAATCACCGCATATTCCTCGGCGAGACGGACAGGCGGAGATGACGAGATGGTCGCGCCAAGTTGCAAAAGCGCCACCTGATCCAATCCCTGGTCGCGGGTCAGCTTGGCGAGCATCGCGCCGAACAGATTCGGGTTGCACATGAATCCATACGGATTCTGATGGTGCTCGTTGGTGCCGATGGCGTCGAAGCCGAGCTTGGCCGCAAGCATCAACTCATCGATCGACCAGTTGTAATAGTCAGTGACCTTGTTGGCATCACCATATTCCCACCACGGCGTGTCGACCCAGGCCGACGGCAGCTTGCCGGGAAAGTCTTCCGGCAAATCGCGATAGGGCATGAAATGAAACATCGTGACTTTCATGACCGTTTTCTCCCTCTGCCGTCCCGGCACGACCGCGTCGGCCGATGGTGGCCTTATCCGCGCTTGACGCGATTTAACTAGAGAACGGGCGCGCCGACAAGGTTCCGCAAATCGGGATCGGCGTCAGTCGAAATTGTTGCGCTTGCCTTGGCGCACATAGGCCACTTGGTCGGCGATGTGACGCCGGCCATGCGCAGGCGCGTCCTTCGCCAGATGCGCGAACATCTGGATCGCGAACCCGCCGTCGAGGCTGTCGGTAATCTGCCGCCGCCACGGGCGCCGCACGATCTGCGTCGTCATTCGCCGCGTCGTCCGCGGCTGCGTCATGATGTGGTCGGCGATCTTGTGCGCGCGCTCGATCAGCTTTGCACGCGGGTGAATTTCGTTGACCATGCCATATTCCAACGCAAGCTTGGCGTCGATCGCCTGACCGGTCAGGAGCGCATAGGCGGCCCGCTTTACGCCGAGGATTTCCTGGAAGCAGCTATGAATGCCGTCACCGGGCACCGAACCGATGTCGTAGTGCAAATCGTAGATGATCGCGTCGTCGGCGCAGATGGTGATGTCGCACATCAGGCACATCTCGGTGTGAAAGCCGGGGCCGTTGATGATGCCGATGGTCGGAATTTCCAGATCGTTGACAAGGGAAGAGACGTTGATGCGGCCATCCTTATAGGCGTACTCGTAAGCCCAATAGGCCAAGTCCTCCTGCTCCAGCCTGAAGCCTTCCGGATCCGCATCCATCATGAATTCGTCGCCGGTCCCGGTGAAGATAAGAATCTCGTTCTCCGGATCGGCGCCAACCGTTTTGAACATCTGTCCGACCGAGCGATGATTTTCGACGCTGAGCTGGATCGGCCCACCCTTGGTGTGCGCCTCCACCAGGATGACGCCATCGGGACGGCGCGACATTTTGTAGAAATCCTTGAAGCGCTCTTTGTATTCCTCGATTTTTGGCGGCTGAACGAAGTTGGCATACGACATTTGCGCGCTCCCCGTGCTGTTTCGTCCCGCGAAAGAGTAACAGCGGGGTTCCAGGGGCAGCAAGTTCGTAATCCGGCCGACAACAGCGCGGCGCCAGTTCGCGCATTCGATGGGCAACGTCACCGGCTGGTAAACAGCGCGCCGACATTTTGCGGCATGATGACCGCCCCGATTTTCGCTCGCCACTGAGGTACGGCTGCTCGCGGCAGCACCGTCGCCACGAAGAAGAAACGCAAAGCACCAATAGAATGCTTGCTTTTCTCAAGGCTGCCGCCATCTCATGCAATTTACATAAAATTTGAATGTCTAAAATTTTAGCCGAATGGCGGCAAATGTCCCGAGGATTTGCGCGCGTGTTTAGCCGGTTTTACTTCAAATTGAAGTACTCGACTTAGCCGCCGCGCAAAAGCTTTCTGCGAGATGTGATCCCAACAAAAGGGAGAGGGGTCACATGAGTTCGGGGGCGAAAGCGTTGCTCCGGCACGCAGCTGCGGCGGGCGTCATCGCGTCAGCGCTGCTGGCAACGCCGGTCACAAGCAACGCCGAGGAGCGTCCGTTGTTCATCTCGATCGGGCCAACCGTCAAGGCGCCGATCGGCTGGACCGAGTTTTGTGTCGAATACGATCCGGAATGCAAGACCAAGCCGTCGGTTGCACGCGACGTGATGCTGACCGGTCAAACGTGGAAGGATCTCCAGCGCATCAATCAATATGTCAACACGCACGTTAAACCGATGACCGACATGGAGCATTGGGGCGTGGTCGAGCGCTGGAACTATCCCGACGACGGCTACGGCGACTGCGAGGACTACGTGCTGCAAAAGCGCCGGATGTTGATGCAGGCCGGTTGGCCGCGCGAAGCGCTGCTGATCACCGTCGTGCGCGACAAGCACGGCGACGGCCACGCCATCCTCACGGTCAAGACCGACAAGGGCGAATACATCCTCGACAATCAGAACGATCAAATCCTGGCGTGGTCCGACACCGGCTATCGCTTCGTCAAACGCCAATCGCAATCCGATCCCAACGTTTGGGTTTCGCTCGGCGAGCCGCGGCCGGCACCCGCGACTGCGTCCTCACGCTGAAGATTCGATCTCGAATAGGAGCTTGCGACCCCGGTCACGTCCCCACCCCTCCCCGTCCCCAGACCGGGTTCGCGCGGCCGGCTCTTCCCCAGGAGCCGGCCGCACTTATTTTTGGCCCATGCCGCTCGGCGGTATGGGCGCATAGCTGTCTATTTCGCCATGCATAGCTTGGACGCGCAAAGGTCCCCAACCCGCCAGATTCAAACGTGTTTGTGAGTTGTCCGGGGCCCGCGCCGCGTTATGTTGCGGCGCGCGAGAAGAATGTCTGGCGAGGGGGCGGCGTCCGTGACATTCGTGGCGGCGGGGAGCCATGGCCGCGAACTGGGGAGCCGGTATTGAATGACTGCCATCGTCCGCATCGCGTTGCGGCGCCCCTACACGTTCGTCGTTCTTGCGATGCTGCTCCTCATTATTGGCCCGCTGGCGGCCTCGCGCACGCCCGTCGATATTTTTCCGGAAATCCGGATACCGGTCATCGCGGTGATCTGGAACTATACCGGACTGCCGCCGGAAGAAATGGCCGGCCGGGTGGTTACGCAGTTCGAACGCGCGCTGACCACGACGGTCAATAACATCGAGCATATTGAAGCGAATTCCTACAACGGCGCGGGCATCGTCAAAGTATTCTTCCAGCCGGGGGCCGATATCCGCATCGCCAATGCCCAGGTCACGGCGATTTCGCAAACCCTGTTGCGGAATATGCCGCCCGGATCGGTGCCGCCGCTGATTTTGAATTATGATGCTTCAACGGTCCCGATCATCCAGCTCGGGTTGTCCGGCAAGGACCTCTCCGAGCAACAACTGAACGACATCGCGATCAACTTCCTGCGCGTCGGGTTGGTGACAGTGCCGGGCGCGGCAATCCCCTACCCGTACGGCGGCAAATTCCGGCAGGTGCAGATCGATCTCGATTCGGCGGCGATGCGCGCACGCGGCCTCTCCGGCCAGGACGTGGCCAACGCGCTCGCTGCGCAAAACCTCATTACCCCGGTCGGCACCGAGAAGATCGGTACGTTCGAATACGTGATCCAGCTCAACGACGCCCCCTCCATCATCAGCCAACTTGGCGATTTGCCGATCAAAAGCGTCAACGGCGCGATGGTTTACATCCGCGACGTCGCCTACGTACACGACGGCAATTCGCCGCAAACCAATATCGTTCACGTCGACGGCAAGCGCTCCGTCCTGATGATGGTGTTGAAGAATGGCGGCGTCTCGACGCTCGCCGTCATCGACGGCATCAAGAAAGCCTTGCCCGCCCTATTGCGGACCCTGCCGAGCACGCTTCGGATCACGCCAATCGCCGATCAGTCGTTTTTCGTCAAAGGCGCGATCAGCGGCGTCGTTCGCGAAGGCGTCATCGCCGCGGCGCTGACCAGCCTGATGATTTTGCTTTTTCTCGGCAGCTTCCGCTCGACCTTGATCATCGCAACGTCGATTCCGTTGTCGGTGCTCGGTTCGGTCGCGACCCTGTGGGCGCTGGGCGAGACCCTCAACATCATGACCCTGGGCGGGCTGGCGCTGGCCGTCGGCATTCTTGTCGACGAGGCCACGGTTACGATCGAGAACATCAACTGGCATCTCGAACAGGGCAAGCAGGTCGAGCACGCCATTCTCGACGGCGCCGAGCAGATCGTGACGCCGGCGTTCGTTTCGCTGCTCTGCATCTGCATCGTTTTCGTACCGATGTTCTTTCTGACCGGCGTACCGCACTTCCTGTTCGTGCCGTTAGCGGAAGCGGTCATGGCGGCGATGGTCTGGTCGTTTGTTCTGTCCCGAACGCTGGTCCCGACGATGGCGAAGTACATGCTGCGCGCCCATGTCGGCCACGCAGACAGTCCGCCTCCTCCGTCGCGCAATCCGCTCGTGTGGCTGCAGCGCGGTTTCGAAGCCCGTTTCGAGCGCGGCCGCCTCGCCTATCGCGAACTCCTGACGCTGGCGCTGCGTCATCGCGCCATCTTCGTGACCGGCTTCCTGGCGTTCGTGATCGGAAGCTTCGCGCTCGCACCTTATCTCGGCCGCGATTTTTTTCCGGAGGTCGATGGCGGACAGATCCTGATGCACGTGCGCACGCATGTCGGCATGCGAGTGGAGGAAACCGCGCGCCAATTCGCTGAAATCGAGAAGGTTATCCGCGAAATCATTCCGCCGCGTGAATTTGAGACGGTCGTTGACAACATCGGCTTCCCGATCAGCAGCATCAACAAGACGTACAACAACACCGGCACGATCGGCACCGAGGACGGCGAAGTGCAGATCAAGCTTGCCGACGGCCATCGCCCGACGCGGGAATATGTGCGGATGCTGCGCGAGGAGCTTCCGGCCCGGTTCCCTGGCACGACCTTCTCGTTCCTGCCAGCCGATATCATCAGCCAGATTCTCAATTTCGGCGCGCCGGCGCCGATTGAGGTGCAAATTCGTGGTCCTCGGCTCCAGCAGAATTTTGCCTACGCCAACGAAGTACTGCGGCGGTTGCGCTACATCCCCGGCCTGGTCGATGCGCGCATTCAGCAATCGCTTAATTTGCCGACTTTCGACGTCAACGTCGACCGCACGCGGGCGCAATATGTCGGCGTCAACGAACGCGACGTGGTCAACAGCATTGGGGTCAGTCTTGCCGGTTCGAGTCAGGTGCAGCCGACC
>JAGXAC010000261.1 GCA_019075925.1 Hyphomicrobiales bacterium | reverse complement strand
GGGCCCGGCCGAATTCGAGCACAAGGGACGTTTCGACGCCGCGCTGTTCGCCGGCGTCGGCGTGTAATCCGATGAGTGTCGAGGTGGTCACCTTCGGTTGTCGGCTTAACGCCGCCGAATCGGAAGTGATCCGCCGCGAAGCGGAACGCGCCGGTTTTGCCGATACCGTCGTGGTCAACACCTGTGCCGTCACCGCCGAGGCGGTGCGGCAGGCGCGGCAGACCATCCGGGCGCTGCGCCGCGAACGTCCGCAGGCGAAAATCGTCGTCACCGGCTGCGCGGCGCAGACCGAACCGGATACTTTCGCCGCGATGCCCGAAACAGACGGCGTGCTTGGCAACGCCGAAAAGCTCGACTCAGCCACTTGGCGGCAGGTGCGTGCCTTTGGCGTCGCGGATGCGCCGAAGACGCTGGTCAACGACATCATGGCGGTCAGGCAAACGGCCGCGCATTTGATTGAAGGGTTCGCCGGCCGCGCGCGCGCTTTCGTGCAGGTCCAGAACGGCTGCGACCACCGCTGCACGTTTTGCATCATCCCGTATGGCCGCGGCAATTCGCGCTCCGTTGCGATGGGCGCCGTGATCGACGATGTGCGGCGGCTCGTCGCCAATGGCTATGGCGAAGTCGTGCTGACCGGAGTCGACGTCACCAGTTATGGTGCAGACCTGCCCGGAGCACCGAAGCTCGGAACGCTGGTCCGGCAAGTCCTCAAGCATGTGCCGGAACTCAAGCGGCTCCGGCTGTCGTCTATCGATTCCGTCGAAGCCGACCGCGCGCTGATCGATGCGTTTGCCGACGACGCGCGGCTGATGCCGCACCTGCATCTCTCGTTGCAGGCCGGCGACGACCTCATCCTCAAGCGCATGAAGCGGCGGCACACGCGCCGCGACGCGGTGATCTTCTGCGAGACTTTGCGGCGGCTGCGGCCGGGGATGGTCTTTGGCGCCGACATCATCGCCGGCTTTCCGACGGAAACCGAAGCGATGTTCAAAAACTCGCTCGATCTGATCGACGATTGCGGGCTGACGCATCTGCATGTCTTTCCGTTTTCGCCGAGGCCGGGAACGCCGGCGGCGCGCATGCCGCAACTCGACCGCGCCGTCGTCAAGCAACGGGCACGTCGCTTGCGGGCACGCGGCGCGGTTATGCTGCGCCGTCATCTTGATGCGGAAATCGGCCGCGAACGCAGCGTGCTGGTCGAATCGAGCGGGCAGGGCCGCACCGAGCAATTCACCCGGGTCTTGCTGGCCGCACCGGAAACGCCGGGCAGCCTCGTCACGCGGCATATCGCCGGACATGACGGCAAGCAATTGCTGGCCGCATGAGTTAGTATTCGCGTCAAACCGCGGAGAGCCCACGATGGACGAGGACGGGCAAGATCATACGATCACAACCACCGCACAGCTCGAGGCTCTGTATTCCGATGCGCCTTATGGTGCCGCGGTTTTCAAGGAAACCGACCGCATCACGACTCAGTATCGAAGGCTGATCGAAGCCGCGCCGTTCTGCGTACTGGCGACGAACGGCCCCGAGGGCCTGGATTGTTCGCCGCGCGGCGATCCGCCCGGTTTCGTGCGTGTCGTCGACGAGCACACGTTGCTGATCCCAGACCGCCGCGGCAACAATCGCATCGATTCGCTACGCAATCTCGTGCGCGATCCGCGCATCTCGCTCCTGTTCCTCATTCCGGGCGTCGGCGAGACCATGCGCGTCAACGGCCGCGCAAAAATCTCCACGGATCCGCAACTGACCGAAAGCTTCGCCATCGACGGCAAGGTGCCGAAATCCGTGCTGGTGGTGACGGTGGAGCGCGCCTATTTTCAATGCACCAAGGCGATCATCCGCGCGAAGCTTTGGGACCAGGCAAGCAAAGTCGATCGCAAGAGCCTGCCTACCCCCGGCGCAATCCTCGCCGAGTTGACCGATGGCAAGACGAGCAGTGCCGAGTACGACCGGCTCGCACCCGACCGCATCAAGCAGTCGATTTACTAGTTCCGGCGGCCGCGTCGCGGGAATTGATGAGGGCGCCGCTTTCCGCTTGCTCCTCTGCTTCACTCCAGCCGCACTTCGTTAGCGCCTCGCGCATATGCGGCGGTACCGGCGCTCGCACATGGATCGGCTCGCGATTTTTGTATAGCGGCACCACGATTTCGCGGGCGTGCAGATGCAGAATCGGGCCGCCGTTTCGCGGCGCGTTGCCGTAAACCGCGTCGCCTCGGATCGGCCAGCCCATTTCGGCACAGTGGACGCGAAGCTGGTGCGTGCGGCCGGTCAGCGGTTCGAGCGCAAGCCAACTCATGGCCGCGGTCTTGCCCCGCACCGTCCATTTGGTAACCGCCGGCCGGCCTTGCGGGTCGTGCTTCATCCACCAGCCCCGCCGCGCGTCGAGACGGCCGAGCGGCATCTCGATGACGCCTTCGTCGGTCTCCGGCGCGCCGTCGACGATCGCCCAATAGGTCTTGCCGATGGCACCGTTGCGAAACAGCTTGCCGAGTTCCGCCAGTGCCTTGTGATGCCGGCCGAGCACCAGGCAGCCGGATGTATCGCGGTCGAGCCGGTGCGCCAGCGCCGGCGGCCGCGGCAGGCCGAAGCGCAACGCGTCGAAATGATCCTCGACGCTTTCGCGGCGGTTGGCGCTGTTGATCGGGCCGGCATGCACCGACAGCCCGGCAGGCTTGTCGAGTATCAGCATCAGCCCGTCGCGGTAGAGAAGCCGCGACACCATTTGTTCTGAGGTCATGAAGCGGCCGCTTGTTGCTTCGCTTGGGGAAACCGCTATCACGGGCCACGCATGAACGACAGCGCCAAGGAAACCAGGGGTGGTTGGTGGCAGCGCCTCACCGGCGGGCTCAAGCGCACGTCTTCGGCGCTCGGCAGCGCGATAACCGATTTGGTCGCCAAGCGCAAGCTTGATGCCGAGACGATTGCC
>JAGXAC010000077.1 GCA_019075925.1 Hyphomicrobiales bacterium | reverse complement strand
CTAGTGTCCTGATTCTGAAGTTTCTATGCAGCTGTTTCGTGATCGCTGATTGTTCGGCGGCAGAAGCGCTCGATCGATGCGAGAATGTCGTCGGCAGATTTGGTCCATCGGAACGGTTTTGGATCGGCGTTCTGGATCTTGATATAGGTGTTGATCGCGGCTTCTAGGTCGGCAGCCGATCGATGCACGCCACGTTTGATCTGCTGTTCTGACAGGAGCGCGAAGAAACGTTCGACCTGATTGATCCAGGATGAGGATGTCGGCGTGAAGTGAACATACCAGCGGCGGCGCCTGGCGAACCAGGCGCGGATGAGCTTGGTCTTATGGCTCGACGCATTATCCATGATGACGTGGATGTCGAGATTGGCCGGAACATTCCGCTCAACCTCGTCGAGGAACTTGCGGAATTCGCGCGCGCGGTGGCGCGGCATGCATTTCCCGACGATCGTTCCCGCCTTCACGTCGAGAGCGGCGAACAAGGTGGTGACGCCGTGACGTTCATAGTCATGGGTTCGCCTCTCGGCCTGGCCCGGGCGCATCGGCAGCAGCGGTTGTGTGCGGTCAAGCGCCTGAATTTGGCTCTTTTCATCGACGCAAAGCACCAAAGTGCGCTCCGGCGGGTCAAGGTAGAGGCCAACGATGTCGCGCACCTTCTCAACGAACTGCGGATCGGTCGAAAGCTTGAAGGTCTCGCTGCGATGAGGCTGCAGCGAGAATGCATTCCAGATGCGATGCACGGTTGAAACGGACAGACCCGATGCCCTCGCCATCGAGCGCGTGCTCCAATGCGTCGCGTGGGACGGCATTGTTTCAAGCGTCTTCGTCACCACATCGGCGATCTTGTCGTCCCCGATCTTGCGCGGCGCGCCACAACGCGGCTCGTCATCGAGGCCCTCGAAGCGCTTCGCGGCAAACCGCTTGCGCCAAGTCAAAACCGTCATCCGCGACACGCCGATCTCGTCGGCGATGGCGCAATTATTCAAACCATCTGCCGCCAGAAGGACAATCTTGGCGCGCATCGCATCCGCCCGCGCAATCTTGCGACGCCGCACCCACGCTTCCAACTCGCTGCGCTCCCTCTCGCTGAGAACGATTTCCACTGCAGCAGGCCCGGTCATCGCAGCCTCCGAATCATTCAGCTGCAGAGAGGGAATCATGACCCACAATAAATGTATAGAAATTTCAGAGACGCGACACTAGCCGGTCTTGGCCAGATACGCCGCGAGCTGATCGAAGGCGGCGTTCCAGGTCGCTTTCAAGCCGATGTGGGACGCATTGAATGTCTGGCGTTCGATCTCGGTTGGCTCGTGCGGCGACCACGAGATGGTCAGCTTGGTGTTGCCGGCTTCCTCCTCCAGCGCAATGGCGGTCAGCGTCTGCATCGGCCAGGTCGGCACGATGGGATGGCGCTTGAGTTCGCCCGCCTGGTTGGAGAAGGCGCTGAAAAACACCAGGCGCTCGAGCGGCACGACATCGCGGTAGGTGAATTTCGCCCACACCTTATAGCCTTCGACCGAACTCATGCCGCAATGAAAAACGCCGCCCGGGCGCAAGTCGATGCTGGCGTGGATCATGGTGAAGGTTTTCGGCGGCCACCAGTCCTTCAGCCGCTCGGTTTCGGTCAGCGCCTGCCAAACCCGCTCGCGCGGCGCTTCGAACACGCGAGAGATGACAAAATCCGCCCCGCCTCCGCCACTCATCACCATCCCCCCCAACGTTGGCGATAAACGTCAGTTTGGCACAACGGCTACCCAGCCGACACCGAATTTTATCGGCCACCGAACCTGACGCACGCGACAACAAGCGGAGCGGGGAAGCGGCTTTGCGCCGCGCGATCATCCGGCATCGGCGCGCTGCCGCGCCGCCGGATGCGACGACAAATGCGCCGGCGCCTTGGCGCGGGCTTCGGTTTAACTTGCCGGACTGAGCACCATCCAGCCGACGCCGAACTTGTCGGCCAGCATACCGAAGCGCGACGCAAAGAACGTCTTGGTCAGCGCCATGTTCACCGTGCCGCCTTCGGCGAGCGCGTTGAACATCCGTTCGGCGTCGGCGTCGCTCGCCGTGCTGAGAGCCAGCGCAATGCCCGAGAAATTCGGATTGCCGGTGCAGCGTCCATCGGACATCAGGAGCTGGGTGTCGCCCGCGCGCAGCGCCGCATGCATCACCTTGTCCTTATTCCCCGGAGTGACTATGGATTGATCGGGCGCGTCCCTGAAGCGCATCAGCATGTCGACCTTGGCGCCGATCGCCTTTTTGTAGAATTCGATCGCTTCTTCGCAGCGGCCTTCGAAGGCGAGATACGGTTGAATATCCATCGGCTTTTTCCTTTTCTGCGTGCGGCCTTTTCGGTCTTCGGCAGAATGCTGATCGACCCGGCGAGCCGTCAGCGCAAGCGTTCCAGAATGCTGACGTAATTGGCAACCGCAGCGCCGCCCATATTGAAAATGCCGGCGAGCCGCGCGTCCTTGACCTGCATGTCGCCGGCAGTGCCGTTGAGCTGCATCGAGGCGATGGCGTGCATCGACACGCCGGTGGCGCCGATCGGATGACCCTTGGCCTTGAGGCCGCCCGACGGATTGATCGGCAACTTACCGTCCTTGGCGACCGTGCCCTCGGCGATCGCCCGCGCACCCTGGCCTTCCGGCACCAGGCCCATGGCCTCGTACTCGATCAACTCGGCGATGGTGAAGCAGTCGTGCACCTCGGCGAAGGAAAGATCGGCAAGCCCGATGCCGGCCTCGGCGAGCGCCCGCCGCCAGGCGACCGAACAGCCTTCGAACTTGAGAATGTCGCGGCGCGACATCGGCAAAAAATCCTGCACATGCGCGCTGGCGCGAAACACGATCGCTTTTTTCATTTGCAACGCAGTTTCGACATCGGTCAGCACCAGCGCCGCGGCGCCGTCCGACACCAGCGAGCAATCGGTGCGTTTGAGCGGTCCGGCGACGCGCGGATTCTTATCGCTTTCCCGCCGGCAGAAATCGTAGCCGAGATCTTTGCGGATCTGCGCATAGGGATTGCCGACGCCGTTCTTGTGGTTCTTGGCGGCGATCTGCGCCAGAGCGTCCGACTGGTCGCCCCAGCGCTGGAAATAGAGTCCGGCGATTTTGCCGAACACGCCGGCGAAGCCGCCTTCGATATCGGCCTCCTCGCGGACATAGGATGCCTTCAGCAGGTTGCGGCCGATTTCGGCGACTGGCGTTGTCGTCATCTGCTCGACGCCGACCACCAGCACGGCGCGGGCCGACTTGGCGGCGATCGCCCGCATGCCCTGATGCACCGCGGCCGAACCGGTCGCGCAGGCGTTTTCCACCCGAGTCGCGCGCTTGAACCGCAAATCCGGCGACGCCTGCAACACCAGCGAGGCCGTGAAGTCTTGCGCCGAGAAGCCGGCGTTGAAATGGCCGAGCACGATCTCGTCGATGTCCTTTGCCGACATGCCGGCGTCGGCGAGCGCTTCGCCCGCCACTTTGACGATCAGGCTTTCGACGGTCTCGCCGGCAAGTTTGCCGAACGGCGTGTGCGCCCATCCCACGATGCAAGCGGTCATGATTGTGTCCTTTGCCGAACTTTGGTCGCTTTTCTTAGGCCGATGCTGCGAACGTGCGCACCTGGACCGATATTGAAAATGATACCGGGATTTAGCTTTGCGTTCGAGCGGTCCTTGGGCTTAGATAGTTCGGCCGCCGGGCTTCGGGAACCTTTCATGAACCTGTTGCGGCCATTTTTCCGGTTGTGGCGCAGTCCGGAGACGGCGGCCGCCGGGCCCGAACAACGAAGCGGACCGCGACACGTGTACCATTTACAGTTTTCCAGGACGCTGACGCTCGCTGCCGCGCTCGCTCTTCTCTTGGCTGCCGGATTCGCTGCGACGCCGGCGGGTGCCGAAGCATTCATCCTGGTCGAAGCCGATTCCGGCAAGGTGCTGCGCGCCGAGAATGCCACCTATCCGTGGTACCCCGCTTCGGTGACGAAACTCATGACGCTCTACACCACTTTGCAGGCAATCAAGCAGGGCCGCGTCACGTTCGACACGTTATTTACGGTTTCGCGTACCGCGATGGCGCAATCGCCGACCAAGATGGGCTTTGCCGTCGGCACCCAGGTGACGGTCGACAATGCGCTGAAGATGATGATGGTGAAGTCGGCCAACGATATGGCCGTGCTGCTGGCCGAAGGCGTCGACGGCTCGATCGAGAATTTCGCCGAGGACATGACCAGGACGGCGCACCGGCTGGGCATGACCGAGTCGAACTTCGTCAATCCGAACGGCCTGCCGGCCGACGAGCAGATTACCTCGGCGCGCGACATGGCGATTCTTGCCCGCGCGCTGATCCACGATTTTCCCGAGTACAATTTTTATTGGCACATTCCGGCCATCAAGTTCGGCCGCCGCGTGGTCCGCAACTACAATACCTTGCTCGGCCGCTATCCGGGCGCCGACGGAATGAAAACCGGTTTCATCTGCGCGGCCGGCTTCAATCTGGTCGCCACCGCCACGCGCAACGGCCGGCAGTTGATCGCCGTCGTCATGGGTGCGCCGTCTTCGGCGGCGCGCGCGGTCAAGGCGGCGGAATTGCTGGAGAGCGGCTTCGTGCAAAATCCGTTGTCGTGGCTGACGCCGGCGCTCGGATCGGTCAATGAGCTGACGCCGATCAGCGCGGCGCCGCCCAATCTGCATGACGAGGTCTGCGGCAAGCACCGCAAGAAGCCGGCGGCGGATGAGGACGAAGATGCCGGCGGCGAAAATGCCAACGGCGACAACAGCGGAGCCTTCTCGGCGTTGTTGTCGAGCCTAAGGGCGCCGACGCCTAAGGGCGCCGCGCTCCTGTCCGACGCCGGCGCGGTGACGCCGGTCGTTGTCTATACCGGGCCGACGCGCACGCCGGCCGAGATCGCCAGGCTCGCGACCATTGAACCGCCGGCGCCGCATCATAAGAAGAAGAGTGAGGGGAAACGGGTCGCCAAGCGCGCGGACGAAAAGGAAGCCGGCGGCAAGGAAACCGGCGGCAAGGCGAACGAGCGGAAGGCCGGCGACGCGAAAGCGGGCGACGGCAAAGTAAGCGAAAGCAAAAAGGCCGGTGACGGTAAAAAGGCCGGCGACGGAAAAGCGTCGGCCGGAAAATCCTGGACGCCGCTGTCGTCGTCGGCGCTGGCCGCCAGTCCGCCGTCCGAGTTGCAAACCAAGGCGGCGGCCGACGCTCCGAAAAAGAAATCGCACAAGGCCAAGCCGCCGCTCAAGCCGGCGCCGGCATCGCCGCCCGCGTCTGCGCAGTAATCAGTCCTCGCCGTTCGTGCCGGCGGTCCGCCTCGTGATGCCCGCGCTCGTCACGGGCATCTACGTCTTGAATGCTGAATCCAAACAGAGGACGCGCATGGCCGGAACAAAGTCCGGCCATGACGAGCAATTGATTCAACCCAAATTCATCACACTTCAATTCGTGAGATGCAGCGGCGCGTCGGTGACGTCCTGCAACGCCTCGAACGTCAGGCCCGGCGCCAGATCGCGCACCGCGAAGCCGTTGTCGGTGATGTCGAGCACGGCGAGATTGGTATAGACGCGCTTGGCCGCGCCGACCGCGGTGAGCGGGTAGGTGCAGCGCCGCATCACCTTGCTGTCGCCGTTCTTGGTGGTGTGATCCATCAACAGCCAGATCGCCTTGGCGCCGGCGGCCAAGTCCATCGCGCCGCCGACCGACGGCATGTCGTCGCCGGCGGACGTCCAGTTGGCGAAGTCGCCGTTCTCGGCCACCTGAAACGAGCCGAGCACGCAAAGGTCGAGATGGCCGCCGCGGATCATGGCAAAACTATCGGCGTGATGGACATAGGAGCCGCCCGGAACGAGCGTGACGTATTTCTTGCTGGCGTTGATCAGCCAGCGGTTGATCTTGTCGTCCGGCGGGCTCGGGCCCATGCCGAGAATGCCGTTCTCCGACTGAATGATCACCTCGCGTTCGGGCGGGATGTAATTCGGCAGCAGCACGGGAATGCCGATGCCGACATTGACGTACCAGCCTTCCGGAATGTCGCGCGCCGCCCGCGCGGCGATCTCCTCGCGCGTCCAGGGCTTGCACGCCGCCAGTGTCTCCGCCGCCGCTTTTGTGCTCACGTTGAGTTTCCCCGTCAGGTGACGACCGGCTCGCCGTAAGGCACGTGCACCACGCGATCGACGAATATACCGGGGGTGGCGACCTGCTCCGGATCGAGCGCACCGAGTTCCACAATGTGCTGGGCCTGCACGATGGTCAACTTCGCCGCCATGGCCATCACCGGATAGAAGTTCCGCGCCGACGAGCGGTAGGTCAGGTTGCCCCAGCGATCCGCCTGCCAGGCCTCGACCAGGGCGACGTCGCCGAACAGTGCCTCTTCGAGAACGTAGGTCCGGCCATGAAAGTCGCGTGCTTCCTTGCCTTCGGCAAGCTTGGTGCCGACCGAGGTCGGCGTATAGAAGGCCGGGATGCCGGCGCCGGCGGCACGCATGCGCTCGGCCATGGTGCCCTGCGGCATCACTTCGAGCTCGATCTTGCCGGCGCGGTAAAGTTCGGCGAACACGACCGGGTCGGATGTACGCGGATACGAGCAGATGATCTTGCGCACGCGGCCCACTTCCATCAGCCGGGCCAGACCGGTGTGGCCGACGCCGGCGTTGTTGGCGACCACGGTCAGATCTTTGGCGCCTTGCTCGATCAACCCTTCGATGAGAGCGTTGGGCTGGCCGATGCTGCCGAAGCCGCCGATCAACACCACCGCGTTGTCGCGGATATCCGCCGTCGCCTCCGCCATGCTCTGCACGATCTTGTTGATCATTCGCCGTCCGTCATCCTGAGGTGCAAGCGCAGCGAGCCTCGAAGGATAGACGGCCGCAGTGCTCGGGTCGTCGCCCTTCGAGGGCCGCGGCGTGGCCACCTCAGGGTGACGGGAGACATGAACTTCTACACCGGCTTGAACATCGGCACCGGCGCGCCGCCCTCGGTCTCCTGGAATACGACCGCGACCGCCTGCCCGATGCGAAGCGTGTCGAAATCGCAATCGACGAGATTGGTGAGCATGGTCGGTCCTTCGGCCAGCGTCACATGCGCAATCGCGTAAGGCTCCTTGACCCGGCGCATGACGCTGAAGGTATAGATCGTGCCGTTGCCGGAGGCCGGGCGCCATTCCACCGCGTCGCTGGCGCAGAACGGGCAAATGGCGCGCGGATACCAATGCGCCTTGCCGCAGGCGGTGCAAAAGGGGATGACGAATCTGCCCGAACGCGCCGCTTCGAAGAAGGCTTTGCTCTCCGCGGTTACGACTGGCGGCGTCAGTTTTCGCGCCATCGCCTCACTCCCGTTCCATAATGACGGTGGCGGCACCGTGCCGGGTGGCAAGCTGAAAGCCGGTGCCGTGCGCCAGCGCAAGGTCGCAGTTCTTCACCTGCACCGCCGGATGCGCCTCGCCGCGCAGTTGCCGCACCGCTTCGATCACCTTGGTCATGCTGCCGCGATTGGCGGGATGGTTGTTGCACAGCCCGCCGCCGTCGGTGTTGAAGGGAAGCTTGCCGGTGCCGGAAATCAGATTGCCGTCGGCGACGAATTTACCGCCGGCGCCCTTGGCGCAGAAGCCCAAATCTTCGATCTGGATAATGACGGTGATGGTGAAGCTGTCGTAGATCGATGCGTATTTGATGTCGGCCGGCGTAATGCCGGCCTCCGCGAAGGCGATCGGCCCGGAACGCGCCGCGGCCGATGTCGTCAGGTCGAACGTGCCGGCGGTCAGATGTTTGACCGCTTCGCCGGTGCCGATGATCTTGACCGGTGGACGCTTGAGCGTCTTCGCGATTTCCGGCCGCACGACCACCAGTGCGCCGCCGCCGTCGGAGATCACGCAGCAATCGAGCCGGTGCAGCGGATCGGCAATCATCGGTGAGGCCAGCACCTCCTCGACGGTGACCACTTCGGGCAACATGGCGTGCGGATTGTGTTGGGCGTGATGGGAAGCCGCGACCTTCACCCATGCAAGCTGGGCGCCGGTGGTGCCATATTGATGCATGTGCCGCATGGCGCACATGGCGTAGCCGTTGGCGGTGGTGATGGCATAGGACGCTTCCCAAGGCGCCTCCGGCTGGTTCGGATCGCGCGGGCGGGGCGCCGTGCCGGTCGCCATGCCTTCGCTGCGCGGCCGGCCGGCAAGCGTGATCAGCGCGACGTCGCATTTGCCGGCGGCGATGGCCTCGGCCGCATGCCCGACCAGGAGCGCGTAGGAGGCACCGCCGACTTCCGTGTAATCGGCGTGGCGAAGCTTCAGATTCATGTATTCCGCCATCGAGGCGGGGCCGGGTCCGGGCGCGTCGCCGGAGCAGAAATAACCGTCGACGTCCTGCCGCGTCAGTCCGGCATCCTGCAATGCGCCGAGCGCCACCTCCGCGTGCAGTTGCGCCACCGTCTTGTCCGGCGCGTGGCGGGTCGGATGCTCGAAAGCCCCGGCAATATAGGCCTTGCCGCTGATGGTCATGCCTGGAAAATCGTCCCTTGCCGCAGCACCATATCGGTGTGCGATCTGATGTCCAATATTGCATTGATCGATGCCGCGCTCGGCGCGGCGCCCGTCCGCGGTCCGTTATTTTCCGACGCTGAGGTTGGCGAGATAATCGACGATGGCCGGCACGTCGGCCTCGGCGACCGGCGCCTTGTAGGTAGTGCGCATCTTGATCACTTCCGCCTGCCACGCGGCGCGCGACATCTTCGGCTGTGTCAGCACCATGCCGATCGAATGACAGGCGAGGCAGTTGTTGTTGATCGCATCGGCGCTGCTGCCGCCGGGAAACAGGCGGCCGGGATCGGGAAATTTCGTGCTGACCGAATGCAGCGTCACGCCGCCCTCGGTAACGGTCGATTTTTCCGCGGCCGAGGTCGGCCCGGCGTTCAGTCCGGCAACGAAACCAAGCGCCAGCAAGAACGCACAAATCGCGGCAATCGGTTTTCCGGTCGGGGTGACGAATAGTCCGCCTCGCGGTGTCCGGTCAGGCAATTGTAAACTCCACTTGCTCGATGACGTTGCGCATGAAGCCGGCCCCGTTCCAGTTCGGCGCGCTGGGCTGAACCTCGCCTTTGGCGTTGGTGCAGCGGACCTGCAACGTGAGTGTGCCGGAGCGCGGCTTCGTCAGTTGCGTGGTGGCGAAAGCTGTACGCGCCCGCATCCCGACCGAGCGTCGTTTTCTTCCAGCTCTTGCCCTGATCGGCGGATACTTCGACGGCGGCTACGCCGCAATCGCCGCCGAACGCGATCCCCCGCAGCGGCAGCGTCGCGCCGGATTTGATGGTTGCCTTGTCGGTCACGTTGGTGAAAAACGAGCGCGGCACCATGCGGTTGATCGGCACCGTTTTGAAGCCGGTTTGGCCGGGCGCGACGTCGGCGTGCGGCGTGTCGGGGATGCGATAGGCCGTCGCCATCCAGAAATTCTGGTCCGGCGCGTCCAGCACTTCGATGTCGTTGAGCATCTTGACCCAGTAGGTCGCATACCATCCGGGCACGACCAGGCGGAGCGGGAAGCCGTTGAGCAGCGGCAGTTGCTCGCCGTTCATCTCGAAGGCCAACATCACTTCGCCATCGCGGGCGCGGTCGATATCAAGTGACGTGATGAAATCGGGCCCCGTATCGACGGTCGGTTGGTCGAGGCCGTTGAAGCGCACGGCGACCGCTCCGCTCTTGACACCAGCGCGGTCAAGCACATCGCGCAGGCGCACGCCGGTCCAGCGCGCATTGCCCATCGCGCCGTTGCCCCATTGGCCGCCGGCGACGCGCGGCTGAAAGTAGCCGCGTGAATTGCCGGAACACTGATTGACCGCCGCCAGGTCGATCCGCGGCATCTTCAAAAGATCGGCCATCGACAGCGACAGCGGAGTGTTGACGTGTCCTCGCACCGCGACCTTGAAAGAGGCCACATCGACGGCTTGCGGGACGTCGGCCCAGTGCCAGCGCACGAAGAAGCGGTCGTTCGGGGTGAAGATGCCACGGTCGAAGATTTCAAACGGCGTTTCCAGCAACGGCGCACGGCTGCGTTGCAAAATCATCGGTCCCTTTTGCGGGAAGGCGCTGGTCAGCGTGCGTTGGCTCGGACCGCCTGGTAAGCCGAGGTCGACGACGGAATCCGCCCAAGCCGGATACGTCACAGCCATGCTGCCGATGAGGCTTGCTTGCTTGAGGAAATGACGGCGGCTTGGCGCCCGGTCACGGTCGAAAGAGGTCATCCGAACAACCCTTCTCCGCGGTAATCAATGTCCGTCACAACGTGCCGTTTATACTACAGCCGGCTGGCGCTGTCGCTGCCGCCGCCGGATGCAGGGACGGCCAATTTAGCGTAAGCGGCCGTGCCTGCGTTAGCGGGTTTCAGCTACCCCTTGGTGCGGCTCTTGGGTTAAAAGCGAGCGAGGGTGTAACCGATGAAGCGCGCGCTGGACGTCAGGGCGGCCGGCCATTGGGACGTAACCAGTGCCGTCGACACCATCACTCTTGATGCCCACGAACGCCACCGCCGGCGCGTGATGATGCGCGCCGAACGCGGCACCAAATTCCTGCTCGATCTGCCAAAAGCGACCGCGCTGCATGACGGCGACGGCTTGGTGCTTGATGACGGTGCCATGGTGCGGGTCGTCGGCCGGCCGGAGCCACTCGTCGAGATCGCGGCCGCCGATACGCACGAACTGGCGCGGCTCGCCTGGCACATCGGCAACCGGCACATCGACGTGGAAATCGTCGGCGACCGGTTGCGCATCCGCCGCGATCACGTGATCGAAACCATGCTGCGCGGTCTCGGCGCGACATTGTCGCCGGTCGAGGCGCCGTTCAATCCGGAACACGGCGCCTACCATGGCCACAGTCACCATCACGGCCACGGTCACGATGGCTAAATCGCGCGGGCGGCCGCTGCTGCGCTCGTCTGTGCGCAAGCGCAGCCCGCGCAAGGTCGAACGCCGGCCGGTGTCGCGTTCTTGCGCCGACGCACCCTCGGCGAACGCGGCGCTGTACCGTTTGATGGCGTGGCTATCGCCGGCTTATCCGGTTGGCGCCTTCTCGTACTCCGGCGGCATCGAATGGGCGGTCGAGGCTGGCGATATCGGCGACGCGCAAACGCTCAAGACATGGCTGGCGACGATCCTGAGCGAGGGCGGCGGTTTCGCCGACGCGGTGTTTTTCGTCCATGCGCATCGAGCGAGTACCGCCGACGACGTGGTGGCACTGCGCGCGGTGGCGGAGCTTGCCGCAGCATTCGTGCCGTCGAAGGAGCGTTTCCTCGAAACCACCGCGCAGGGCCGCGCGTTCCTCGAGGCAACGCGGGCGGCGTGGCCGTGCCGGGCGATCGGGCGATTTGCAGGAGCCTGGGATGGACCGGTCGCTTTGCCGGTCGCCGTCGGCGTTGCCTGCGCCGGGCACGGCATCCCCTGCGAGGCGGCTTTGCCCGCGTTCCTGCATGCGCTGACGGCAAATTGGATTTCCGCCGGCGTGCGGCTTATTCCGCTTGGCCAGACCGATGGCCAGCGCGTGCTTGCGGCGCTGGAAGCAAATGTTGCCACCGCGGCGGCACGCGCGTTAGAGACGCCGCTGGAGGACGTCGGCACTGCCGCCTTTCGCGCCGACCTCGCCGGTATGCGTCATGAAACCCAGTATACGCGCCTGTTTCGCTCCTGAACGCCACCACCGGGACCGGCCGGCGCGCAGTTTGGACAAAAGGCCGCAGCGGCGCATCATTTTGTCGACACAGCCAGAGCCGAGCTATCAGTATCGACAGTTATTTATTGCAGCAGGAAGCCTCGGTCCATGAACGTGCAAGCGCGAAAACACTGGAAGGTCATCGTACCGTGCCTTGTCGTGATCGCCGCGATGTGCGTCACGGTCGCCTATTCGCCGACCTTATATCGCATGTTCTGCGCTGCGACCGGCTATGGCGGCACCACGCAGCGCGTGCTTTCCGATACGGCGGCAATCTCGCCAAAGACGGTTTTGGTGGACTTTGATTCAAACGTGGCGCCGGGTCTGCCTTGGCGCTTCGAGCCGGTGCAGCGTGAGGTCACAGTGCATCTCGGCGAACAGACGCTCGTCTACTTCACCGCTGAAAATACCGGCGACGAGGCCATGGTCGGGCACGCGACCTTCAACGTCACCCCGCAGGCAAGCGGCATCTATTTCAACAAGATTCAGTGTTTTTGTTTCAACGAGGAGCGGCTTGAGCCGCATGAGAAAGTCAAGATGCCGGTCGTGTTCTACGTCGATCCGGCCTTCGGCAACGATCCGGACATGCGCAGCGTCTCCACTATTACGCTCGGCTACACGTTTTTCCGCTCCGCCAAGCCGGCCAACGCCAAAGACATGTCGCGCTTCCTTGCCAACGCCGCGCCGGACGCCGCGCACGGTCAGGCGCTGTTCGCCGAGCGATGCGCTTCGTGTCACGCGCTCGACCGCAACAAGATCGGTCCCATGCTCGAAGGCGTAGTCGGACGTCCGGCAGGGTCGGCCGCCGGCTACGACTATTCGGCAGCCTTGAAGAACGCCGGCTTGGTCTGGTCGACCGACAATCTCGATCGCTGGCTTACCAATCCGCGCGCCTTCGTTCCCGGCGCCAAAATGCCGGTCCGGGTCCTCGACGAGCCCTCGCGGCGGGACATCGTCGCCTACCTGCAGAAGGTGAGCCAACCGCGCGCCGGCGGCTCTTGAACGCCGCGGGGTTCTCTTCCCCCGCCACTCCACATGCGCCGCTCTCCGCTGTAAGCTTGACACATGGGATGTCTGCATGTCCGCTGATAACGGTCCGTTGCGTGTCGGGGTCGGCGGCCCGGTCGGTTCCGGCAAGACCGCGCTGATGGACGCGCTGTGCAAGCGTTTGCGTGACCGTTACGAGATCGCCGCCATTACCAACGACATTTACACCAAATGGGATGCCGAATATCTGGTGCGGTCGGGCGCGCTGGTGTCCGACCGTATCGCCGGCGTCGAAACCGGCGGTTGTCCGCACACCGCCATCCGCGAGGACGCTTCCGCCAATCTTGCGGCTATCGCCGACATGCGGCAGAAATTCCCCGCCCTCGATCTGGTGTTGATCGAATCCGGCGGCGACAACCTCGCCGCTACGTTTTCGCCTGAGCTCGCCGATCTGACCATTTACGTGATCGACGTTGCCGCCGGCGACAAGATTCCCTCGAAGGGCGGCCCCGGCATCACCCGCTCGGATCTGCTGGTGATCAACAAGGTCGATCTGGCGCCGCATGTCGGCGCTTCGCTGGAGACCATGGAGCGCGAAAGCAAGCGCATGCGCGGCGCGCGACCGTTCGTGTTCACCAATCTGCGGGCCGGCAAGGGGATCGCCGAGATTGCGAGTTTCATCGAGGAAAAAGGCGGACTACGGGCATTGTGAAGCGGGATCGGGGCGGCGATGATGAAATTTGACGATGCCGCGCAACTTCGACGCGCCACGAATCATCGCGTGATCGTCGCCGGCGGCGGCATCGGCGGTCTCGCAACCGCGCTTACGCTTCATCAGATCGGCGTACCGAGTGTCGTCTTCGAAGCGGTACGGGAAATGCGTCCGCTCGGTGTCGGCATCAATCTGCAACCCAACGCGGTGCGCGAGCTTTTCGATCTCGGCATTACGGTTCACGATCTGGACCGGGTGGGGCTGCCGGCGAAAGAATGGGCGCTGGTCGGACTCAACGGCAATGACATTTATTCCGAGCCCCGAGGATTGCTCGCCGGATACAAGTGGCCGCAATACGCGGTTCACCGCGGCCACTTCCATACGTTGCTTTATCAAAAGGCGATCGACCGGATCGGGCCTGATGCGGTCAGGCTGGGGAGCCGCGTCACCGGTTACCGGAAAAATACCGACGGCAGCGTGACCACGCTGATCGAGCGTCCAGACGGCTCAACGGCCGAGGAGACCGGTGCGTTGCTGATCGGCGCCGACGGCATTCATTCGGCGATCAGGGCGCAAATGCATCCCGATCAGCCTCCAATCCATTGGGGTGGCGCGGTGATGTGGCGCGGCACGACCTGGGCCAAGCCGATCCGCACCGGCTCCTCCTTCGTCGGCCTCGGCACCCATCGCCAGCGGATCGTCTTTTATCCGATCTCGCATCCCGATCCGCATACCGGCCTCACGAGCATCAACTGGATTGCCGAAGTCACGATGGACGGCGGCGAGGGCTGGAAACAAAGCGGGTGGTTCCGGCAGGTGAGCGTGAATGAATTCATCCACCATTTCGACACCTGGATCTGGGACTGGCTCGACGTGCCTGCCTTAATCAAACAAGCGAACAGCGCTTTCGAAAATCCGATGATCGACCGCGATCCGGTGCCGACCTGGCGAGACGGTCCGGTGCTGCTGCTCGGCGATGCGGCTCATGCCATGTACCCGACCGGCTCGAACGGCGGCAGCCAGGCGATCGTCGATGCCCGGATTCTGGGCGCCGCGATGGTGGAGCACGGGGTCACGCAAGCGGCGCTTGCCGCCTACGATGACAAGCTCTGCGGCCCGATCTCCAAGCTCATCCTGCGCAATCGCGGCGCCGGGCCGTTCGGGCTGCTCAACATGGTCGACGAACGTTGCGGCGGAACATTCGACGACATCGACAGCGTCATTCCGCCGAGCGAGCGTACCGAGTTCATGGCGGGCTACCGGACCGCCGCCGGGTTTGCCATGGAGCAACTCAACAACGCTCCACCAACCATCAGAGAAGGCGCGCGCGTCCGAAGCGCGCCGGTGTTATGATGTGCCGTCGCTTTGATCGGGCCGCCGGTCGGTCGTTGCTGCCGTGAGAAGTGTAAAAAGCGGGGGGCAACGTCCTCGCCATCACCGCTTGCGGACGGACTTCCCGCTCTCGCTCCTTGTCAGTCGGACGAGGTTCACGCCCGTCCGGTATGCTTCCGTGCCGCCTC
>JAGXAC010000260.1 GCA_019075925.1 Hyphomicrobiales bacterium | reverse complement strand
CCGGCACGCAATGAAGACGAAATGCGCGCGCAAGCCGAACGCCTGCTGGCGCTTGGCCCGGGCGCGGTCCTGATCAAGGGCGGTCATGGCGCCGGCCCCGAAAGCGTCGACGTCCTGGTCGAGCCGGGCAGCCACGTGCGGTTTGCCGCGCCGCGAGTAGCCACCCGCAACACCCATGGTACCGGCTGCACATTTGCCTCGGCGATCGCAGCGGGACTGGCCAAAGGTTTGTCGCTCGAACAGGCGTCGCGCGACGCCAAGTCGTATGTCAGCGCCGCAATCGCGGCCGCCGATCGGCTTGGCGTCGGCGGCGGGCGCGGACCGCTGCATCACTTCCCCGACCAGTGGTAGCCCGGTTCAAGAGCGCAGCCGGTCCCGCACTGATGTGATTTTGTCAAAAGCGCTGTGCCGCTGAAGCCGCCGTTGCGGACTTCCGAGGCGACTCGGGAAAAGCTACGCTGCGGCACGACGATCAAGTGTCGGAAACAACGGCCGTGCCGGTCGTGTGAGGCTGCAAGGGCCGTGAGGCTGAAAGGTCAGTGAAGCATGGCAGTAAAAAAGCGGGGCACGGTTGGTGTTGTCGGCCTCGGCATCATGGGTAGCGCGTTCGCCGAGAACCTCATGGCGGCGGGCTGGCGCGTCGTTGGGTACGACGTTGCCGCGCCGCGCCGCCGTGCATTGGCGAAACAGGGCGTCGAAATCGTCCGGGATGCGGGGGAGGTGGCGCGGCAAGCGGCGGTCATCATCCTCAGCCTGCCGAAGCCCGCGGCGCTCGCGGCGACGGCTCAGTCGATTGCCGGCGCCAAGGCGCCCCGCCGCGTGGTCATCGAAGCCTCGACGTTCAAGCTGGAGGACAAATTTGCCGCCGAGGCCGTGTTGCGCAAAGCCGGCCACGTGCTGCTCGACTGCCCGGTGAGCGGCACCGGCTTTCAAGCCAAGGTCAAAGATTTGGTTGTCTACGCGTCCGGTCCCACCGCCGAAATCAACAAGCTTCGTCCGCTGTTTGCCGATTTTGCCCGCGTCGTCCAGGATCTCGGCGCTTTCGGCAACGGTAGCCGCATGAAGTACATCGCCAATCTCCTCGTCGCTGTCCACAATGTGGCCAGCGCGGAGGCGCTGGTGATGGGCATGAAGGCCGGATTGCCGCCGGAGGTCGTCTACGAGCAGGTCAAAGTCGGTGCCGGCAGTTCTCGCATCTTCGAACTGCGCGCCCCGATGATGGTGGAGGGCCGCTATGACCGGCCGACCATGAAGGTCTCTATTTGGCAGAAGGACATGGACGTCATCGGCAGTTTTGCGCGCGCGCTTGGCACGCCGACCCCGCTATTCTCGGCAACGTTGCCGATCTACGCCGCGGCGATGTCGACCGGCTACGCCATGCAAGATACCGCTTCGACCTGTGCGGTGCTGGAAGCAATGGCCGGCATTAAGCGCGCGAAAATGAAAAAGAAGACGCGGCGCAAAGGATCGTCTTGAAATGGCTCGACGGCGGATTGCCGAGCAGCCGGTCTCGCGGCTCGCCATTTGGGCGCGGCGGTTCGCGTTGTTTTCGCTGGCCGCCACTTTTATCGCCGTCATCGTCGTACGATCCGGCGCGCTCGACATCGTGCCGGCACTGTCGACGCTCGCCGGCGCATTGACGCTTGCCGTGGTCGCGATGCTGCTCGCCTGTGCGGCCGGAATCGTGATCTGGACGGAAGGCGTCGGCGGCATCCGCGAATCGCTGACGGCGCTGTTGATCGGTTTCGCCCTGATTGCCTATCCGCTCTACCTCGGCCTCAAGGCTTATCAGCTGCCGGCGATCTACGACGTAACGACCGATCCGATCGACCCGCCGCGGTTCGAAGCGATCGCGCGGTTGCGGCCGCGTGACGCCAATCCGGTGACCTATGCCGGGCTGCACGTCGCCGAGCTGCAACATCGGGCGTATGCCGACATCGAGCCTGACAATACAACGGCGTCTCCACAGGAAGCTTACGACGCGGCCATTAAGGTCATTACCAAGCGCCGCTGGCATATTGTCGACGCGCGGCCGCCGAGTGTCGGCGCCCGCGACGGCCTGATCGAGGCAATCGCGCGCACGCCGGTCTTGAGCTTCCGCGACGATGTTGTCGTGCGTGTGCGGCCGACGCCGGACGGCGCGCGCATCGACGTGCGCTCGGCCTCGCGCTACGGGCGCCACGATCTCGGCGTCAACGCCGCGCGGGTGCGCGCGCTGATCAGCGACGTGGACGATGTGCTCTCGACGCCGGCGCCGGAGAAGCGACTGCCGCTGCCCAGGCCCGCTCAGGCGGCGGGCAAGGGAGCGTCGGTCAAGCGATAAATGCCGCCGATCGACGGCGTCCCATCGGTCGCCACGATGCCGCGGGCGACCATATCTTCCAGATGCGCGAGCACCGACAGCGCGGCGGCGCCGGCCAGCCGCGAGTCGATCCCGATATAGATCGCGCGCACCAGCGTCGGAATATCGGCGGCGCCGCGAGCGAGCCGGTGAAGAATCGATTCTTCGCGTCCTTTCCGGTGCCGGATATAGCCGCGTACAAAGTTCGGAGCCGCGTGGACCGGGCCGCCGTGACCCGGCAAATAGAGCGGCTCGCGCCGCCGCGCCAGCTTCTCCAGCGAGGTCATGTAATCGCTCATGGCGCCGTCGGGCGGCGCCACAATCGAAGTCGACCACGCCATGACGTGATCGCCGGAAAGAATCAGGTCGGCTTCCCGCAGCGCATAGGCCATGTGATTGGCCGTATGCCCGGGGGTTGCGATCGCCTCGATGGTCCAGCCGCCACCGTTCACCACGGCGCCGTCGGCAAGCGTGACGTCGGGCCGAAAATCCATGTCGGCGCTGGCGTCAAGTCGGTTGGTTTCGCCGATATGCAGCGGCCGCGCGGGGCGGTGCGGTCCTTCCGCATAAACGGTGGCGCCGGTCGCGGCCTTGATCGCCGGC
>JAGXAC010000259.1 GCA_019075925.1 Hyphomicrobiales bacterium | reverse complement strand
AGATCGAGTACGTCGTCGATCGAAGGCGCCAGCCGCCGGTCGAGCAGCGCGCGCGCACGCACCGCCAGCATCAGCGCCTGGCTCGCCCGCGGCGACGGCCCCCAGGAAATCAGCTTGGCGGCGTCGCCGCCTTCCGGGCCCGGCCGCGCCGAGCGCACCAGAGCGAGGATCGCGTCGACCACGGATTCGCCGACCGGCAACCGCCGCACCAGGCGCTGGGCGGCCATCAGTTCCTCGGCGGTCATTGCCGCCTTGGCGCGGGTCTCCTCGGCGCCGGTGGTGTCGAACAGGATTTTCCGCTCGGCGCCGCGATCGGGATAATCGACGTCGATCTCCATCAGGAAGCGGTCGAGCTGCGCCTCCGGCAGCGGATAGGTGCCTTCCTGCTCCAGCGGATTTTGGGTGGCAAGAACGTGGAACGGCCGCGGCAGGTCGTGGCGCGTGCCGGCGACCGTGACGTGTTGTTCCTGCATCGCCTGCAGCAGGGCCGATTGCGTGCGCGGGCTGGCGCGGTTGATTTCGTCGGCCATCAGGAGCTGCGCGAAGACCGGGCCGGACAGAAACCGGAAACTGCGCTTGCCGCTCTGGCTCTCCTCCAGCACTTCGGTGCCGAGAATGTCGGACGGCATCAAATCGGGCGTGAACTGAATGCGCTTGGCGTCAAGCCCAAGCACGGTGCCCATGGTTTCGACCAGCTTGGTCTTGGCCAATCCCGGCACGCCGAGCAGCAGCCCGTGGCCGCCGGACAGGATGGTGACGAGCGCTTGCTCGATGACCTTGTCCTGGCCGAAAATAACCGTGCCGATTGCGGCTTTGGCAGCGCGGACGTGATCCGCGCTGGACTCGGCCGCATGGACGATCATGTCTTCGAGCTTCTCGAGCCCCTCTCCGCCGGCTGCGGGCATGGCAAACTCCTTCGGTATTGCGGTGTTTCGGCCTATCGAATCAGATTCCTGGCGCCGGTACGAATCACGGCGGCGTGCGGTGCACCGCTATTGCGCTGCAATAAACCCGCCAGCATCATAACGGTTCAAGGAAAGCAGCGCCGGTGCGGACATGGTGTCCATGCGCCCAGCTTCAAGGCAAACCATGGCTAAGGAAGGGCAGCGCGGCTTGGACGGGATTACCGGCGCACTCAGCGGCATTGCCGGTCCGGCCAAGGGGCCGCCGCCCGTTGAGCGGTGGAACCCGCCATTTTGCGGCGATCTCGACATGCGCATCGCCGCCGACGGCACCTGGTTCTATCTGAAGACACCGATCGGCCGGCCGGCTTTGGTCAAATTGTTTGCATCGGTGCTCAAGCGCGAAGGCGACAAATATTTCCTGGTGACCCCGGTGGAAAAGTGCGGCATCCAGGTCGACGACGCTCCTTTCATGGCCGTCGAGCTCAATGTCAAAGAATCATCGGCCGGCCGCGTGCTCAATTTTCGGACCAATGTCGACGAATGGGTCGCGTGCGGGCCGCAGCATGCCCTGCGCTTCGAGCCCGAGAGCAAGACCGGCGGCCTTAAGCCCTATTTGCACGTGCGCCGCGAATTGTGGGCGAAAGTGACGCGCGCGCTGTTCTTCGACCTTGTCGAACTCGGCGAGGAACGCGAGGTTTCCGGCAAAGCGATGTTCGGCGTGTCGTCGAGTGGAATGTTCTTTCCGATGGCGCCGGCCGAACAGGTGAGGGAATTTGCGTGAGCGAACAACGGGCGAAGCTGCAACGGCCAATGCCGGAAGATTTCTTCGAGCGTGCGCGCGCGCGGCTTGTACTCGACGTGCCGCCGGCTCTGACCGACCCCCAGGCCAAAGGCGCCCGCGGCGATCTCGATCTCAATCCGGCGATGTGGGAGCAGGCGGGCGTCAGCGCGACGAGGCCGGCCGCCGTGCTCATCCCGGTCATCGATCGCGACGAGCCGACGGTTTTGTTCACGCTGCGCACGCAGGATCTCACCAGCCACGCCGGACAGGTGGCTTTCCCCGGCGGCAAGATCGATCCCGGCGACGAGAGTCCGGTCGCCGCGGCATTACGCGAAGCAAAAGAGGAGATCGGACTTGCGCCCATGCTGATCGAGTCGATCGGCTACCTCGATCTGTATTTGACCTTCTCCGGCTTTCGCATTCTGCCGACCGTCGCGCGCGTCAAACCGGAATTCGCGTTGACGCTCAATCCGCGCGAGGTCACCGAGACGTTCGAGGTGCCGCTTGAGTTTCTGATGACGCCGGACAACCAGCAGCGCCGCAGCCGCGAGTGGAAGGGAATTCAGCGCGAATATTATGCGATCCCGTTCGGCGATCGCTACATTTGGGGTATCACTGCGGGTATTGTACGCAACCTCTACGATCGGGTTTACGTATGATTCGGCCAATCGCCACCGAGATCGGACTGTTTCTCGTCCCGTTCGTGCTCTACGCCGCGTATCTGATCGCGACGCGCGCCGGCATCGCCCAGCCGCAATCGTGGACGGTGCGCCATCTCGCCGGTCTGATCATCGCGTCGCTCATTCTGGTCGCCGGCAGCTTCCTGGTGCTGGCGCAATTCGGCGGTGCGCCTCCCGGCTCGACCTATGTACCGGCGCATATCGAGGGCGGCAAATTCGTGCCGCAAACGACGCGGTGACGTCGGTGCCGCATCTCGGCGACGCCGCATGGCTGAAATCCGGCGCGGCGGCGAAGCTGCTGGCATTGCTCAATGGCGGGGGCGAGGAAGCGCGCGCGGTCGGCGGCGCCGTGCGCAATGCGTTGCTCGACATTCCGGTCGGCGAGATCGACGTCGCGACCACGGCCTTGCCCGAGGAGGTGATACGCCGTGTCACGGCGTCCGGGGGAAAAACCGTGCCGACCGGCATCGAGCATGGCACCGTGACCGCCATCGTCGACGGCCGCCCGTTCGAGGTCACGACGTTGCGCGAGGACGTCGAGACTTTCGGCCGCAAAGCCCGCGTCGTGTTCGGCCGCGACTGGAAGAAGGATGCCG
>JAGXAC010000258.1 GCA_019075925.1 Hyphomicrobiales bacterium | reverse complement strand
TTTAGTCCTCGGTTATACGGCGGTAGACGAGCGCGCACTCGCCTCGGCCGCCCAAAAGGTTGCCCAGGTGCTTTGCGCCTAGGAACCTGTACCAATCGGCACCGGCAACTGGTTCTTTTGCTTTGGTACCCGTGGGGCACACTTGATTGAAATATCGAGCGGGCGCGGGGAAACTGGGAGGGATCCGGCGTGATTGAGCAACAGCTCATCAACGGCCTGATGCTCGGAAGTATCTATTCACTCGTGGGCGTCGCGTTCTCATTGACGATTGGGATGCTGAACTTCCTCAACTTCAGCGTCCCCGGGCTCTTTATGCTCGGCGGCGTCATCAGTTACGGCCTGCTCAAAGCCGGCTTCCACTGGTCGATTGCTTTCATCCTCACGATAGCGGCAATCACCGTTGTTTCGCTGGTGATCGAGCGTTTTACCTACCGTTGGCTGCGACTTTCCTCTCCTTTTATTCCACTCGTCAGTTCGATCGGCTTTCTCATCGTGATCGAGAATTCGGCCATCATGCGGTACGGATCGGAGTCGATGCGAGCTCCGACGCCGTTTAAGCTCACCGATCTCCATTGGGAAGGCCTTTTCATCAGCGCGCCGCAACTGCTCGGCCTGGTCATCGCATTGCTTGCGGCGGCGATCATGTCGCTGATGCTCAAGCGGTCGAAGCTCGGCCGCAGCATTCGCGGCATTGCCGAAAATCCGCGAACGGCGGAAACCTTGGGCATCAACGTCAACCGGACGGTGTCGAGCATCTACGTCATCACCGGCATATTCGCGGCGGTCGGCGGCATCTTATTCGCGCTCAACTACCAGCAGGTCGCTTGGTACATGGGTCAGGAAGTAGCCGCCAAAGGTTTGGCCGCGATGGTCCTTGGCGGGATGGGAAGCCTCTGGGGTCCGGTGATTGGCGGTTTCCTTGTCGGATTGATTGAAGTGTTCTCGATTGCCTATGTCAGCTCCGACGCAGTCAACGCGGTTGTCTACGGGACTTTGCTCGCGCTGCTGCTCTGCTGGCCGAACGGATTGCTTGGCGCTCGCATAAGCACCGTCGAGAGAATGTAATGAGCGGATATCTTACGCAGGTCGCCGCGAACCTGCTGATTTCGGTCATCCTCGCTTATGCGGCTTATGTGCCGCTGGCTACCGGACAACTCAATATCGGCGTCGCCGGGTTCATGTGCGTGGGAGCGTACGCATCCGCGGTCGCTGCCGCGGTGATCGGATTGCCGCTTTTCCTGTGCGTCATTGTTGGCATGCTGTGTGCCGCCGCCGCCGGGCTGCTGGTCGCCATCTCCGTCGCGCGAATGCACGGCATCTACTACAGCCTGGCGACGTTCGCATTCGCGGAAGTCGTGACCGCCGTCCTCGTCAATCTCGACGCGGTTGGCGGAGCACGGGGATATGTCGTGGTCGGCTATTTCGGTTTGGGTGCAATCGCGGCGGCCGCGCTGCTCGTCGTCGCCGGGGTTGCCTATATGATGTCGACGCGGATCGGCCTGGCATTCACCGCCGTCCGCAACGATGAACGGGCGGCGGCGATATTCGGCGTCAAAGTTTTCGCTACAAAGGTCCAGGCGCTCGTGCTCGGCGCCGCCCTCGCCGGTCTCGCGGGAAGTCTCTACGCGCACCACTACAGCTACATCGAGGCACAGAACTTCAATTTCATGCTCAGTGCCAATGCCGTGCTGTTCGCCCTGCTCGGCGGCGTTCAAACCTGGTGGGGACCGCTGCTCGGGGCAAGTGCGATCGCGCTGATACCCGAATTCCTTCGCACCAGCGGCGAATGGCGTTATATCGGCTTCGGCGCCATCATGATCGTGCTCATGGTCTTGCGGCCGGAAGGGGTGCTCACCCGCGCGACCACACGACGCCTCGTCGCCATCACCCGGCGCCTGACTGCCACCACGCGCCGCTTTGCCTGGGGCAAAGCGTGATGGCGGCCGACAATCCTACCCTCGCGATTTGCGATCTCGGCCTGCAGTTCGGCGGCCTCCGCGTCATCGAGTCGCTGAGCATCGACGTCAAATGCGGCTCGCGCACCGCGATCATCGGTCCCAACGGCGCGGGCAAAACGACGTTGTTCAACCTTCTCAGCGGCGTGTACTCACCGACCGACGGCTCGATCCTGCTCAACGGCCGATCGCTCGAAAATGTGCCGCTGGCAAAGCGGGTGCATGCCGGAATTGGGCGGACGTTCCAGAATCTCAGGTTGATGAAGCACCTGACGGTGCTCGAGAATGTGATGCTTGGTCAGCACCACCGCACCGGCATCGCCGGGACGTTCAAACCGCTGGTATCCCGGTTCAATCGTGCTGCCGTGGATGAGGCTCTCAGGGCGATCCAGCTGGTTGGACTTCACCGCGACGCAGACCGTCTAGCCGAAGGCCTTTCCTACGGCATGCAGAAGCGAGTCGAACTGGCGCGGGCGCTGGTGACGAAGCCCAAGCTGCTGTTACTCGACGAACCGACCGCCGGGCTGAACACGGCCGAACGCAGCGAACTGCTCGGCGCGTTGAAAAGCGCCGTTGGTTCGGACGTGACGATCCTGCTGATCGAACACGATTTGAGTTTCATCGGCGGCATTTGCGATCGCGTCGTCGTGCTCAACTTTGGCCGCAAGATCGCCGAAGGGACTCTCGACGAAGTCAAGACGGATAAGGCCGTGATCGCCGCATATCTCGGCACTGGCCGCCGTGGGCGGGAGGCGAGCTTTGCTGCTTGATGTGCGCGACGTTCATGTCGAATACGGCCCGGTCCGCGCCGTCGGCGGCGTCGATATTTCGGTCGGTCGCGGCGAAGTCGTTTCCGTCATCGGGGCAAACGGCGCCGGCAAGACCTCGCTGCTCGGCGGCATACTCGGCCTCTCGCCGATGACGCGTGGATCGATCACGTTCGACGGCGCCGATATCAGCGCGTGGCCGGCGCCGCGACGGGTGCGCTCAGGCGTCGTCCTGGTTCCGGAAGGCCGACAAATATTGATATCGCTCACGGTGGAGGAGAACCTGCTGAT
>JAGXAC010000076.1 GCA_019075925.1 Hyphomicrobiales bacterium | reverse complement strand
TCAAGGAGACCGGACGCCCGGCGGCGGATGTCAATGCGCCGCCACGGCGGCAACGCCGGTTCCGATCTGGCACGTCACGCCGGTGCCGCCGAGTCCGCAATATCCGTGCGGGTTCTTCGCCAGATATTGTTGGTGATAGTCTTCGGCGAAATAAAACGGCGGCGCGTTGCGAATCTCGGTGGTGATCGCGCCCATCCCCTCGGCGGCGAGCGCCTTGGCATAGCTCGCACGCGATGCTTCGGCCGCGGCAAGCTGCGCCGGCGAAAACGTATAAATGCCGGAGCGGTATTGCGTGCCGATATCGTTGCCCTGCCGCATGCCCTGCGTGGGATCGTGACTTTCCCAGAAGGTCTTGAGCAACTGCTCGTAGGAGATTTTCTTCGGGTCATAGACGACGAGGACGACCTCATTGTGGCCGGTGCGCCCGCTGCACACCTCCTCATAGGTCGGATTGGGCGTAAACCCGCCGGCATAGCCGGCCGCGGTCACGTAAACACCGTCGCCCAACTCCCAGAATTTGCGCTCGGCGCCCCAGAAGCAGCCAAGGCCGAACATCGCCATCGCCAAGCCTTCCGGATAGGGGCCTTTGAGAGGATGGCCATTCACGAAATGCTCGTGGGCGGTCGGAATCGGGTTTGGCCGTCCTGGCAACGCTTGGTCGGCGGACGGCATTTGCACTTTCTTCGAGAAGGAAAACATGGCGGGGTCTCCCGGCAGGCAAAACCAATATAGCCACCGCCGCGGCGGATCACAGCGCATTATGCGATCACGGTGACGAAAGTGCGGCTTTAAGCACCCGAACGCCGCCTCGCGGGCGACTTCCACCGGCCGCGTTTGCCGCTTATTCTGCCGCCGCGCCGCGTCAGGCGGCCTTGCTGAGGAGAGGTGGTTGAAATGTCCCGGATGCTTGCGCTTGCGTTTGCGTTTGCCGCGTTCGCTCTATCCGCCGGGTCGGTTTTGGCCCAGCCCGCCGGCGCAACGCCGCCTTACGGCCCGCCAATTACGCTCGACGACGCCAAACGCGCCATGGCGGCGGCCGAACTCGACGCGGCCAAGAACTCCTGGCAGGTGGCGATCACCATTCTCGACAGCGGCGGCAACCTGGTGATGTTCCACAAATTCGACAATACGCAACTGCAATCGATCGGCGCATCGCAAGGCAAGGCGCGCACCGCACTGTTCTTCAAACGGCCGAGCAAGGCGCTGGACGACGCCATCGCCGCCGGCGGCGCCGGCATGCGGCTATTGGCGGTCAAGGATATCACGCCGCTGGAAGGCGGCTTGCCGATCATGGTCGACGGCAAGATCGTCGGCGCCATCGGGGTGTCGGGCGCATTGTCGTCGCAGGATGTCCAGGTCGCCAAGGCCGGCGTCGACGCGCTGGCGAAATAATCCGGCTACGGAACGGTCAAGCCGAGTGATTTGAGATAGCCGGGATTGACACGGCCGTTCTCGAACCTGATGGCCTCCAGATAGGCATCGAGGATCACCTGCGCGCGCTCGCGCGGCGGCAACTCTGACGGCGCCGGCGATCCCGGCGCGGCGCTGCCGGCATCGGCGATCAGATCCCAGCCCACGGGCTTTTCGATCGAGATCACGGCGGAACGCGAGTCGAGATTCTTGTACGGCCAGAAACACCAGCCGATGCCGAGATCGTCATGCAGCCGGCGAAAGCTTTCGTTCCAGGCGTCGGTGGATTCGCCGGTTTCGCCGATCAAGAGCGGCACGTTCCAGCGATTGCTGAAATTCAAATAGCTTTGCAGCGCGGCGCGCGTCGGGCCGGCCCAAAACTTGTGATAGGTGTAGACGGCGTCGGCGTCGAACGGCCGGCCGAACACCGAAAAGTTCGTGCTCCATTGTGCGCCGGCAAGCAGCACCAGATGATTGGTGTCGACGCCGCGGATCGCGGCGACGATCTGGCGGTAGAGCGGCTCCAGCCGTGGGTTGAGGTATTGCTCGTCGCTGTAGGGCGAAATCGGCTCGTTCAAAAGGTCGTAGCCGAGGACCGCCGGCTCGTCGCGGAAATGCGCGGCAAGTGCGCGCCATAGCGCAATGGTGAGCCGGCGATCACGCGGCACGTACAGTGTCAGCGGGAAGCCCGGGCCGTCATCATGATTGACGCCAGTCTGACCGCCCGGCGCGGCGTGCAGATCGAGGATCACCCGCAAGGCAGAGTCCCGGCACCATTGCACCAGCCGGTCGATGAGCCTCCAGCCGGGTCCCTCGAAACGGTCGGCTCCATCGGAGCCGAGCGTGACAAACAGCCGCCAATTGAGCGGCACCCGCACCGTATTGAATCCGGCCGCGGCAATAAAACGAATGTCCGCTTCGGCGATATAGCGATCGCGGAATTGACTCCAGAATCGCGACGCCTGCTCACGCCCAATCAGCGCTTCAATGACGCCCGCGATCTCGCTCGGCGAGCGGGCTCGCGCGAACTTGAACATGTAGCCTTCGGGAACGAGCCAATTGCCGAGATTGATCCCCTTGACGTCGAAACGCGCCCCGCGGCTATCGACCAGACGCTTGCCATCGGCGTGAACGAAATCGACGGTCGCGCCCAGACCCGGCGCCAGCCCGCCCAGCAGCAGAATGGCCGCCAGGACGCCGGCGCGGCAAAATCCGCGGCAATCTCCGGAGAAACCGGCGCTCATGAGCCGTGACCTTTCGCAAGCGCACGATGCCAGAACCATGCGCGCGGCAGAAGCCGTTTGCAGCGGTCTTCCAATCGGATTTGCTTTCGTCTCACTCTCAAGGAGGCTATTAAAACGGGCGGCATCGCCCGAATAAAGTTTGGCGCGAACGCACGCCAGGGCCGTACGGCCGGCAACGAGGTCAGTGTTTCGATGTCCGCCGTACCCCTTCTGCAAGCGGTTGCGCTGTTGGCTGCCGTCGGCGCCATCGTGCTGGCGACGCGGTCCGGCCGCCTGCATCCGTTCCTTGCACTGCTGATTGTCGCCACCGCATTCGGATTCGCCTGCGGACTTTCCACGAGCTTGATCGGCAAGGCCTTCGGGGCCGGCTTTTCGCAGGCGATTTATTATTCCGGGTTGGCGATCGTTGCGGCCGGCTTCGTCGGTGGCATTGCCGAGGCTACCGCGGCTTCGGACTGGCTGACCGCAACGCTCCTGCGCCGGCGACGGCTCGCGCCAACCGGATTGGCAACGCTCGTTGGATTGGTGGCGGGAATCGGTGCGTCGCCGGCTTCGGCGTTCGCACTCCTCACTCCGTTTTTTCGCGCTATTCGCGCCGGCAGCGCCACAAGCAGCCCGACGGCCCTCGTTGCTCCGGCACTCGGGATTTCCGCAGGCCACGGGCTTATTTTGTTTTCGCCGGTGCCGATCGCGGCCGCCGCCATACTCGGCGCGCCGTGGCAACGGACCATCTTGATCGGCGTGCCGGTAGCCATGGTGACGGCATCATTCGGCGCGGTTTGGGCGCGATGGCGAGCGGCGGGAGCCGAACCGCCCGCGAGCGCGTCGCCGCCGGCAGCCGTAGACGAACGTGGCGGTTGGTCGGCCGCCGTGCTGCTCGCCGCAACGGCGATCCCGATACTGATGCTGATCGTCCAGTCGCTCGGCAACATTCCGAGCGAGCCGCTGGGAGGCGGGTCGACGCGCGAAGCGCTGCTCGGCATCGGGCGGCCGCTTTTCCTTTTCCTCGCCGCCACCGGGTTGATGGCGGCGGGTCTGTGGCGCAGAAGCCGGCCGCTACTGACCGATGCCGGCTGGAGCGGGCGCATCGTGGGCAACGTCGCCGGCCTGCTTTTGCTTGTCGGCGCGGCCGGTGGCTTGCAACGCCTTTGCCAGGAAACCGGCATGGCCGAACTGCTTGGCGAGCGCCTGCTTTCACTCCACCTTGGCTTTGCCGGCAGTGTCCTGTTGCCGTTCCTCGTCGCGGCGGCGATAAAAATTCTGCAAGGCTCATCGCTGGTCGCCGCGATTACCGCCGCCGGCATGGTGCAGCCGGTGCTGACGCCGCTCGGTATCGACGACGCGACCGCGAAGGCGGTGGCGGCGCTTGCCGTCGGCGCCGGGTCCATGACCCTCTCGCACGTCAACGACGAATATTTTTGGCTGGTGTCGGCCAATGCCGAACTACGTCCGCTGCGCGGATTGACCGTTTTCACCGCGGCAACGCTGCTGCAAGGCCTGGTGGCGGTCGCAGCTTTGCTGATTGTTTCGGTGCTGATCCGTGCGCGATTCTGAATATCCCCCAGAATTCAGCGAACTCGGCGAAAATCGCTACATTTTTTCGGGTATTTGCCGATCAAATTGCGATACGTGATTTTACTGACGTACAAGGGGAGCTTGGCCATTGTCGCGGCGCTGGGAGCGTCGAGGGGCAATCCAAGCACGGGGTTGTCAGCATGCCTCAACTTCTTGTTCGGTTCTGGAAGGAAAAATCTGGTGCCACCGCGATTGAATATGGCCTGATCGCCGCCGGCATTGCCGCCGTAATCATTGTCGCGGTCAACACGCTTGGCAGCAATCTCGCCACTACCTTCAGCAATGTCTCTACCGCAATCAAATAACGACGTATCGATGCGGGAGGGTCGCCGGCTTGGCGACCCTCCCTTTTTCACACCGGTGGTTTGAATTCGTGAAGACTTAGTGGCGGGCGTGCGAACGATCCGCCCCCATGACATCCTGCGAGCGAAATTCCGCGTCATAATCCATAATTTCGCGCATCAACTGCTCGATCATGCTCTGGCGGACCGCAGTGTCCTGGCTGGACGTCAGTTCAGCCACCACCTTGGCGATCGCCGTAATCACCTCGGCGGTATCGACGATATCGGCCCCCCCCGAACTGACGGGATATTCCGCAAAAAAGTCATTGACCAGTTCGACGATGCTGCAGTGCAGGCACGGCCGTTCATCGTTGGCCTCTTGGTCTTCTGACATCGCCGATATCCTTTCAATCAGTCGCCGGTACGCTCGTTGAGTTGGGCGCTGGGCTTTACCTCTTAACGCCGCGCCGGCCTCGGATCGGAACGCCACGCGGCGGAAGGCAAGCCCACATTACCTGTAACACGCCGGAGGCATCCTGGAGCGTGACCTTTTAATGCGCCTCTTGCCGACCTGTGCCAAAGTGCCGGCGGCCATGAGATCGCCGAAAAGGATGCCGGATGGAACAGCAGCTTATCGAAGACATCTCAGATAGTGTTGCCACGCTGACGTTCAATCGGCCGGAGCGGCTCAATGCCCTTTCGACGCCGATCATGGATGGTCTGCTGGAAGCCCTGCCGCGGCTGGCGGGCGATCCGGCCGTCGGCGCTATCGTTCTCACCGGCGCCGGCCGAGCCTTCTGCGCCGGCGGCGACGTCAAAAGCATGGCCGAGGCCACGGCCGAGCGCAGCGTGGAACAAGCCGTCACGGATCTGCGCCGGCGCATGGACGTTTCGCGACTGTTGCACGAAATTCCCAAACCGACCATCGCGATGGTGAACGGGCCGGCGGCGGGAGCCGGAATGGCGCTCGCCCTCGCCTGCGATCTTCGCATCGCGGCACAATCGGCACGATTCGTAACGGCCTTTGCCAATGTCGGATTTTCCGGCGACTTTGGTGGCAGCTATTTCCTCTCCAAGCTGATCGGCACCGGCAAGGCCCGCGAATTATATTACACCGCTGACGCGCTCGATGCGGCGCAAGCGCTGGCGCTGGGCATCGTCAACAAGGTGGTTGCGGATGCCGATCTCGCCGGCGCCACGACGGCGCTCGCCCGCAAACTGGCGCGCGGCCCGCGGATTGCGCTGGCGCTGATGAAGCAAAATTTCAACGCTGCCGAAAGCGGCACGCTCAACGAATTGCTGGATCTCGAAGCCCGGCGACAGATCGAAACCGGCCGTACCGCCGATCACAAAGAGGCGGCGCGCGCGTTCGTGGAAAAACGCACCCCGACGTTCACCGGTCGGTGACCGCAGACGCTGGAGAAGGCGGCGCGAATTTAATTCGTCGCGGCGGCGTCTTCGGGTACCTGTCGCGGCCGCCAAATGGCGACGTGGGTGATTTCGGCAATGCGGATTTTGCCGTCAGCCGTCACGCGGGCCGCAAATTCAACGATCGCGTGACCCTTGGAGATGGTGTTCGAGGTGATGGTCGCGCGCAGCGTCAATTCCTGTCCCAACCGCGCCGCCGCATGGTGACACACTTTGCTGCCGACGTGTATCCACGGGCCAAGGACGACATTCTGCACCAGCGCGGCATTGGCAAGCCGCAGGATTTGGCCCGGGTGCACCAGCCCCTCGGTCGGATAAATCGGATCGGTTTCGCGGATTTCCTCGAGATACTGTGACAGCATGGCGCGATCGATGGTCACCGGCGCAATGCCGAGCGAGCGGCCCGGCGTCAGCGACGATTCGCTCGCGGCCGGGCGCGCGGTGGGTGGCGATGGCGCCGGCAGAGCATCGACGCCCGGGGCGGCCGGACGCCCTGCGGCAATCGATGCCCGCCCGGTCGCGCAATGGTCTCCGGCGCTTTCGACGCCAAGCACCAGCTGATCGTTTTCTGCTTTTGCCGTTACCCGCGTGGCCGCGCCGTCGTAAACCGGCTTTTGAAATCGGCAGTCGAGCTGGCCGGCTTCGAGCCAGCGGCGGCCCCAGCAGGCAACCGGCATGTGCGCCATGTAGGCGTATACGTCCACGCCCGGCACCAGCCCGCCGCGAAAGCCGAACCGCCGCGCCACCGAGTCGTCGTGAATCTTGTTGTCAGACGCCGCCGCGGTGTTGAACGCAATCAGCTCGTAAACGGCCGGCACGTTCATCGCTGCCTCCCCCGTTCCTCGTTTGTCGCTACCGATGCGCCCGGCCCGGGGATGGCGCTCGGGGGACAGTTGCCGAGGATGATCATGCCCAGCACCTCATCCTTGGTGACGTCGGCAACGCGGACGGTACCGACGATGCGTCCGTTCTTCATCACGCAAATCCGATCCGCCAGATCGAAAACATCGTGGATATCGTGGCTGACGAGGAGAATGCCGATGCCATCGGCCTTGAGCTGCCGGATGATCTCGCCGACCTGCGCCGTCTCTTGCGGCCCGAGCGCGGCGGTCGGCTCATCCATGATCAGAAAGCGCGCGTCGAACAGAATGGCCCGCGCGATCGCCACCGATTGGCGCTGGCCGCCGGACAGCGCTTTGACCGGTTCCTTGAAGCGTTCGAAATGCGGACTCAGGCGCCGCATGACCTTGCGCGCCTCGGCTTCCATCGCGATGTCGTCGAGCGTCCCCCAGCGCGTGCGCAACTCGCGGCCCAGAAAAAGATTGGCGGCCGCGTCCAGATTGTCGGCAAGCGCAAGCGACTGATGGATCGTTTCGATGCCATAGGCTTTGGCGTCGCGCGGATTGCCGATCGCGACTTCCTTACCGCCAACGAAGATGGTTCCCGCGTAATGCTGGTAAGCGCCGGAGAGAATCTTGACCAGCGTCGACTTGCCGGCGCCGTTGTGGCCGACCAGCGCCGTCACCTCGCCGCCGTTGAGCTCGATCGACACCCGATCGACTGCGTGAATGCCGCCGAATGAGATCGCAACGTCCCGCATGGCGACAAGGGCGTCGGGCATTTGATCCATCGGTCTACACTCGCCGCCGATACGTGCCGTCGAGCCAGGCCGCGGCCACCAAAACGGCCCCGACAACGATGCTTTGCAGCGGCGTATCGACGCCGAGCAGAACCATCCCCGATTGCAGCGACTGCATCAGCACGGCGCCGAGCATCGCGCCGGCAATGGTTCCGGCGCCGCCAGCCAGCGACGTGCCGCCGATGACGGCAGCGGCAATCACCAGAAGTTCGGCAAGCGTGCCTTCGGAATTGGTCGCCGCGTTCAACCGGGCGATCGATATCGCACCGCTCAATGCGGCCAAAAACCCCATCAGCATAAAGACTTTCACGATGACCCAGCGGGTATTGATGCCGGCCAGCGCGGCTGCTTCCGGATTGCCGCCGATGGCATAGACATAGCGGCCGAAGCGGTTTCGCGTCGCGACGAACGTCATCACCACGCCGACACCAATCGCGATGAGCACCGGGATGGCGATCCCATGCGCGATGAATAAGCCGCCCGGCGGCAGCGATATCCCGTTTGCTTCGGCAAAACGGCGAACGCTGCCGATCGGCCACGGATAGGCATTGGCGACCGCTATCGCGGCAACGATGAACGTGCACGCAGCCGCACCGAGAAATATCTCGGCGGCCAACGGCCGCAACGGAAAGCGAAATTTCCTGCGCCGAACCCGGCCGCCGGCCATCAGCAGGATAACGGCGAAGCAAGCGAGCGCACCGACCGCCCAGCTCCAGCCGGCGCCGATCGAGCCTTCGGGACCGCCGCCCATGAGCCTGAATCTTGCATCGAGCGGCGCGATGGTCTGACCGCTGGTGATCCACCATGCCGCGCCGCGCCACACCAATAGGCCGCCAAGCGTGACGATGAACGACGGAACGCCAAGGTAGGCGACCACGAGCCCCTGGAAGCCACCGAGGACGATGCCGAGGCCGAGCCCAATCGCCAGCGCGACCGCCCAGGTCGCCGAATGCTCGAAGCCCAGAAGCTTGGGAACGAGATCGGTCTGGACTGCGCCCATGACCATGCCGATAAAGCCCAGCATCGATCCGATCGACAGGTCGATGTTGCGCGTCACGATGACGAGAACCATGCCGGTCGCCATGATGGCGACCGACGCGGATTGGACGGACAGGTTCCACAAATTGCGCGGCGTGAGGAACAGACCGCCCGATAGCAGATGGAAGCCGACCCATATCATCGCCAACGCGCCGATCATGCCCAGCATGCGGCTGTCGAGTTCGGCAGCTTTGAGAAAGCGGACGGTCGGCGAAGCTGATTGAACCATGATCGCGGTGCGACTAGTGCTCGTATTTGCCGGCGGTCCTCACGTTCCTAACATTCGCATGAGAGGATGCCGAACACAGATGCGAATGTTGGAAACGGGCCACTAGTCGCAAACCTTGACCGTGCCGGACTTTACTCCCTGGCAGACCTCGTCCCGCTTGATCCAGCCCGCCTTGATGACGACATCGAGGTTGTCCCTGGTGATCGCAATCGGCTTGAGGAATAGCGAATTCATCTCGATTTTCTTTGGACCGCCGGCGAACTTCACGACATCGCCGACGTCACCGGCGGTCTTGCCGTCGGCAAAGAGCGCGGCGATTTCAGCCGCCTTCTTGCCGAGCTCGCGGGCGTCCTTCCACACCGACAGTGTCTGCGTACCGAGCGCGATGCGGTTGAGCGCGGCATGATCGCCGTCCTGGCCCGAGACCGGCACCGTTCCGGCCATGCCCTGGGCCGCCAGCGCAGCAATCGCACCGCCGGCGGTGCCATCGTTCGACGCGACCACCGCATCGACTTTGTTGTCGTTCTTGGTGAGGATCTGCTCCATGTTTCGCTGGGCATTCGCCGGCACCCAACCATCGGTATAGGCTTCGCCGACATTCTTGATCTTGCCCTGCCGCATTGCCGCCTGCAGCACTTCCATCTGGCCGGCGAACAGAAAGTCGGCGTTCGGGTCGGTGGACGATCCTTTGATGAAGGCGTAGTTGCCGGTCGGCGCCCGCGCGAATATACCGCGCGCCTGCATGCGGCCAACTTCCTTGTTGTCGAAGGTGACGTAAAACACCCGCGGGTTTTCGATGAGCCGATCGTAGCCGATCACCGGAACGCCTTCGTCGATGGCTTTTTGCACGGCCGGCGCGATGGCAGCCGAGTCCCACGCCAACACGATCAGCGCATTGGCGCCCTGCCCGATCAGGCTTTCGATATCGGCCAATTGCTTCTGCGCCGACGATTGCGCATCGGTGGAAACATATTTGTCGCCGTTGGCGGCGATCGCGGCCTTCATCGCCGCCTCGTCGGTCTTCCATCGCTCTTCCTGGAAATTCGACCAGGAAACGCCGATGATCTTGCCTTTGGCAACGGCGTTGCCGCCGCACGAAAACAACAACCCGCCCGCCAACAGGGCCGCCGCAAACCGTCCCATTCACATCCTCCCGGCGCCGGCAGGCGCAAACGCCTTGGCGATCTCCAAAAGTCCTTTAAGAATACCATCTTCAATTGCGTGTGGTTCAAGGCCTACCGGCGTTATTTTCCGAGTCCCCGAATCCCGCACCGGCGCGAACCGCCGCGCTGCGCGCGCCGTGCGCGCCATGGCCAACAACGTCGTTGTTTGCTTTCCGCCAAGCCTATATTCATGGCCGCATCGGCAGTTGCGGCGGAACCGAAACGATGTGCGGCATAGCAGGATTCTTGAACGCCCGCGCCGCCGGGTCTCCAGCCGACGCGGCGCGCATAGCGGCCGCGATGAACCGCAGCCTGCAACATCGCGGCCCGGACGACGACGGGGTTTGGACCGACGCGGAACCAGGCGTCTCGCTCATTCATCGCCGGCTATCGATCGTCGATGTGTCGCCGGCGGGTCACCAGCCGATGATTTCCGCCGACGGCCGGTATGTCATCACTTACAACGGCGAAATCTATAACTTCCCCGACCTCCGCAAGGACCTCGAAACCGGCGGCGTGAATTTCCGCGGCGGGTCAGATACCGAAGTCATGCTGGAGTCGATCGCGCGGGCCGGGTTAGCCGCCACGCTGCCGCATCTGGTCGGCATGTTTGCGATGGCGCTATGGGACCGCCGCGAGCGCACGCTCACGCTGGTCCGCGATCGCCTCGGCATCAAGCCGCTTTACTGGGCCAAGTTCGGCGATTTGTTCTTGTTTGGATCGGAGCTCAAGGCGCTGCGGGCCCATCCGGGCTGGACGCCGCAGATCGACCGGAGCGCCGTCGCTTCGTTCATGCGGCACAATTATATCCCGGCGCCGCACACCATCTACCGGGGCGTCCACAAGCTCGAGCCTGGCACCACACTCACGCTGCCATGGGGTGGCGAACCGAAGATCGAACGCTACTGGGATGCCCGCGCCGTGGCGCGCGAGGGCATCCGCGATCCGCTTGACGGCGGCGACGCCGAATTGATCGAGCGGCTGGAAACCCTGCTGCAAGACGCGGTGCGGCGGCGGATGATCGCCGATGTGCCGCTCGGCGCGTTCCTTTCTGGCGGCGTCGATTCCTCGACCGTCGTTGCATTGATGCAGTCTGCCAATGCCGGCAAGGTCCGGACTTTCACCGTGGGTTTTGCGGAGACCGCTTATGACGAAGCGCCGCACGCCGCCGCGATTGCCCGTCATCTCGGCACCGAGCATACCGAGTTGACGGTGACCGCGCGACAGGCGCTCGACGTCATCCCGCAGTTGTCCGAATGGTTCGACGAACCGTTCGCGGACTCCTCGCAAATCCCGACTCATCTGATCTCGGCGTTGACGCGGCGGCACGTCACCGTGGCGCTGTCGGGTGACGGCGGCGACGAATTGTTCGCCGGCTATAACCGTTACCAGCTGGCGACGCGCTTGTGGCGCAACCTCGCTTTGTTGCCATTGCCGCTGCGGAACGCGCTGGCGCGTTGGGTCACCGCAATCAGTCCGGACACGTGGACGAACCAGCTCGCGCGCTGGCCCGGATTGCGCATGCCGGGACAGATCGGCGATAAAATTCACAAGGCCGCAAGCCTGTTGGGCGAACGCGATCCGGCCGGGCTTTATCTGCGGCTTGTCACCCATTGGAATCCCGCCGCGGTCGCGCCGGGTGTCGCCGAGACACAGGGTATCCTGTTCGACCAGGCGATCGACGCAGAGTTTCCCGATTTGCTGTCGCGCATGCAGTTCCTCGATCTGGTGACTTATCTGCCGGACGACATCTTGACCAAGGTCGATCGCGCCAGCATGGCGGTGGCGCTCGAAGCGCGAGTACCGCTGATCGACCACCGGGTGGTGGAATTCGCCTGGCGTCTGCCGCGGCGCATGAAGGTCCGCAACGGGCAAAGCAAATGGGCGCTGCGTCAGATTCTCGGTCGCCATGTCCCGCACGCGATGATCGACCGCCCGAAAATGGGATTTGGCATTCCGCTCGGCGAATGGCTGCGCGGACCGCTGCGCGATTGGGCCGAGAACCTTCTGGCCGCACAGCGGCTGCGCGAGGCCGGCCTGCTGGATGCCGACGTGGTGCGCAGGCATTGGCAGGAGCACCTCGGCGGCCATCGCAACTGGCAATATTTGATCTGGGACGTTTTGATGCTGGAGGCTTGGCGCGATCGCTGGAGATAAGGCGCCACTTGAAATAGATAATGTCCTCGATGGCCGCGACCCGCTGTCACTCACTGATAAATCCGGCAGCCAATCGGAAAAACAATCAGTTCGCGTGTAAAGCGACATCTCGGCAAGATTTTCTGTCGTATGGCAATCGCAAACAGCCAGCCAACGTAAGAAAAAGCCTACCGAATTGCCATCGAAGCGGTCTCTTTCAGCTTGAGATTGATCTGGCCTCGTTGATCTGCAAAAAACGAGGCGCTGTCGCTGAAAGCGGCTGATTGGAGGGCATCGCTTGACCAGTTCGCCCCCTTTTTGGCCAAAGACATAGCCGCACATTTTCATTGGACTTCGGCACTCAGCGCCGCCCAATCTCTGCCACGCGGCGCCTGATCGCAGCGATGAGGTCTTTGCTGTGAACAAGGTGAGGTTCTTCGGCATTCAGGATGCGCTCGAACGCCTGCCGTTTCAGGGTAAGCACGTCGATGCCGTCACGCTGAACGTCGATCCCTGCCGCATCGCAGACGACGTCGACGAGCCGGTCAAGCGCATGGAGACGGCCCAGCAGATAATCGTTTTCGCGATAACGTCGGGAGAAGAACCCCGCGAAATTGTCTAAGCCCGTCCCTTTGAGGCTCTTTGTGCCGCAAAAATCCTTAATCGTATGTGCGTCCTCAGGGCTGATACGGTCGACGAGGATTTCGCGCAGCTCGGTGGTGCCTTGTCCCGAAGTTACCGAAAAAGTGAGAATGTCCCAAAACGGAAAGCCGAGATAATTAATCAGAACCTCCCGACGCGCGTCGGGCTCCCATATAGCTGGATCGAGCGACGCCAACAGTTCGTCCACATGGCGGGTGCTGGCATTAAGGTCGATTTCGCTACGCATCGCATCAACCAATTGATCAATAATCTCGACATCGGCGCTAGCGATGAATCGGCGCGCATAGGCTTCCGGGTTCCTTGCCTGCACTGCCGAAGGCAGGTTGCGAAACAGTTTCTCCGCCAGCGAATGGACGCGAGCGCTAAAGAATTTTGGCTCTTCACATTGTTGCAAAGCATCGACCTGAAGATAGAAATCGCGCTTGAGGCGATCGACAACAGTGGGCTCAAGCCCGGCAAAACGGCCCTCGTCGAGCAGCCGATACAGCCGATTTTGGCCCTCGATCAGGAAATGCAATCGGCGTTTGCGATAATCGACGTCGAAGGCAAGGAAGAATTCGACCCAAGGCGGCAGCAGCGGCATTTGTGCCGCCTCATGCCGCAGCGACTCGCTCTCCGCCTTCTTGTAGACAATGCCGCGATTGATCGCCCAGACGTTGATGATTTCCTCGACCATTCTGGCGAGCGGCGAGAATGTTGGCTCGCCGCCGAGTATCACGATGGTGCGGGCAACAAATTTGCGCACCGACGCAAGTTTCAGGCGCACGTAGCCCTCATGGGCAAAGCCGGCTTCCTGGGCGACCCGACTATTGACCGTCTCTCGCCAGATCCGAATGTCATCGGCAGAGTACGGACGATCGAGCGGCTTGGTGATGACGTCGCGAACCAGCCCGCTGATCTGCGGTCGGGCCTCTTCGATGATCGATTTCATGTCGCGGACCTGGGCGTTGCGGTTGGTGACCCAGATAAGCTCGTTGGCGACCGGCTGGTCGGATGGCAGGTCCGAGAGCGCACCTTTTAGCGTCGAAAAAAAGTTCGGCACTTCGTTATGCCTGCCCGAGGCCGCCGATGCCGGCTTGGCATCGACGAAAACCAATCGCCGGTCAACATCACGATAGGCAGCGCGCCCGTCGATAGCGGAGACCGCCTCCCGGAACGGTCGATTGTTGAGTACTGCGCCGTCAATGAAGGCCGCCGTGGCGGCATCGATGTCAGCCCTCAGGTGGCGTTGGAAATTCCCAAGGATGAAGTCTTCCCGACGCGGCCATGCCACACCGCGGCTCGCCACCAGCTCATCCATCTCAACAATCTGCGCCGGCGGAAAGGCGCCGGGGAAGCTGGAGGTCGCGCGCGCAGCGAAGGCGAGCGCCGGCGCGTTATCGAGATCGAAGTCGCTATCCACCTCCCCGCTGGGCCGTCGCCGATATCGAAAATGCAGAACATGACGGTGCTCGAGCTCATCAATCAGCGGCGGATCGTGAATCTGCACCAGCCGACGGTAGCCGAAATAATCTGTCAGCGTCACGAACAGGTCGAGGCCCTGCCCCGATGGCAGGAGCGATGCGGTCGCGGTTTTCGGTTCGCCCATGGCGATGGCCGCTTCGTACATCAAGCCCGCCATAACAAGGCCCGAGAATGGCGGCTTAAACCATCGCGAGCGCAGGAATAGCGAAAGCTTCCGGCGCACCTCCTTGTCCTTGACCACACCCACGAGGCCGGTCGTCGCCGCCGCCCAGATGAATGGCCGCAGAATCACCTTGCTCCATCGTCCAGCGCGCGCCTCGGGTGCCAGCAGTACAGTGACGTCGGCATTTTCGAGCCAAAGGTCGCGAAGCCGCGCGGTCGGCAGATCATGGCTCAGCGCACGCGAGAGCATGCTGACATTGATGCCACCGGCAGACGCACCGGCAAGCGTATCAACAATGACACGCAGTTCCAGTTTGCGACCGATGTCGCGCAGCAGCATGAAATAATCGGCTTCGGTATCGTATTCTGGATCATCTGCAGCGTATTGCTCGAAAAACGATGCCTCGGCACGCTGCGACCGGTCGACAATCCGGTGCAAGGCGCTCGAGGCACGTACGAGCTTCAGCACCTCCTTGCAGACGCCGTGTATGTAGACCGCAAGCGACACGCCACCGAAGCAGACAAGCGCCATGCGGAGTTCTTTCTCGCGCACGAGCAGCCCCCCTTAAGCTTAGCCTCGCCACCCGCTGTTTCTTAGCGCTTTTCTGGATTGATGGCCGAACTTTTCTAAGCTATTGCCGGTTTGCCTTCAGCGCCAGTCACCGCGGATTGTGACAATGCCGAGATAGCTTCGCCACTCGCCTATGGGGCTGCATTGCTGGAGGAAAACTGGGCTGATGGTTTGCCGGAAGACAACAGCGCCGAGCCTGAAATAATCCAGCTCGCCCGCTCGGATAAGGTCGCAAAGGGGCGCCAAGAGTCTATCTGCCGTCTGGATTACGCACACCGATCCAGGCGTCGCGCACCTGCTGGTAGTGCACC
>JAGXAC010000075.1:2500-15326 GCA_019075925.1 Hyphomicrobiales bacterium | reverse complement strand
ACCGGATCAAGATCGGCCGGACCAATGCGCTGCGTCTGTTCAAGCTGGGCGGGAAATGAGCGCCGGCGCGTCTTGCGCCGACCGGCGGCTATGAGACCAGCGACGGTGTGTCGAGCTCAACCGTAGTGGCGCTCGCCGTAATTGCGATCTTTCTTCTTGGCGCCGGAGCGGGTGATGGTCTTGATCTTGGCCGTCGGCTTGCCGGACTTTTCGGCGATGGCGCGATCCTGTTCGATCAGAAAGCCGTACGCCGGCTTGTCGCCATCAGTGCCGCCGGTCAGTTCGCGCGGCACCTTGCGGTTCGAGCGCTGCGTGCCGTCTTCGTAGACGACGTCGAACATCACGAATTCCGAATTCAGTCCAGGCTTGCGCGGCATTGGCGTGGTCTCTTTTTAGCGCACGATCTGATCCGAAAACCGGAAGTCCACGTTTCGGGATCGTGCTTTTTGTTGGCGCACGATCTGATCCGAAAACCGGAAATCCACTTTTCGGGATCGTGCTTTTTGTTGGCGCACGATCTGATCCGAAAACCGGAAGTCCATTTTTCGGGATCGTGCGCGTCGATAAAAACGACAATACCGGCGCCAGTGTGGCGCCGGTACCGTACAAGACGAACGCCTCAGGCCGCTTGCAGATTGGCAGCCGCGCTCTTGCCGCTGCGGCGGTCCGGCTCGATGTCGAAGGAGACTTTCTGTCCTTCGTTGAGCGTGCGCATGCCGGCGCGCTCGACCGCGGAGATGTGGACGAACACATCCGGGCCGCCGCCGTCCTGCACGATGAAGCCGTAGCCCTTCTGGGCGTTGAAAAACTTGACGGTACCTGTAGCCATGATGGCCTGTTCCTTTCGAAAACGCGTCATGCGTTTTTGGGGCCGCGCAAACCATTCGCGCGGTGCAAATCCGGATTTAGCGAGTTCTTGGGGTAGGCCCTAAGTCCAGCTCAATCGCGAATGGGCGCGTATATAGAGACACCCAACCCCCTTGGCAATGCGGGGTTCCATGGGGCTGGCGCGCCGGTTAACGATTTATGCCGCCGGTTCAGGTGGTTGTGTGCCACGACATCGCCACGCCAGCGGCACGGTCCGGCCGGAACGCCGCCGGATTTGCCGGCAACAACGCTTGCCATTGGGGGCGAGGGCATTTCCCGCAATAAAGACGGAGCGATTGGATGTTGGGTATCCCGCATTATCTCACTTTTGTTGCCGGCGCCGCCTTGCTGGCGCAGCCGGCGCTGGCGAGCGAACAGCATCGCCGGCATGCGGCGGCTGCGATCACGCAGGAGGTGGCGGCCGCTCCCTATTACGATGCGTTCGGCGGTTATGCCGATGCCGCCGCTGCAGCCTCTTATGCCGGGCCGAACGCACGGCACTATTTCAATTCCGCCCCCGACCGGCGCGCGGACGCGGGCACCGACCGGCGCGCGGAATTTGCCAGCCTTGTCGAGGCGCAGGCGAGCGCCAACGGCGTGCCGGCCTCGCTGGTGCATCGCGTGATCATGCGCGAGAGCCGCTACAATCCGCGTGCGGTCAACGCCGGCAATTACGGGCTGATGCAAATCCGGCTCGGCACTGCGCGGGCGATGGGCTACACCGGTTCGGCCGAGGGTCTCCTCGATGCGCAAACCAACATGACCTATGCGGTGAAGTATCTCGCCGGCGCCTATCATGCTGCCGGCGGCAACGAGGCGCGCGCGATTGCGCTCTACGCCAGCGGCTACAGCGCCCGCCCGGTGCAGCAGGCATCGTTCGTCACCCAGGCGCCGGAGGCTTCGTTCGCAACGCCGGCGGCGCCCGCCGCCGTGCCGCACGCGGACGCTCGCGGCAGGCATCTTCGCCATCATCGGGTTTGAACGGGCTCGACTGACTTGACACCGCCGGCGCGCATGTGCGCTCGCCGGCGGTCTTTTTTGCGTGTCGCATCCTTATTTTGCGGCGCGCGCATCTTTGGCCGGTTTGCTGCGGCAAGATTGATTCGCCGCGGTGCCGCTGCAACAATAGAATGTTGCGATAGCAGCATCGGGGCAAGCGATGTCTTTTCTCAGCGCGTTGTTCGGCCGGCGAGCCGCGGTCGCGACCGAGAAAGCGGTCGAGCCGGTCGAATATAAGGGCTATATGGTGCGCGCCGCGCCGTACAAGAACGACGGGCAATACCAGACGGCGGGGACGATCGAACGCGAGATCGGCGGCGTGCTCAAGCAGCACCGCTTCATCCGCGCCGACGCGTTCGCCTCTTATGAAGAGGCGGTGACGTTCACGCTCGGCAAGGCGCGCCAGATCGTCGATCTTCAGGGCGAACGGATGTTCGGCTGACGCTTTGCGGCCGGCGCCGCAAAATCAGGCGGCTTCGATGCCGCTGCCGGCGGGCTGTTCGCGCTTGAGCTGCTTGATGGTGCGCTTGAGCGCGACGATTTCGGCCTCGAGCTGCGCTACCCGCTGAATGAGTTCGCTTTCCTGCGAATTCGCGTTGACGGTTTCCATGCCGGTCAGCGCCAGCCCGATTTCGTCGCCGCGACGCCACTGCACCTTGGCGCGGAAGGTCCTGTCGCGCTGGGGGATATGCAGATTGACGTTGCCGGGGATCGTCACCGATTGCGAGAAGATAATGCGCGCACCGTCGTCGGACAAATCGCGCACCAGGCAACTCATCACGCCGCGCCGTTTGTCGAAGTAGACAAAGCCGTGCAGGAAGCTTTTTTGCCGTCTGGTGACGCGGCGTTCGCCCATTTTCGTCTCCACGACCGTGCGATCGTTGTGGCGAGATTACGGCAACCGCCGTTAACACGGTCTTACGGTGTGGATTGCCGCGCGAAATCGGCCTTACGGTTCTGTCGGTTGGCCGCGGCCGTCGGCTTGCGATCCTCGCGTGATCCGATCGGGGGGATTGAACGTATTCAACGCTTGGACCTATGGTTGGGCGCGTTTCGGCGGTATTTTCCGGACCTTGCAATTTCACGGCTGTCCCATGGCGAGCGGGCGGCGCATTGCAGCGGGGTTGAGCGCGGTCATTGCCGCGGTTTCGGTTATATTGATGCCACCGGGTCCCGCGCGTGCCGGCGGCAGTTGCGATCTCAACGACATCTGGAACGCGCTGCAAAACACCCTCAGCACGATTTCGTCGGCGAATTGCTCCGGCGTGACTGCCGATCCGGCATTATGGGCACCGGTCGGTGTCGCGGCCGGTGTCATGGCCGGCGTCTCGCAAAGCCAGCAATTCTGCCAGGACGTAGCGAATGCGCAGAACCAGTTGACCAATGTACAGGGCGACGGCAACAGCCTGGTCACCCAATTGGGCAATCTCGGCGTCGACGCGAGCTTCCTGTCGTCTATTCTGGATGCAATGAGCAGCGCTGCCGACGCGCTGGCGATCGTGCAATGCGCCTGCGGGCTGTCGAACAACATCACCCAAGTCGGCGGCGATCTCGGCGCCTGCGTCACGGATGCGCTCTGCGATCTGCAAAACCTGGCGCACCAGATCGACCCCGCCGGATTCGGCTCCTGCAGCGGGTCAATCGACAATGTTCCGACCAACTGCACGCAGAATCCCTGCAACAGCCAAACCGGCGCATGCGATCCGAACCTTGCCGGTAACGCGATCATCAAATGCCCCGCGGGTGACGACGCCCCGCCGGTGTCGCAGTCGGCAAGCGGTAGCGGCACTGTTGTCAGCGTCGTGGAGGGTGCCGACGCGTCGGGCACGATCAGCGTCGAATCCTGCCTTTGCCCGGCGCCGATGACCGTCAACTGGGTGACGGCGGGCAATTATTCGGGTTGGGCCAATGTCGTCGAGGATGGGAATTGTCAGTTCTTCGTCTGCGAATGTCCGAAGGGCACGACGCAAGCGTCGACGACCGGGGCGGGGCAATATGTATGTGTCTGTCCGGACGGCCGGCCGGCGCAGCCGCCGATCAAAACCGAGCTCAACCCGGAGGGCGCCGCCTGTCCGCCGTCGCTGACCGGGCCCACGTGCCCGCAAGGGCAAGTCGCATACGGCCAAAAGTGCGTGCCGGCTTGCACGGCAAACGAGGTGCGGACGCCCTCCGGTACCTGCTGCAATCCGGACCAGGTGGCGTCGTGCGGCATGTGCTGTCCAGCGGGCATGGTTCCCAATCCGTCGAACGGAACCTGTATGCCCAATCAAGTCATTCAGTAGGCGCGCGATGGCGGCGGGGCACAAAAGTCATCGGCGACATTGGCGCCGGCCGCCGCGCGGAAAATCTTTTGGTTTGGCGATGGCCGTCTGCATCGGCCTATCTGCCGGTGCACGCGCCCAGATCGCAAATCCGGTTGTAGCGCCCGGCAACGCCGTCGTGACCGGCTTCTCCGGCGCGTTGCCGCCGCTCGAAATTCCGCCCGGTGCCGATCCTGCCCTGACCACGTTCATCAATCGCAACGGACCGTCGTTGCGGGTTGTCGATCTGCAGCACATGGGCGGACCACCGATGGCGCAACTCGCCACCGCGCTTAAGCCCTTTAGCTTCCCCGCGGCTGCGATCGGGCAGGTGTTCGGCGTGACGCTCGACGATCGTACGCCACCCAACGTTTACGCGGCTGCGTCGTCGGCTTATGGACTGCCGATTGTCGCGCCCGGATCCGACGGCAAGCCCGGTCACATCAAGACCGGCGCGCCAAACGCGACCTTCATGCTCGGTCTGTGGGGGCCAAAGGGCGGACCGGGATCGGTCTGGAAAATCGACGGCGTGACCGGCGCGGTCAGCCTGTTCGCCAACGTCGCGATCGGCGGTCGCGTCAATTCCGGCGCAGCGCTCGGCGGCTTGGCCTTCGATCCCGTTTCGCAATCGTTGTTCGTTGCCGATCGTGAGACCGGCTTTATTCATCGCTTCAATATGGACGGCCGCGAACTCGGCCGCTACGACCACGGCGAGGCCGGGCGCGAGGCGCAAGGCCTGCCGCCGGTGCCGTGGACGTCGCAAGCGCCACTCGACGTTACCGACCCGCATTTCGACAGCGCCGATCCGAGTACCTGGCACTATGCAGCGCCCGCTCGCCGCGTCTTCGGGCTCGCGGTTCACCAGCACCGGCTTTATTACGCGGTCGCCGACAGTTTGCAGGTCTGGTCGGTCGGACTAAACGCGGATGGTTCGTTCGGCAGTGATGCGGTGATCGAGCTGGCCGCGCCGCCCGCAGCCGGTCCGACGGAATTTTCGAAAATCACCTTCGACGAGCAGGGCCGAATGTTTCTCGCCGAGCGGCCGGCGCCGACCGGCGCTTTTGACTTTGAGGCCCTGGCGGTTCCGGCAATCGGCCGAGTGCTGCGTTACGCCATTGCCGGGACGATGGCGGACGGGCGGCGTATTTGGCAGCCGCTGCCCGACGAATACGCGATCGGCTTTCCGCGCGATCTGCGCAACGGCAACGGCGGCGTGGCGATCGGTTATCGTTACGACGCGAAGGGCGATCTCGTGCCGGCTTTGTGCGGCGGCTTCATGTGGTCCACCGGTGAGGATTTGCGTGACGCTTCCGATGGCGCGCTCGCTGCCCGACTGACCAAAACCGGCCCGCTCGACGTCGATGGATTGCAGGGCAACGAAACTTGGCGTGTGCGCCGCGACGGCGAGCCGCCGCTGGTTTCATATTTTATCGCTTACGACGATCGCTTCGACGATGGCGGTGCGCGCGGACATCTTGGCGATATCGCAATTGCCGGAAGCTGTTCGCCGACGTTGCCGCCGCGCATACAAATTTATCCAACGACCCCGGGCGGACCTCCGGGCCGACATGCGGGACCGCCCGGCAAACCGCGCAGACCGCCGCCGCCCAACAACAATTGCCCGCCCAATCAGGCTCGCAACGCCACGACGGGCGCTTGCGGACAATGTCCGCGGCCAAATGTGCTGATCAACGGCAAATGCTGCGTGGTGAATGCGATTGCCGCCGACGCAGCATGCTCGAACTCGACGTGTCCGGCGGGACAGACAGCGATCGGCCCGAGCAATTTCTGCTGCAACAATAATCAGGTTTACAATGGTTCCGGCGGCGCCAAAGCCTGTTGCAGCGGCCAGATTGTGAATGGACGGTGTCAGCCGTCTCAAACACCGCCGAAGACGCCGATCTGCCTACCCGGATCGCCGTGCTGTGGTAGCGGTTATGTAAAGTCCGGCAACTCCTGTTGTCTGGCGAGTCAGATGACTTCGACCGGCATGTGCTGTCCTAAGGGGCAAGTTCCGAGCGGACCGAACAAGGCGCAATGTCAGCCGCCGATTCTCATTCCGGTCGGCCCGCATTGCTGCGGATCCGGTCTTATCCCAACCGGCGACGGAAAATGTTGCGCGGCAGCGAATGTAACGAGCGGCGGCACCTGCTGCCCCGGACCGGTCAGTCCGACCGACCGCGGCCATTGCGCGATGTTGAAGCCGATTACACCGGTGCCGGCTTGTGCCGCCGGCTATACGCGAATGCCGGACGGCAATTGCTGCAACAACCGTTTCATCGGCGACGACGGCATGTCCTGCATCGGTGCGCCGCCGTCATGTCCCAAAGGCGAATTCCGCGACTCGAGCGGAGCTTGTGCGCCGGTCGGTTCGCCGTCCGGTCCATGCCCGTCCGGCTCGGCGCTCGATGCCAGAGGCAACTGTGTCGGCGGCGGCGCGCCACCGGTCATCGTTCCCGGCGAGCCGCGCCATCCGATCGGGCTGCCGCCTCATCGAGTGAGAAGGCCGTTGGGCGCCCCACCGCGCCGCGCTCGGCCGGCGCCTGGCGTCCGATAATTCAAATCCGGTAATGCAAGAACGAGCGAGACGGAGAAAGCAACATGAAAGTCCCGGCCCTTTGCTTCGGCGTCGCCGTCGCGTTGGCGCTGTTCGCGCCGCCGGCAGCACAGGCGCAAGATGCGCGCGACGCAATCGAGGCAATCGTCAAAGATTACCTTGCGGCTCATCCAGAGGAAGTCGGCCGGATCGCCAAGGACTATCTGGTCAAACACCCGGAGGCGGTCGGCGAAATCATGGCGAGCGTTCTTAAACGGCGCCCGGCCGCGAGCAAAAGCGGGAGCGGCACTCCGGCTGCATCGGGGAACGGTACCAAAAGCGCCGATCATAGTGCTGCAGTCGCCAGCAATGCGCAGGCGTTGTTCTCGTCGCCGCATCAAGTCACGCTCGGCAATCCGAACGGCGACGTCACGCTGGTCGAGTTTTTCGATTACAGCTGCGGTTTCTGCAAGCGAGCGTTGCCCGACATGCTGACCCTCATCAAGGACGACCCAAATCTCAAGATCGTGCTCAAAGAGCTTCCCATCCTGGGTCCCGGTTCGGTGGAAGCCGCGCGTGTCGCCATTGCGGTTCGCATGCAGGACCCGCAAGGACAAAAGTATCTGGCGTTTCACCAGGAGTTGCTCGGTAGCCCCGGCCGCGCCAGCAAGGAGCGGGCGCTCGACGCCGCCAAGGACCAGGGCCTCGACCTGGCCCGGATCGGGCAGGACGAGGCGAGCGATGAGGCGACCGCGACGATCGGCGAAGACAGCAAGCTTGCGGCGGTGCTCGGCATCAATGGCACCCCAAGCTATGTCGTCGGCGACAAGGTGATCGTGGGGGCGGTGGGGGTTGCAACCCTGAAAGAGCGGATCGCCGCGGTTCGCGGACATAGCGTTAATTAAACGGCATAAACCACGGCGCAGGCGACCGAGAGCCCTTCCGTCGGGCGACTTTATTCCCATATTTAAAGGGCGGATGCCTTCGGGGTCCGCAGACTTGGTGGTGGATGGTCCGGGTTGATCCGGATCAGAAACATCGCCAAGTCCTGGACGTAGATACAACCCCATGACGATGTCCCGATCGCGCCATAAAGGGCGTTTGGGATAGGCCGAGGGAAGGACATGGATTTCGAAAAATATACCGACCGCAGCCGCGGCTTCATTCAATCTGCCCAGTCGCTCGCCGCGCGCGAGGGACACCAGCAATTTGCAGCGGAACACCTACTCAAGGTGCTGCTCGACGATCCGGAGGGTCTTGCCGCCGGCTTGATCGACCGGTCGGGCGGCAACTCACGCCAGGCGCTAGCCGCCGTGGAAGCGGCTTTGGCCAAGCGTCCGAAAGTGTCCGGCGGCGGCGCCGGCCAGATCTACCTCGATCCGGCGCTTGCGCGGGTCTTCGATACCGCTGAGAAGGCGGGCGAAAAGGCCGGCGACAGTTTCGTCACCGTCGAGCGGTTGCTGCTTGCACTGGCGCTGGAGAAAGGTACCGACGCCGGGAAAATTCTTGCCAGCGCCGGCGTCACGCCGCAAAACCTCAACGCCGCCATCGAAGCACTGCGCAAAGGCCGCACCGCCGATTCCGCGTCGGCCGAAAACGCCTACGACGCGCTGAAGAAATATGCCCGCGATCTGACGCAGGCCGCCCGCGACGGCAAGCTCGATCCGGTCATTGGGCGCGACGAGGAAATCCGCCGCACCATCCAGGTGCTCTCGCGCCGGACCAAGAACAACCCGGTGCTGATCGGCGAGCCGGGCGTCGGCAAGACCGCGATCGTCGAGGGACTGGCGCTGCGCATCGTCAATGGCGACGTGCCGGAGGGCTTGCAAGACAAGAAGTTATTGGCGCTCGACCTCGGTTCGCTGATCGCCGGTGCCAAATATCGCGGCGAGTTCGAGGAGCGGCTCAAGGCGGTCCTGCAGGAAGTCACCTCCGCGGCCGGCGCGTACATCCTTTTCATCGACGAAATGCACACGCTGATCGGCGCCGGCAAAGCCGACGGCGCCATGGATGCGTCGAACCTGCTCAAGCCGGCGCTGGCGCGCGGCGAACTGCACTGCATCGGCGCGACAACGCTCGATGAATATAAAAAGCACGTCGAGAAGGACGCCGCTTTGGCGCGGCGCTTCCAACCGATCTATGTTGAGGAGCCGAGCGTCGAGGACACGATCTCGATCCTGCGCGGCTTGAAAGACAAATATGAGGCGCACCACGGCGTGCGCATCAACGACGGCGCGCTGGTCGCCGCGGCGACTTTATCGCATCGTTACATCACCGACCGCTTCCTGCCCGACAAGGCGATCGATCTGGTCGACGAAGCGGCGGCACGGCTGAAGATGCAGGTCGATTCCAAACCGGAAGAACTTGATTCGATCGACCGCGAAATCATCCGGCTTAAAATCGAGCAGGAAGCGCTCAAAAAAGAGCACGATCCCGGCTCGCGCTCCCGGCTGAGCGCGTTGGAGGCTGAGCTAGCAGCGCTGGAGAAGCAATCCGCCGATTTGACAGCCCGGTGGAAGTCGGAAAAAGAGAAGCTTTCGGGCGCACAGAAGCTCAAGAATGAACTCGATCAGCTGCGCGTGGAACTCGCCAACGCGCAACGCCGTGGTGAGTTTCAGCGCGCCGGCGAGCTTGCCTATGGCCGCATCCCCGAAATCGAGAAAAAGCTCAAGGCGATGGAGGGCAGCGAAGGCAAGGGCGCGATGGTCGAGGAGGCGGTCACCGCCAATCACATCGCGCAGGTGGTTTCGCGCTGGACCGGCATCCCGGTCGATCGCATGCTCGAAGGCGAAAAGGAAAAGCTGCTTCGTATGGAGCAGCAGATCGGCAAGCGTGTCGTCGGCCAGGCTGACGCCGTGCGCGCGGTGTCCACTGCCGTGCGGCGTGCGCGCGCCGGCTTGCAGGACCCGAACCGGCCGATCGGCTCATTCATGTTCCTGGGCCCCACGGGCGTCGGCAAGACCGAGCTCACCAAAGCGCTGGCTGAATTCCTGTTCGACGACGAAACCGCGCTGATCCGCATCGACATGTCTGAATACATGGAGAAGCATTCGGTGGCCCGGCTGATCGGCGCACCGCCGGGCTATGTCGGCTACGAGGAAGGCGGCGCGCTGACCGAAGCCGTGCGGCGGCGGCCCTATCAGGTGGTCCTGTTCGACGAGATCGAGAAGGCGCATCCGGACGTTTTCAACGTCCTGCTGCAAGTGCTCGATGACGGCCGGCTCACCGACGGTCAGGGCCGGACCGTGGATTTTCGCAATACCTTGATCGTGATGACGTCCAATCTCGGCGCCGAGCTGTTGGTCAATCAGCCGGAAGGCCAGGACACCGAGGCGGTGCGCGATCAAGTCATGGCGATCGTCCGCGCGACCTTCCGGCCGGAATTCCTCAACCGGGTTGATGAGATCATTCTGTTCCATCGGCTGCAAAAGTCCGAGATGGCGCGCATCGTCGATATCCAGATGGTGCGGCTCGGTAAGTTGCTCGAGGAGCGCAAGATCACCGTCAAGCTCGAAGCCAGCGCGCGCGAGTGGTTGGCCGATAAGGGTTGGGATCCGGCTTATGGTGCGCGTCCGCTCAAGCGCGTCATCCAGAAATCCATCCAGGACCCGCTGGCGGAACTGCTGCTGTCCGGAAAAATCAAAGACGGCGAGACGGTCGCGATCTCGGCCGGCAAACAAGGGCTGAAATTCAACGGTGAGACCGTCGCGGCGGCGGCGTGATAAAAGCCTCCGCTCCGTCACCCCTGAGGCGCGTCGTTGCGCGCCAAGCGCCTTCGGATGACGTGAAACAATCAGCGTATTTGGGCTAGGCGACTGGGAACGTGCGCCATCAGCGAATCCAGCTGCGCGCGGCTCTTTTCGAACTGCGCCAGCGTAACGCCGTCTAGCACGCGCCCACGCGGCAGCTTGACCTTCATCGGATCGACGAAACGGTCGTTGATCAGGATTTCATAATGCACGTGCGAGCCGGTGGATAAACCGGTGGAGCCGACGAAACCGATGACTTGGCCCTGCCGGACGCGGCTGCCGACATTGAGGCCGCGGGCAAACGCAGTCATATGGCCGTAAGCGGTCTCATAACCGTTGGCATGGCGGATGCGGACGTATTTGCCGTAGCCGCCCTTGAGGCCGATCTCTTCGATCGTGCCGTTGCCGGCGGCAAAGATCGGCGTGCCAAATGGCGCGGCCCAATCGACGCCGGTATGCATTTTCATGTAATGCAGCAGCGGATGGCTGCGCTCACCGAAACCTGATCGCATGATGCCTATCGCGACCGGCTTGCGCACCAGAAATTTTTTCGCGCTCTTGCCGGTCTCGTCATAATAATCGTACTGGCCGTCGTCGGTCGTTTGATAATGATAGTAGCGCTTGGTTTCGCCGCCGATCGTCAGCGAGGCGTAGCGCACTTCATTTCTGCCGTCGGCATTATCGTCTTCCGAATACAACATGTCGAAAGAATCGCCCGGCTGGACTTTGCGCTGGAAGTCTACGTCGTAGGAGAAGATTCGCACCAAGTCCTCAATGGCCGAGGAGGGGACGTTGTTGCGCAGGGCCGTTTCATAAATGCTCTGATATAGACGCACGCCGCTGCCGTCGTCTGTGCCGGCATTGTCGTCACCGTTCTCGGCGCTTTCATCGTCTACGTTGCGGATGTCGACCGGGACGTAGTTGCCGCGATCGGAAAGCGCGACCGCGGCTTCGATCCCGCCATCGCCGGAAATAATAACGCGTAGCGGCTGCATGTGGCCGAGACCGGCCGCGGCGGTGAGCACCCGCAGCCGCTGCCCTTCCTTGACCCCGCCCTCTTTCGCCCACGCGCCGAGCACGGCAAGAATCTGTTTGATCTCGTCCGGCACGGCTCCAAGTTCGCGCAGAATGGAGCCGACCGTCTCGCCCTTCTTCACCGTGACGACATGTTCGCTCCAGTCGTTGCTGATATTGGTTTTGGGGCGCAGCGTGATGTTTTCAGGTACGACGCGCGCCTCGAACCCGACATAAGGGTCGGTATCGCCTTCCGCGGCATAACTGAGCTTGAGGCCGGCCGCCGTGCCGGCGGCAGTGCCGGCAAGAAAGGGCGAACTCGCCGGCAGCTTGCTCGCCACGTCGCGCACGCGCGCGACGACATCGTCCAGCGAAAGCCGCGTCGTCGGCTTGACCTTGGGCAACAGCGAGTTGAGGTCGCAGACCGCCGGCGACACCTTGCCCTTGGCGGTGCTGGGCAGCAAATCGCAGGTGACGAACGACACTTCGGCGTCCGGTTCCGCGGCCGGCGGCGCGTCGTCGTTATTGGCGACGCTGTCAGTTAAAAGTTTTTGCGGGTTGTAAGGCGGAATATCGGCGGACAGTTCGGAAACGTTGAGCGAGAGCGCGCCGGCAACACGGACAAAAGAACGGGTACGAATGATCTCGCGGTCGCGGACCTTCGAACTGATCGGCACCCGAAGGATTTGACGGGCGACACTTGGTTCGCTGATTGCGGCAAGCCGATCGGTTTTGTGAATTCCGCTCAGGCGGCCGCCGATACCGGCGATTGCGCCGCGTAGCGCGATCTCGACGCGCTCCGGGGCGGTTGCGAAATCGGTTTCACCGTCCAGCGATGCATAAACGGCGCCTCCCATCAGGGCGGCGCCGCACAGGCCGGTCAAAATCGTGCCCGCGAACCATTGCAGGGAAAGTCGGCGGCGATCGACCAGACCGCCGGTTCCGCCGTCAACCGAGAGCGGCGGTTCGTTACCGAGATGGATCGCCTCGGCTTCGAACCTCCGGTTTGCGCCGCGCAGTTTTCCCTGGTCCAAGACCACCCGTCCCCTGCACTCGCGACTGCATCGGCTGACGCCTGGAAGCTTTAGGCGAAAGTGCATCCGTCCCGCTTCGGCCCGATCCGCTTACTGGGCCGTTGCGGTCAAAATGTTGATATGACGCTTGCGATCCCCCGCAAAGCGGCATCCCCGACGCGAATAGTGAAGAACGGCGGAGGAATGTGGCCCAAGTGCGGCGTGAGATATCCGGAAAGTCGTGTCGGGCCGGAGATATTGCGCGTCGCGCGCGAAGCGCTTTGCCCAACGCAGCGGACCCGGCAGAAATTGTCGCTTTTTTCGCGACCCGGACGCCGTGTTTTGCCA
>JAGXAC010000074.1 GCA_019075925.1 Hyphomicrobiales bacterium | reverse complement strand
CGGCCTTGCTTATTCCACCGTCGACAATCCCAAGACTCCGACCGAAGGCGTGCGCATCCAGACCAACAACGAATTCGCAGGCCTTGGCGGCGCCGCCAAATTCGCCCGCAATACCGAAGACGCACGGTATTACCATCCGCTGGTCGGCGACGTGGTCGGGATGGTCCGCGCCCAGGGCGGTTACGCGACGCCATGGGGCGGCCAGCAACTGCCGCTCCTGAACGGCTTTTTCGGCGGCCCGCAACTCGTGCGCGGTTTCGCGCCAAACGGCTTTGGCCCGCGCGACATCACGCCAGGCACCACGCAGGACAACATCGGCGGCAACATCTACTGGACCACATCGGCGGAGCTGCAATCGCCCATGCCGCTCGTCTCGCCTGACGCGCAATTGAAGGTCGCGCTGTTCTCCGACGCCGGCAGTCTATGGGCGACCGACGCATCGAGCGTATCGCAACTGGCCTCGTTGTCGCCTTCACAGCAAATCGCCAACTCGCGCGCGCTGCGCGCCTCGGTCGGCGCCAGCCTGATTTGGAACTCACCGTTTGGCGCGCTCCGCGTCGATTACGCTTACCCGGTGGCCAAGCAACCCTACGACTCGGTGCAGCGGCTCAACTTCACCGCCGGCGGCTTTTAAGGGACAAAAGGCGAAATGCGCCGAGCCGATCGGCGGTTTCACGATCGGGAGCCTGCCATTCGGCATTGCAAGGCCATGTCCCGCCGGCAAAGACGGTGTTGAACGCTTTGCGCCCGCGATCTGCGTGACAGACCGTCGCAGCAGGCCAATCAGTGCCGCGGCCAAATCATGGAGCTATTGCGCCTTGCGACCGGCCGGCCTGCCGCATTTTGCACACATTAACCATCAAGGCTCGGTGCCGGGCGGCCATGTGCGCGCGTAAGTGCTCAACTGGGGGCAACGTTGAGGCTGATATTGCGCTACGGCGCACTCGCGCTTGTCATCATCGCGGCCGCGATTTTCATTGTATCGCCATTGGCAGGTTCGCTGGTCGAGCGATGGTCGTTGCGCGACACCGATATGCGTTCCACGCTGGTGTACAACTCGGTCCGTCACGAGGTGGCAAATCTCGTTGACCAGGGCGCCGCCGCGCAAATCCATGATTTGTTCGAGCAAATCGCGCTGGACGATCGACTGCTGGCGGTCGGCTATTGCGATCAAAAAAGCGAATTACTCTACCACAGCAAGATGATGCCGGAGGGCTTCACCTGCGGCATCATCTCCGCGGCAGCGACCCATCGGCACACGTCACAGATCGCGCTCGACGGGTTCCGCCTGATGGTGGCGTCGTTTCCGATCCGTGGACGGACCGAAACGGGGCAGCTTGTCATCCTTCACGATCTTGCCTTCGGCAAGCGGCGCGCATCGCGGGCGATAATGTGGAGTATCGCCGCGCTTTTGCTCGTCGCATTTATTGCCGCGGCATTGGCGTCGTTGTCCGCGCTGATGATCGGGCGAAGGTGGCTGCATTCAATCCGGCAGGCGATCGAAGACATCCGCCTCGGTCGCACCGATCATGCCGACACGAATGAGGTGCCCCTGGCGCGAGAAGTGCGTCAGGTGCTGCGCGACATCGATGACGCGAAGCGTGCGACAGACGGGCCGCGAGTTGAATGGACTCCGGAATTTCTATCGAACCTGCTCGCCGATGAGATTCCGGACACTCCGATCATCGTTGTATCGAACCGCGAACCATACATCCATAATTACGAAGGCACGAAAATTTCGCTGCAAATTCCCGCAAGCGGATTGGTCGTCGCTTTGGAGCCGCTGATGCGCGCTTGCGGCGGCACCTGGATCGCGCACGGCAGCGGCACAGCCGACCGCAAAACCGTGGACAGTCGCGACTGCATCGCCGTGCCCCCGGATGCGCCGCAATATCTGCTGCGCCGCATCTGGTTATCGGAAGAGGAGCAGGAAGGATATTATTATGGCCTTTCGAACGAGGGAATTTGGCCGCTCTGCCACCTCGCGTTCGTGCGACCGACTTTTCGAGAACCCGATTGGGTGAAATACAAAGCGGTGAACGAACGATTTGCCGATGCCGTCGTGGCCGAGGCGAGGCGACCAGATCCGATCATTCTTGTTCAGGATTATCACTTGGCGCTGCTGCCCAGACTTTTGCGCCTGCGGTTGCCGGAAGCGACCATCGTGACGTTCTGGCACATTCCCTGGCCTAACGCCGAGACGTTCGGCATCTGTCCATGGAAAGAAGACATTATTGCCGGCCTGTTAGGGAGTTCGGTGATCGGATTTCACACTCAATTTTATTGCAATAATTTCATCGATAGCGTCGATCGCTTTTTGGAAAGCCGGATCGATCGCGAAGTATCGTCGATTACGCTGCAAAACCATGAAACCTTCGTGCGACCTTACCCGATTTCGGTTGAGTGGCCTTTGGCTGCATTGTCCCGACAGCCGCCCGTCGACCAGTGCCGTGCCGCGGTTCGACGGCGCCTGGGCATCGCCAACGACGTTTGCCTCGGCGTCGGCATCGAACGGTTCGATTACACCAAAGGAATATTGGATCGATTGCAGGCAATAGAGACCTTCATCACACGCTATCCCGAGTGGAAAGGCCGCTTTGTCTTCGCACAGTGTGCGGCTCCGACGCGCAGCAAGCTTGAAACCTACCGGAATTTGCAGAGGGACGCCGTTCTCGCCGCCGAGTCGATCAACGAGCGCCACGGCAATGACGCCTGGAAGCCGATAATCCTCAACGTTCGCCACTATGACGTCGATGAAGTGCTGGAGCTTTTCCGCGCCGCAGACCTCTGTATCGTCTCCAGTTTGCATGACGGCATGAATTTGGTCGCCAAGGAGTTTGTTGCCGCTCGCGACGATGAAGCGGGGGTCCTGATACTATCCACCTTCGCCGGCGCGTCCCGTGAACTGCCTGAGGCGCTGATCGTCAACCCTTACGATACCGGATCCATGGCGAACGCGATCGAGCAGGCCTTGTCGATGTCGAAAGGCGAGCAGCGCGAGCGAATGCAATTGATGCGCGAGATGGTCCGTACTCACAATGTCTATCGGTGGGCCGGTCAGATGCTGCTCGATGTCGCGCAGATCAGGAAGCGAAAGGGCCTCGTGCGGATGACGCCGCGACGGCAGACCGCGTCGCTGCCCACCGATATTCGAAAAAAGACCCGCACGTTATCCTCCGCGTCGTGATGCGAGCCCCGCGTAGAGGCGGGAGGAAACCGCCCGCCTTGCCGCAGACCAGCCGTTACGACCCCTTCGGCGCGAGGGGAGCCAGCGCCGGCTGAATCGGCGCGGCGGCCAATTCCTAACCATGCAGTTTTCCGTATCATGCGCTACGTTTGATGTGTCGTATGCACGCGGAAGGAGCGCCGATGTCGACCATCAAAACGACAATTCCGGCCCGGATATGGGCCGGTGTCGCTTTGGCGCTGGCCGCGGCGGCAGGCTTCGCCTTCTCGAACGCTTCGGCGCATGTCGCAGATATCGGCGGCAGCAACGCCTTGACGGTCGCCGCGATGCGTTTCCTCGTCCCATCCGCCGCTCTCGCTGCTTGGTTGCACCTCGCGGGGGCTAGGCTGATGTTACCGGGGCGGGATGCTCTGATCGCCGCGATACTTGGCATCGTGACCGGGCTTTACACGTGGGCGCTGCTGACGGCGTTCACTCGAATTCCGTTCGCTTTGGCGGTATTGATCTTCTACCTCTTCCCGCTCCTTGCTGCGGTCACGGTCGCGCTGCTCGGCTGGGAGAAACTGTCCTGGAAAACGGTCACCGGTCTTGTGCTGGCTTTTGCCGGACTTGCTTTGGCGCTGAATGTCGGGGCCGGAAATCTCAATATCGCGGGACTTGGCATCGCGTTCTTGGCCGCCATCGGCTTGGCCATCGTCGCCGTCGTCTCGGGACGCCTTCTTGCCAAACTCGATCCCCGGCCCGTGACGCTTCACATGGCTGCGGTTGCCTGCGTGGAATTGCTGATACTTTGCGCCGTCGCAGGCGATTTTGCATTACCGAAAACGCAGGCGGGATGGATCGGCTTTCTTGCATCGACGGCCTTGTACGGCTTCGCGATGATCGCGTTTTTCATTGCCATTTCGATTATCGGGGCGGTGCACACTTCGCTTCTGAGCTACGCCGAGACAATCATATCCGCCGTGCTTGGTGTCATCGTGCTCGGCCAGGCGCTGACCCTCGTTCAAATCGCGGGCATCGCGCTTGTGATAGCGGCACTCGCCGGCACAACGCTCTGGAAATAACGCCAAGACGAAGCGCTTAGTTGACCCTGCGCGCGTAACCGGCCCAATAGGGCTCCCGCAAGGTCCGCTTGAGCAGCTTACCGCTGGCATTGCGCGGCAGCACCTCGATGAAATCGACCGAGCGCGGCCGCTTGAACCCGGCGAGCTTGTCCCGGCTCCATTCGATCAGCGCGGCTTCGCTCAAATTGGTGCCGGTGCGGCGCACCACGACGGCTTTGACCGTTTCGCCCCACTTTGGATCCGGCACGCCGATGATGGCGCATTCCAGCACGTCGGCGTGCCCCATCAGCACGGCCTCGACTTCGGCCGGATAGACGTTCTCCCCGCCGGACACGATCATGTCCTTGACCCGGTCCTTGAGGAAGACGAAACCCTCCTCGTCGAGGAAGCCGGCGTCGCCGGTATACAGCCAACCGTCGCGGATGGCCTGCGCGGTCTCCTTTTCGCGCTGCCAATAGCCCGCCATCAGGCTTTCGCCCCGATAAAGCAATTCGCCGACCTGGCGCGGCGGCAGGTCTTTACCCTCGGCGTCCACCACGCGGACATGGCCGCCGAACATCGGCCGGCCGCAGGACAGCATCCGCTCGCCGCGGTGATGCTCATGCGCCAATGCGGTGATCGGTCCGGTCGTCTCGGTCAACCCATAAAGCTGCGAGAAGCGGCATTTGAACGTTTCGATCGAGCGGCGCAATAGGTCGGGCGAGATCGGCGCGGTCCCGTATGTGATGTGACGGAGCGCGGAAAAATCGGCCGTGCGTGCGGCCGGCAGTTCGCAAAGGAACAGCATCAAGGTCGGCGCCAGCAGCGCGGTCTCGACCTTTTGCTCGACCATGGTGCTGAGAAGTTGCTCCGGCACGGTCTCGCGCACGATGATCGCGGCCGAGCCTCCCTGCATCGCCCAGATCGCCCAGCCCGCGCCGCCGATATGAAACAGCGGCAGACAGACGAGATGGCGGCCGCCTTCGCGAATTTCCGGCATTTCCTGAGCGAGGCAAGTCCCGACGTTGAGCACGTTCCAGCCGGTCAGCATGGCGCCTTTCGGCAATCCGGTCGTGCCGGAAGTGCAGAACTGGGTGCTGACCGCGCCATCGACGTCGCGCCGCGGATCCTCGCCGCCGCGCGGCAGTTCGTCGAACGTCATCGTCGGCACGCCCGAAGCGAGGCCCGTCGCCTTGAACTCCGGCCCAGTGACGATCAACTTGGGCTTCATATCGTCGATGATCAGCTTCACCTCGTTGGCGGTGAGCCGCCAGTTGACCGGCGCCGCGACCAGGCCGGCCTTGTCGAGCGCAAAGAACATTTCGAGGTAAGCGGCACAGTTTTTGTCGAGGATGGCAACGCGGTCGCCGGGTTGCAGCCCGAGTTCGCCGGCAAGCCCACCGGCAAGACACGAGCTCGATGCATCGAGTTCGACGTAAGTTTGCGATTTGCCGGCGTACCAAACCGCGTCCCGCGAAGGGTGACGTTGTGCGCGCCACCGGAGCACTTCCGCAATCGTTCGCATCGTCCGTCCTCGACTGCGAAGCGCTAACCGACCGCCTTCATGAGCTTTTCCAGCGACACCGCGGCGCGCTCATGCTCGACCACCGCCACGGTGCGCGGGCCGTCTTCGATCCGGACGCCGAATTTGAAGCGGTTTTTCTCGCGGCTTTGCAGCGTGGTCTTGATGACGAGTTCGGCGCCGACTTTGCTCGGACCGAGATGATCGATCACCACGCGGCTGCCGACCGTGATCTGGCCGGGCTCGAGCAAATCGAGCACGAGGCGGCCGCAGGCCAGTTCGGCGACGCCGACAAGCCATGGCGTCGCCGCCACCATCGGCATGCCGGCCATCATCGCGCCGACCGTGTCCTTGGCTTCCACCGTCACTTTCGTGACCGAACTCAATTGCGGCGCGGCCGCCGCAGTTTCGGAGCTGCTCATGTTCGATCACAATGTCCGGATCGCCGGCTTCCAGCTGTTTTCCAGGTTTTCCAGCAGTTTGGCGTCATACATGCATAATGACTGCTGCCGCGCGTAAGTCGCATAGTAGCGGCGGAAATCCGCCAGCGGCTCCTGCCCGACGCGCAACGCCTTGCGGTTGGCCACCAGGCTCGTCATTCCGGCCTTCACCAGTTGCTGCGCGTTGCGCTCGATCGCCGCATCCATTTCGCCCGCGGGCACTACCTCGTCGCAAATCAGGCGGCCTTCCGGGGTATCCGCTTCGAATTTGCGCTCGAAGAACAGACCGTCGCGCGTAAGCTTGACGCCGACCAGGCGCGGCAACCGCAGATTGGCCCCGCCCGGAATGAATCCTTCCTTGCTGGCCGGTAGATTGAAATAGGAACCCGGCTCCGCCAGTACGCGATCCATGATGCAAAGAAGCTGGCAGCCTCCCCCGATCGCAAACGACTCGACCGCCGCGATCCACGGCTTCTCGACATAGTCCTCGTATTCTTCCTCGTAGGAATCCGACAGCCAATGGCCGCGATACATCTTGTGCAACAGGCCAAGCTCGCGCTCCATCAGGAAATCGACGAAGGCGATTTGACCGTAATACAGGTGCGTGAGATTGATGCCGGCATTAAAGACGCGGCGGCCGGCGTGCTTGGGATGCTGCACGACGCCGCCGCGCAGCACGCCGACTTCGATCGTTTCGTCGAGCAGCACCAGATCGACGGCAGTCTCCAGCGCTGCGGTGGCGAGATTATCTTCGGCGTTGAGGAATTTGGTGTTGCTGTGCGTGACGTGACCCACGTTGCCCTTGCGCTCGACTTTGGCGAGCCCGAGGTCGATGGAGCCGGTGCGGCGGAATTCGGCGAGGCGGTCGAGCGCCTCGCGCTTGGGCCGCAGCATGGCGTGAATGAGATGCATACCGAGCTGCTTGTCGGCGAGGACCTGGCCGAGGAACAGGCCCTGGTCGAGCTCGCGGCCTTCCTTGGCACTCTGCTTCTTCAGGGCGCGCTCCGCCTCGAGTTGCGCGCGGCTCGGCAGCAGCGCGGGATAGCGCGCGGCGGCCGCCTCGACCACCTCGGTGATGCGCAGAAAGCGCGCGCCTTTGTCGGTCACCTCGTCGTAGATGGCGGCGGCGTGCAGCCGGAAGAAGCGTTCCTTGACGCAGCGCGCCTCGGCCTTCAGCGCTGCAACCTCGGGGCGCTGCTGATCCGCCCCATTGGCCCGATGTGCCTGGAGCTGCCGTTCGACTTCGCCGAGGTATTTTCCGGCAGCTTCGGCATTATAGGCGAGCGACGCTCCAAAGGCCGGCGTAGAGAGCGACGAAGACGCTGAGCGGACCGCAACTTTCTGCACAAAAACCTCCCAAAGGCCGTTGTCAGCGGGGTTCTTTGCGACCCCCACGCCTCACAATCCGAGGCGCAGCGGCAATATAGCGCCGTGACCGGAGCGCGCCATCAGCAAAATTGACGTCCAGTGTCGGGTCACACATGCAAATGCGCGAGGATCCGATCGCGATCGACGGTCGCCGGCGATCCTTCCAGCACCGATCGGCCCTGGTCCATCACCAGATAGCGGTCGGCGGTCCGCTCGGCGAAGGTGAGATTCTGTTCGACCACCACCAAGGCGACGCCGGCCGCCTTCTTCTCCGCAATGCTCGCCTCCATCATCTGGATGTTTTCCCACTGTACGCCTTCGCTCGGCTCGTCGAGCAGCACCAGCGGCCGATCTTCGGCCAGGCCGCGGACGAACGACAGAATCTTTTTTTCGCCGCCGGACAGTGTTCCCGCACGCTGGCCCAACCGCCGCTCGAGGATCGGAAAACGCTCGAAATACCGCCGGAAGGGCGCAAGCTGGCGGCCGGCGCGCATCAGCGCGAGGTTGTCGCGGACCGTCAAATCGTCGAAGACGGGCGTTCCTGCGGACAATAGGTGACACCGATCCGCCGTCGCGCGGCCGGATCGAGTCTCTGGATCGGCGCGCCGTCGAGCAGCACGCGACCGCTTGCGCACGGCAGAAAGCCGAACAGAAGCTTCAACAACGTGGTCTTGCCGACGCCGTTGCGCCCGAGCACGCACAAAGCTTCGCCCGGCCGCACCGCACCGCTGACGTCGCGCACGATGGTGGTGCTGATGTCACGGATAACATTGTCCATGCCGTCCGCCCCATCCGAGGAGCTTGGCAGTCCAGCAGAAATTGTCCCTGCCGTCCCACGAGCCTGTCAAGGCCAAGAATTGGTCGAGAGAGCAGCCCCAAAATTGGCATGCCGGCTGGCGAGCGGCGCATTACCATTATAATGTAACGGCATTGGAGCTGATCGTTAGCGACCGTCGGGTATAGCCGTGGCGTGTCCCAACGGGCATTGGGCAAACGCCCATAAAGGCTATGGCTACGCGCTCGCGCTGCAATGCAAAAAGCAACCCTCCGGTGCTCAGCGACAGGCTTCTGGAATTGCTATAAAATGTATACTTACCCGGCGTGAAAGGCGGTTGGCCGCCTATCACGAAAACAACGATTCCAATATCGGCGGCAAAGAAGAATTCCGATGTCAGTGAAACACCAAGATAGGCGCCGCGCCACCCAGACCCGCTGGGATAAAGACGTTGCGCAGTCATGCATCCGCGAGCACCTCGATCGAGAAGGCCCGTTGCTGCCGATCCTGCACGCCCTGCAGGCCGAGTTCGGGTATATCGACGAGGCGGCCGAAGTGCTGGTTGCCGAGACCCTGAACATCACCCGGGCCGAAGTGCATGGCGTGGTGACATTTTATCATGATTTTCGGCGCGAACCGGCCGGTCGGCACGTACTCAAACTGTGCCGGGCGGAGGCGTGCCAAGCGGCCGGCGGCGATCCGTTGGCCGCCCGCGCGGAGGCTCGCTTGGGCGTAACGCTGGGAACGACGACCGCCGACGGCAGCGTCACCCTTGAACCGGTTTATTGCCTCGGCCTCTGCGCCACCGCGCCGTCGGCGATGCTCGACGGCCGCGTCGTCGGCAGGCTCGATCCGGCGCGCCTCGACGTCTTGCTGACGGAGGCGCAGAAATGACGTCGCTGCGACTTCACATTCCGATCGATGCCGCGGCGCTGGCGGTCGGCGCCGAAGACGTTGCCCGTGCCATCGAGAGCGCAGCCGCGCGGCACAAGGTCGCGGTCGAAATCGTGCGCAACGGCTCCCGTGGCCTCTATTGGCTGGAACCCATGGTCGAGGTCGAGACGCCGGCCGGCCGCATTGCCTACGGTCCCGTCACCGCGGCCGATGCGGACGGCCTACTCACTGCCCTCCTCGGTAACGGCGCCCATGCGCTGCGGCTCGGCCCTACGGAAGAGATTCCCTGGCTGAAGCGGCAGAGCCGGCTCACCTTCGCACGCTGCGGCATCGTCGATCCGCGCTCGCTCGATGACTATCGCGCGCATGGCGGCTACCGGGGCTTGGCGCGCGCAATTTCAGCCGGCGCGGCAAAGATCGTCGAGGACGTTATCCAATCCGGATTGCGCGGCCGCGGCGGCGCCGGATTTCCCACCGGCATCAAATGGCGCACCGTGGCGGAAACGGCTGCGCCGCAAAAATACGTCGTGTGCAACGCCGATGAAGGCGACAGCGGCACGTTTGCCGACCGCATGATCATGGAAGGCGACCCCTTTGTTCTGATCGAGGGGATGACGATTGCCGGCATCGCGACCGGTGCGACCAAAGGCTACGTCTATATCCGTTCGGAATATCCGCATGCGATCGCGACCATGGAAGCGGCGATCGCGGCGGCGCGAAGCGGCGGCTTCCTCGGCGATCGGATCGCAGATTCGCCGTTTGCATTCGACATGGAGGTGCGCAGCGGTGCCGGCGCCTATGTTTGCGGCGAGGAGACCTCGCTGCTCGACAGTCTCGAAGGCAAGCGCGGGGTGGTTCGCGCCAAGCCGCCACTGCCGGCTCACAAAGGCTTGTTCGGCCGGCCGACCGTCATCAACAACGTACTGTCGTTTGCTTCGGTGCCGATCATCATGGACAAGGGCGGCGCCTTCTACCGCGACTTCGGCATGGGGAAATCGCGCGGCACCATGCCGATCCAGCTCGCCGGCAACGTCAAACACGGCGGCCTGTTCGAAACCGCGTTCGGCATCACCCTGGGCGAGCTGGTCGATGACATCGGCGGCGGCACGCGCAGCGGCCGGCCGGTGCGCGCCGTTCAAGTCGGCGGCCCGCTGGGCGCCTACTTTCCGCGGGCGCTGTTCGATACACCGTTCGATTACGAGGCCTTCACCGCGCGCGAGGGCTTGATCGGCCACGGCGGCATCGTCGTGTTCGACGATACTGTCGACATGGCCAAGCAGGCGCGCTTCGCCATGGAATTCTGTGCGATTGAGTCGTGCGGCAAGTGCACGCCTTGCCGGGTCGGCTCGATCCGCGGCATGGAGGTCATCGACCGCATCATTCGCAACGAGAACCGCGCGGCCAATGCCGCGCTGCTGGAAGACCTGTGCAATACGCTCAAGTTTGGATCGCTCTGCGCGCTCGGTGGATTTACCCCGTACCCGGTGATGAGCGCGCTCACCCACTTCCCCGAAGACTTCGGCGCGCCACCGCGCCTGCAAGCTGCTGAATAGGAGAGCGCCATGTCGCTCACAGAACACTCGCTCGTCAAAGAGATCGACTATGGAACGCCACGTTCGAACGCGGAGAAATCGGTAACTTTATCGATCGACGGCAAGTCGCTTTCCGTGCCGGAAGGCACCTCGATCATGCGCGCGGCGATGGAGGCCGGGGTGGAAATCCCGAAGCTCTGCGCGACCGACATGCTCGATGCTTTCGGCTCCTGCCGGCTGTGCCTAGTCGAGATCGATGGCCGCGCCGGTACGCCCGCCTCCTGCACCACGCCGGTGGCGGAGGGCATGGTCGTGCACACCCAGACCGAACGGTTGAGCCGCCTGCGCAAGGGCGTAATGGAACTTTACGTCTCCGACCATTCGGTCGATTCGCTCGACCGCAGCAAACATCCCGACGCCGATCTGTTGGACACCGCCGCGGCTGTCGGCTTGCAGGAGGTGCGTTACGGCTTCGACGGCGCGCATCACCGTAATCCCGGTATCGACGATTCGAATCCGTATTTCGCCTTCGACCCGGCCAAATGCATCGTCTGCTCGCGCTGCGTGCGCGCCTGCGAGGAGGTGCAAGGCACCTTCGCGCTGACCGTTTCCGGCCGCGGCTTTGATTCCATCATTGCCGCTGGGATGGACGAGAAGTTCATCGAATCCGAATGCGTGTCGTGCGGCGCCTGCGTGCAAGCCTGCCCAACCGGCTCGCTGATCGAGAAGAAGGTGATCGAAGAGGGCAAGCCGGAATGGTCGGAGATTACGACCTGCGCCTATTGCGGCGTCGGCTGCTCGTTCAAGGCGGAAATGCGCGGCGACGAAGTGATCCGCATGGTGCCGTACAAGGACGGCAAGGCCAACCGCGGCCATTCCTGCGTTAAAGGCCGCTTCGCCTGGGGCTACGCCAACCACAAGGAACGCATCCTCAAGCCGATGCTACGTGACAAGATCGACGAGCCGTGGCGGGAAGTGTCGTGGAAGGAGGCGATCGCTCGCGTCGCATCGGAATTCAAACGCATCCAGGCGAAGTACGGCATCGGCTCGATTGGCGGCATCACCTCATCGCGGTGCACCGACGAAGAAACCTTCCTGGTTCAGAAGATGGTGCGCGCGACCTTCGGCAACAATAATGTCGATACCTGCGCTCGCGTTTGCCATTCGCCTACCGGCTATGGGCTGAGCACGACCTTCGGCACGTCGGCCGGCACCCAGGATTTCGATTCCGTCGAACAGATGGACGTCGCCATCCTCATCGGCGCCAATCCGACCGACGCCCATCCGGTCTTCGCATCACGGCTCAAGAAGCGCTTGCGGCAGGGCGCCAAGCTGATCGTCATCGATCCGCGCCGCATCGATCTCGTGCGCACGCCGCACGTGGAGGCCGCTTACCACCTGCCGATTCTGCCGGGCACCAACGTCGCAATACTCTCGGCGCTGGCTCATGTGATCGTGACGGAAGGGCTGGTCAACGAGAAGTTCGTCCGTGAACGCTGTGACTGGGACGAGTTCAGCGACTGGGCGGAGTTTGTTTCTCAGCCGCGCAACAGCCCGGAGGAAGTAGCCAAGGTTTGTGCCGTGCCGGCGCAAACGATTCGCGCGGCAGCGCGGCTTTACGCCACCGGCGGCAACGGCGCGATTTATTACGGTCTCGGCATCACCGAGCACAGCCAAGGCTCGACCGCGGTCATGGGACTCGCGAATCTGGCCATGGCGACCGGCAATATCGGCCGCCCGGGCGTCGGCGTTAATCCGCTACGCGGGCAGAACAATGTGCAGGGCTCGTGCGACATGGGCTCCTTCCCGCACGAATTTTCCGGGTATCGCCACATTGCCAGAGACGACGTCCGGTCCGCATTCGAAACGCTATGGCAAAGGAAGCTGGATGCCGAGCCGGGGTTGCGCATCCCGAACATGCTCGACGCCGCGGTCGATGGCAGCTTCAGGGGGATTTACATCCAGGGCGAGGACATCCTGCAGTCCGATCCGGATACCCACCACGTCGCGGCCGGACTTGCCGCCATGGAATGCGTTGTCGTGCAGGACCTGTTCCTGAACGAGACGGCCAATTACGCGCATATCTTCCTGCCCGGCTCAACCTTCCTCGAGAAGAATGGCACTTTCATCAACGCCGAGCGCCGCATCCAACTGGTGCGAAAGGTGATGGAGCCGAAGAACGGGTATGAGGATTGGGAAATCACCTGCCTGATCAGCGAGGCGATGGGATATCCCATGCACTACAACCATCCGTCCGAGATCATGGACGAAATCGCCCAGCTCACGCCGACGTTTGCGGGCGTGTCGTTCAAGCGGCTGGAAGAGCTTGGCTCGATCCAGTGGCCGTGCAACGAAAAAGCCCCCGAAGGTACGCCGGTCATGCACATCAACGGCTTCGTTCGCGGCAAGGGCAAGTTCGTCATCACCGAATATATCGCGACCGACGAAAAGTCCGGCCCGCGCTACCCGCTGCTGCTCACGACCGGCCGCATCCTCACCCAGTACAATGTCGGTGCGCAAACCAGGCGCACCGACAATGTGATCTGGCACCACGAAGACGGCTTGGAAATCCATCCGCACGACGCCGAACAACGCGGTATCCATGACGGCGAGTGGGTCAAGCTGGCGAGCCGTTCCGGCGAAACCACTCTGCACGCCTTGATTACCGAGCGCGTGGCGCCGGGCGTCATTTACACCACCTTCCATCACCCCGACACCCAGGCCAACGTCGTCACCACCGAATATTCCGACTGGGCCACCAACTGCCCGGAATACAAGGTGACCGCGGCACAGGTGTCGCCGTCGAACGGGCCGACGCAATGGCAGCAAGAGTATAATGAGTTTGCCCGCAAGAGCCGCCGCATCGCCACCACCATCGAGGCCGCGGAATAGTGGAGATGCGCGAGCCGACGGCCAACGTCGCCTGCTCGATCTGGCGGCACCAAAGCGTCACTGACGGCAAGCGCGCCGTACCGGTAGAGACCGCCATCTCGTTCACCTACGACGGCGGTTCCTACGCGGTGATGATGGCGACCCCGCAGAACCTCGAGGATTTTGCGCTCGGATTTTCATTCACCGAAGGACTGGTGTCTTCGTCGGCGGATATCCGCGAGTTCGACATTGTCGAACACGATGTCGGCATCGAATTACGGATGTGGCTGGTCGAGCCGCGCGCGGCGATCTTGAGCGCGCGGCGGCGCTATCTCGCCGGCCCGACCGGCTGCGGGTTGTGCGGAATGGACAGCTTGCACGAGGCGGTTCGCCAGCCGGCCCGCGTGGGCAATCGGCAGTGCTTCACGCAAGCGGAGATCATGCGGGCGCTGGAGTTGCTGCCGCCGCGCCAGGAACTCAATCGCCAAACGCGGGCCGTGCACGCTGCGGCATTTTGGCGCCCGGACAGCGGCCTGGTCGCGGTGCGAGAAGACGTCGGCCGGCACAATGCTCTCGACAAGCTCGCCGGCGCGTTGTTGCGCGATGCCATGCCGGCGCATACGGGCATGGTCCTGCTGACCAGCCGGGTCTCGGTTGAAATGGTGCAAAAAAGCGCCGCGCTCGGCGCGCCGGTGATCGTCGCGGTGTCGGCGCCGACCGCACTTGCGGTGCGCACGGCCGAAGCCGCGGGAATCACTCTCGTGGCAATCGCTCGCGACGATGGCTTCGAGGTCTTCACCCACGTACAACGCATCAAACACGCAACGGAAGCCGTGACCCATGTCGCTTGACAAGTTTGTCTACATGGCCAATCAAATTGCCTCGTTCTTCGTCACTCAGGGGCAGGAGACAGCCGCCGCGAGTACGGCGGATCACATAAAAAAATTCTGGGATCCGCGGATGCGCGCGGCGATCATCGCGCATGTCAAAGCGGGCGGCGCCGGACTCGACCCGGTCGCGCGCTTGGCGATTCAAAGTCTTCCGGAAGTTTCAAGTGTTCCGGAAGTAAAGTCGGAAGTGGGACAGGCAACGCAAACGCGATAAAGCGGGCGCTACAAAATTAAGGCGCCAGAGGAGGAATCACATGGGTTTTCTCGACCGAAGCCGCAGCGTTGCGGGACCGGGATTTAACCGCTGGATGGTGCCGCCTGCTGCACTGTGCGTGCATCTGTGCATCGGCCAAGCCTACGCGTTCAGCGTGTTCAACCTGCCGATGACCAAACTCATCGGCGTCACCAAATCGGGACCGGGCGACTGGAACATTCCAGAGCTCGGCTGGATATTTTCGGTCGCGATTTTCGTGCTTGGCTTCTCGGCGGCGATTTTCGGCCGCTGGGTGGAAGAAGGTGGGCCGCGCCGCGCAATGTTCACCGCGGCTTTGTGCTGGGCCGGCGGTTTCTTCATCTCTGCGATCGGCGTCTACATTCACAACATCTGGGTTGTTTACTTCGGTTATGGTCTGGTCGGCGGCTGCGGGCTGGGCATCGGCTATATCTCGCCGGTCTCGACGCTGATCAAATGGTTCCCCGATCGCCCCGGCATGGCAACCGGCATGGCGATCATGGGCTTCGGCGGCGGCGCGTTTATCGCCTCGCCGCTTTCCGTCTGGCTGATGGGCAAATTCTCCTCGTCGACGCACGTCGGCGTGGCTGAGACGTTCATCGTGTTGGGAATCGTATATTTCATCTGG
>JAGXAC010000073.1 GCA_019075925.1 Hyphomicrobiales bacterium | reverse complement strand
ATAGGAGCCTCAACATCCGGCCCAAAACACGAGCTCCGGCATAACCATCGTTCCCGTCACCCTGAGGTGCGAGCGCAAGCGAGCTTCGAAGGGCGACAATCCGGCGGCTTCGGCCGGCATCCTTCGCGGGCCGCTTCGCGGCCGCCTCGGGATGACGGTGAACGCAAGGCAGCGCCGTCCCAAATGCCGACCGCTGTGCAAATCGTCGCGGTCGCCGCCGACGAAGCCGGCATGCGCGTTGACCGTTTTCTAGAAGCCAGGTTTCCGGGGTTGAGCTTCTCCCACATCCAGCGGGTGATCCGCAAAGGCGAGCTGCGCGTTAATGGCAAGCGCGCACAACCGAAGCAGCGGCTCGAAGCGGGGCAGGCCGTACGCATCCCGCCGCTGCGCCTCGACGCGCCAAAACCGCGGGCCGCCGGTAACGAAGCGGAGGCCAAGACCCGCGACTTCCTGCGCTCCATCACGTTGCATGAGGACGCCGACATATTGGTGCTCAACAAGCCGATGGGCCTTGCGGTCCAAGGTGGCTCCGGCACCACGCGCCACCTTGATGGCATGCTGGAGGTTTTGCGCGATCCGCACGGCCAGCGGCCACGGCTGGTGCACCGCCTTGATAAGGATACCGCGGGCTGTCTTCTGGTCGCCAAAACGCGCTTCGCCGCGGCCGCACTCGCCAAGACGTTCCGCTCGCGCTCTGCACGCAAAATCTATTGGGCGATGGTGGCCGGCGTTCCGAAGGTGCAGCAAGGCCGCGTTTCCACGTTCCTCGCCAAGGAGGAGCGCGAGCAGGAATCGTTCATGCGCGTCGCGCGCCACGGTGAAAAAGGTGCAAGCCACGCGGTGACTTACTACGCGGTGGTGGAAACCGCCGGACCGCTGTTGGCGTGGCTGTCGCTCAAGCCGGTGACCGGCCGTACCCACCAGTTACGCGCGCACATGGCGCATATCGGTCATCCGATTGTCGGTGACCCGAAATATTTTTCGATCGAAAACTGGGAGCTGCCCGGCGGCATGCAGAACAGGCTGCATCTCCTGGCCCGCCGCATTGTGGTGCCGCATCCGCGCGGCGGCGTCGTCGATGTCAGCGCGCCGCTGCCGCCACACATGCTGCAATCCTGGAATTTGCTCGGCTTCGACGCCAAGCGCTACGATCCGATCGTCGAAGCGCCGGAAGAGTGACGAAAATGATCTAGCGGCCGTTTTTTTATTTGCCTTGAAAGGCAACCAAGTGGTTGCATGTTGTCGATATGGACGAGGTCTTCCAGGCGCTGGCCGATCGCTCCACGGAAGGCGCCGGATAACTGTCCGGCACTACCGCAGGCTGGCGTTGAATTTTTCCAGGGCTGCCGAGCCGGGGCAAAGCTCCTGATCGCCGAGCCCGTTGAGCGGGGTAGCGACGGTGTTGAGATGCCCGTGCATATCCTCGGATTCGGCCGCGACATAGAGGAGGCCGGTGACAATCTGGCCCTTGGCGGAGTGATGTTGCAGGAAGCTCATCGCGGCAACCCGGTCGTGTACGTCGTATTCCGCGTCGAGTTTGCGCAGCGCTAGCGTCGAGCCGTCGTGCTGTTGCACGACTTCGACGCTGCCGGGCGCGTAATCGATCTCGATGGTGGCCCGGCCGGTAACGAAATCGAGCTTGTTGACCACGTCATTGTGCTCGCGGACATAATCGAAGCTCTTGGTCGAGCCGACGTGATTGTTGAACGCGACGCACGGCGAGATCACGTCGATGAAGGCCGCCCCGCGATGCTCGATTGCCGCCTTGATCAGCGGTGTCAATTGCGCTTTGTCGCCGGAGAACGATCGGCCGACGAAGGTGGCGCCGATCTGCAGTGCAATCCCGACCAAGTCGATGGCGCTGTCGGTGTTGACCACGCCGCGTTTCGACTTCGAGCCGGGATCGGCGGTGGCCGAGAATTGGCCTTTGGTCAGGCCATAAACCCCGTTGTTTTCAACAATGTAGACCATGTCGACGCCGCGCCGGATGGCGTGCGCGAACTGGCCGAAGCCGATCGAAGCCGAATCGCCGTCACCCGATACGCCCAGGTAAATGAGGTCGCGATTGGCGAGATTGGCGCCGGTCAGGACCGATGGCATGCGCCCATGCACCGAGTTAAATCCATGCGACGAGCCGAGGAAATAGGTCGGCGTCTTCGACGAGCAACCGATGCCGGAAAGTTTGGCGACACGGTGCGGCGGGATCGAAAGCTCAAAGCAGGCTTCAATGATCGCCGCCGAGATCGAGTCGTGGCCGCAGCCGGCGCACAGCGTGGACACCGCACCTTCATAATCGCGGTGCGTGAAGCCGATTTTGTTCTTCGGCAATTCAGGGTGTCGAAATTTCGGCTTGATGACGTAAGTCATGACACCTTATCCTTGCGCAACGGCGTGACTTTGAGTGCATCGAGACGATCGGCGATGGCGCCGGCGATGAAACGCGCGGTGATTGGCGTACCATCGTAATGCAGGATCGGCACCAGCCGCACCGGATCGACGCTGCATTCATTGACGATCAGCGAACGAAGCTGGCCATCGCGGTTCTGTTCGACCACAAATACGAAGTCGTGCTCGCCGATGAAGCTAGTCACGCTGGAATGAAACGGGAAGGCGCGTATCCGCATCCGGTCGATCGCGTGGCCGCGCGCTTCAAGAAGCCCGATTGCTTCATCCATGGCCGGCGAGGTCGAACCGAAATAGATCACGCCATACTTGGTCGATTTGCCGGCATTGGCTTGCAGCGGACGCGGTACCAGGTCCTTGGCCGTATCAAACTTGCGCAGCAGCCGTTGCATGTTGTCCGCGTAGGCCGCACCCTCCTCGGTATATTTTGCGTAACGGTCCCGCGACGTGCCGCGGGTGAAGAACGAGCCCTTGTTCGGGTGGGTGCCCGGCAGCGTCCGGTAGGGGATGCCGTCGCCATCGACGTCGAGGTAGCGACCGAAATCGGCGGCGGTTTCGAGTTCCGCCGCAGTCAGTAACTTGCCGCGATCAAATTTGTGGTTGTCATCCCAGGCAAGCGGCCGCGACAATCGATAATTCATACCGATGTCGAGATCGAGCATCACAAAAATCGGCGTCTGCAAACGGTCGGCAAGGTCGAAGGCGCTGGCGCCGAAGTCGAACGCTTCCGCCGGGTCTTCGGGAAACAGCAGGACGTGCTTGGTGTCGCCGTGCGAGGCGTAAGCGCAGGATAGAATGTCGGTCTGCTGGGTGCGCGTCGGCATGCCAGTGGAAGGCCCGGCGCGCTGCACGTCGAAGATGACGGCGGGGATTTCGGCAAAATAGGCAAGCCCGAGGAACTCCTGCATCAGCGAGATGCCGGGACCGGAGGTTGCGGTAAAAGCGCGGGCGCCGTTCCAGGCGGCGCCGATCACCATGCCGATGGAGGAAAGCTCATCCTCGGCCTGGATGATGGCGAATTTATTTTTCTTGGTCGCCGGATCGACGCGCAAACGTTGGCAATGGCGCGTAAATGCCTCCGGCAGCGACGAAGATGGCGTGATCGGGTACCAGGCGCACACCGTGGCGCCACCGTAAACGGCCCCGAGCGCCGCCGCCGAATTGCCTTCGATGAAGATGCGACTGCCAACCGCGTCGCTACGCTTGAGCTGCAACCCGATCGGATGGTCGAGATTCATCAGCGCCCAGTCGCGGCCGAGATGCAGCGCGTGCTTGTTGGCGTCGAATAACTTCTCTTTGCCCTTGTATTGTTCGCCGATCAGCTTTTCCATCTCGGCGACATCAATGTCGAGCAGTGCGGAAAGTGCACCAACGTAGACGATGTTTTTAAACAGTTGACGCTGGCGAGGTTCGGTATATTCGCGGTTGCAGATTGCAGTAAGCGGCACGCCGATGACGGTGATGTCGTCGCGGAATTTCGACTTCGGCATCGGCTTCGTAGAGTCGTAGAGCAGATACCCGCCGGGCTCGATCCCGGCGACGTCTTTGTCCCACGTCTGCGGGTTCATCGCGACCAGGAAATCGGTGCCGCCGCGGGCTCCCAGATGGCCGGCGCCCGAAATGCGGACCTCATACCACGTCGGCAAGCCTTGAATATTGGAAGGAAAGATATTGCGCGGCGCAACCGGGATGCCCATGCGCAATACCGAGCGGGCAAACAATTCATTGGCGCTGGCGGAGCCGGACCCGTTGACGTTTGCAAACCGGATGACGAAGTCGTTTACACTTTGGAGTGACATGCCTGTTCTGCGTGAGTCGCCTCGATGAGATATTTCTGCATGTCCCATGCGCCGGTGGGGCAGCGCTCTGCACACAGTCCACAATGCAGGCATACATCCTCATCCTTGACCATGATGCGGCCGGTCTTGAGGCTGTTGCCGATATAGAGGTCCTGGGTGAGATTGACGGCCGGCGCCTCCAGGCGTGAGCGCAGGTCGGTTTCGTCGCCGTTTTGCGTGAAGGTGATGCAGTCCATCGGGCAGATGTCGACGCAGGCGTCGCATTCGATGCAAAGATGCCCGGTGAATACGGTTTGCACATCGCAGTTGAGGCAGCGTTCGGCCTCCTTCAACGCGAGATCGACATCGTAGCCGAGTTCGACTTCCGCCCTGATGTCGCGCAGCGCCACCAGTTTCTCACGATGCGGTACGCGATAGCGCTTATCGAGCGCGACCTCGTTGTCGTAACTCCACTCGTGGATGCCCATTTTCTGGCTGAAGATCGTCATCTGCGGGGCCGGGCGCTCGGCGACGTTTTCGCCGCGGCAGATCCGGTCGATGGACACCGCCGCGTCATGGCCGTGCGCCACTGCCCAGATGACGTTCTTTGGCCCGAAAGCGGAATCCCCGCCAAAAAAGACTTTGGGGTTGGTCGAGCCCATGGTCTTCGGATCGACCTTGGGCATATTCCACTTGTCAAATTCGATGCCACAGTCGCGTTCGATCCAGGGAAACGCGTTTTCCTGACCGACGGCGACCAAGACGTCGTCGCAGGCAAAGTGTTGGTCCGGCTCGTCGGTGGGCACCAGATTGCGGCGGCCGTCGGCGTCGCTTACGGCCTTGACCTTGGTGAAGGTCACGCCGGTTAGTCTGCCGTTGTCGTGGGTGAACTCTTTCGGCACCAGATAATTGAAGATCGGGATATCCTCATGCATGGCGTCCTCCTTCTCCCAAGGGGACGCCTTCATCTCCTCGAAGCCGGAGCGCACGACGACTTTCACCTCCTCGCCACCGAGCCGGCGCGAGGAGCGGCAGCAATCCATTGCGGTATTGCCGCCGCCGAGCACGATCACGCGCCTGCCGATCTTGTCGATATGACCGAAGGAGACGCTCGACAGCCAGTCGATGCCGATGTGAATGTTTTTGGCCGCTTCCTTGCGGCCCGGAATGTCGAGGTCGCGGCCGCGCGGGGCGCCGCAGCCGACGAAGATCGCATCGAAGTTTTCAGCGAGCAGCGCCTTCATGCTGTCGATGCGTTTGCCGCCGACGAATTTAACGCCCAGGTCGAGGACGTAGCGGCATTCCTCGTCAAGCACGCTTTCCGGCAGGCGGAATTTCGGAATCTGTGTGCGCATCATGCCGCCTGACAGCGGGTCCTGGTCGAACACGACGCATTCGTAGCCGATCGGCGCAAGATCGCGCGCCACCGTGAGTGAGGCGGGACCGCCGCCGACCAGCGCGACCCGCTTGCCATTCTTCTGTGCTGGAGGTTTCGGTAAACGGTCGCGGATATCGTCCTTGAAGTCGGCGGCAACGCGCTTGAGCCGGCAGATAGCCACCGGCTCCTTCTCAACGCGGCCGCGCCGGCAGGCCGGTTCGCATGGGCGGTCGCAGGTGCGTCCGAGCACGCCCGGAAATACGTTCGACTGCCAATTGATCATGTAGGCGTCGCCATAGCGACCGGCGGCGATCAGGCGGATATATTCCGGAACCGGCGTGTGCGCCGGACAAGCCCACTGACAATCCACCACCTTGTGGAAATAGTCGGGGACCGAAATGTCAGTCGGTTTCATTCCATCGCCTTCTTGAACGCAGCACCCCGCTCATGATCGGCGGATTTAACGCTGCTGCGCGGATCGGCATCCCCCGCGGGTTCTCGGACCCCCCCTGCCGAATCCGCCGCGACTATAGTCGACGCAGATGTAGATTTCCATGCTTGTGCTTGTTGTAACAAGGTTTTGTTGCTTCATACCGCCTGCAAAAGCGCGCTTGAAAAAGTCGTCTCACGCATTGCAACGGCCGCTTCACTTTAAAGCGCACCAAGCCGGTACAACGAATTGAATATATTGATAAATTTTATTTTCAGCGCTGATGTGGCGTTGCAGCGTTTAAAGCGCCCTGCCGAGCCTGGATTTTCTGCTCTATGGTCTAAGGTCTTATGCGAGATTTGTTCGAAAACGTCTCATCCGAGCACGCCACTGAAGCTGCGCGGCGGGCCGTTCGGCCGAAGCTGCGCAGGCGTATCTACAGCGCAGCCACGGCGGCACCTTCGGCCGATGGTTTTGCCGTGCAACTTGACGACAAGCTTGCGCGCACGCCGGCCGGCCGCCTGCTTGCGGCGCCTGTGCTGCCGCTAGCTCAGGCGATTGCCGCGGAGTGGGGCGCTCAACGCGAGTCGATCGATCCTGCCCGCATGCCGCTGACGCGGCTCGCCAATGCCATCATCGACGGCGTCCACGACCAGCCTGGGGCGGTCGCCGCAGAGGTGGAAAAATATCTTGCGTCGGATCTTGTCTGCTATCGGGCGAGTTCGCCCTTGGGCCTGGCTGAACGTCAGGCGCGTTACTGGGACCCGCTTCTCGATTGGGCGGACAAGGCGTTGGGCGCGCACTTCGCGACCGGTGACGGCGTTGTTTATGTTGCTCAGCAAGAAACGGCGCTCGCCGCCGCGCGTGCGGCGATCCCGACCGATCCGTGGCGGCTCGGGGCCGCACACGTCGTGACGACGTTGACGGGCTCGGCGCTTATTGCGCTTGCGCTCGCACGGGGCCGGCTAACCGCCGAAGAAGCCTGGCAGGCGGCGCACGTCGACGAAGACTGGAATATGGAGCAGTGGGGCCGCGACGAAATGGCGCTCGAACGTCGCGCTTTCCGTTTCGCTGAGTTGTGCGCGGCGGCAACGGTATTAGGTTTGCTGCAGCCGGCCGGTGGCTGATGAGGCGGATCAAAAAGTTATTGGGTCGGGCGCTACAGGCCGCATACGGCGTCAGCCGCCAGTCACGCTCATATGACGCGCGAGTGCCGGTCGCCGGTGACGGCGGTCGATGACGAAATCGTGGCCTTTAGGCTTGCGCGTAATCGCCTCATCAATCGCCTTGAACAGCAAATCATTGCCCTCGAACGCGCGCAAAGGCTTGCGCAGATCGGCGGCATCTTCCTGCCCGAGACACATATAGAGGGTACCGGTGCAGGTGACGCGCACGCGATTGCACGATTCGCAAAAATTGTGAGTGAGCGGGGTAATGAAGCCGAGCCGGCCGCCGGTTTCGGCAACTTTCACATAGCGTGCCGGTCCCCCGGAACGATAGTCCAGATCCTCCAGCGAAAACTGTTCGCTCAAACGGGCGCGCACCATCGACAGCGGCAGATACTGATCGAGCCTGCCGATCTCGCCAAGCGGCATCACCTCAATCAAGGTCAAATCCATGCCGCGGCCGTGCGCCCATTCGATCAGGCGCGGGAACTCATCTTCATTCACGCCTTTGAGCGCTACGGCATTGATCTTGACGTGGAGACCGGCGGCCTGCGCCGCGTCGATGCCGGCGAGAACCTGCTGCAGACCACCCCAGCGCGTGATGGCGCGGAATTTCTCCGGATCGAGGGTATCGAGCGATACGTTGACCCGGCGAATACCGAGGCCCGCAAGCCCAGATGCATATTTGGCGAGCTGCGATCCGTTGGTGGTCAGCGTGAAGTCATCCAAACGTCCGGCCGCGAGATGGCGCGACAGCGTCGAGAACAAGGTCATGATGCCGCGGCGGACGAGCGGTTCGCCGCCGGTCAGGCGCAATTTGCGCACGCCGCGCTCAATGAAAGCCGAGCACAACCGGTCGAGTTCTTCGAGGGTCAGCAGATCGGCCTTCGGGAGGAAGGCCATGTCTTCGCTCATGCAATAGACGCAGCGGAAGTCGCAGCGGTCGGTCACCGAGACGCGCAGGTAGCTAATCGCCCGGCCGAACGGGTCAATCAGCGCCGGTTGTCCCGGCGCGTCGTCAAAGCCAACGGCTTTGGCCTGCTCCACCTGCGCGCCCATCGGCATGCGCTCCAAAACGACCCCGGCTCCACATAAGCCATCGGGGGGCACGTTATAGTAACTAATATAACTGGTTTCCGTGGCCGATAAAGCCCTGATTGTCCATCGCAATTTTCACGCGTGGAGAGTGGCGATCAGCGCCGGCAGTTCGGCATAGGAACTAATCACCCGGTCGGGCCCCAAGGTGGTGACCGGCATGTCGGTATAGCCAAAATCCACAGCGATAACGGGCACTTCGGCGGCGCGGGCCGTGCGGATGTCGGTGATGGAATCGCCGACCATGATCGCGCGGCTGGGGTCGCCGCCGGCACGCATCACGGTGGCTCGGAAAATCTGCGGGTCGGGTTTCTGAACGCCGAAGGTGTCCTGGCCGCAAATGGCGGCGAACCTTGCGCTGAGCTCAAGCGCGTCGAGAAGCTTCTTCGACAGCCATTCGAGCTTGTTTGTGCAAACCGCCAGGGCGTATCCCGCCGCGGCCAGTTCGTCGAGCGCCGGCTCAACCCCCGGAAAGGGACGCGAGCGGTCGGCGATGTGCTCGGCGTAATGGGCGACGAAGGACGCATAGAGGGAATCGACGTCCGCCAGCGCGGCGGCGCGCCCCTCCAGAACGAGCGCCCGTTCCATCATGGCCCGCGCGCCGCCCCCGATCAGCTGCCGGGCCGGCTCGTAAGCAACCTCGGGCAGCCCGTTCTCAGCCAAAGTGAAATTGAGCGTATCGATCAGATCGGGCGCGGTGTCGATCAGAGTGCCGTCGAGATCGAAAACGATGGTGTGCATGTCCTTCGCCTACCGGTCGAATCGCTGTCGCGCAAGCATCGCTTTCGGCGCGATTTTGCCCTACACAGCGGCCATGGACGCCGATACGCAAAAACGTGCTGCCGCCGCTCGCGCACTGGAATTTGTGCAGGCCGGTATGCGGCTTGGATTGGGTACCGGTTCGACCGCTGCGCATTTCGTCGATTTGTTGGGCGAGCGCGTACGCGGCGGCCTCGATGTCGTCGCGGTGCCGACGTCGGAGGCGACCCGCGCGCAGGCCTCAAAACTTGGCATTGCGCTCACCACTCTCGACGAGACGCCGGAACTGGATTTGACCGTGGATGGAGCCGACGAGATAGCCCCGGACCTCACGGTCATCAAGGGCGGCGGTGGTGCGCTGCTGCGCGAGAAAATCGTCGCGGCGGCCTCGGCCCGCATGGTCGTGATCGCCGATGACTCGAAATGGGTCTCTGTGCTCGGCCGCTTTCCGCTGCCGATTGAGATCGCGCCGTTCGGCGCCAAAGCAACGGGGCGGGCGATCGACGCGGCCTTGCGAGCCGCCGACTGCTCGGGGCCGTTGGTGCTGCGCAAAGGAAGCGACGGCAAAGCGTTTGTCACCGATGGCGGGCATTGGATTTTGGATGCGCATTTGCAGCGCATCGTCGATCCGCCAGCCTTGGCGACACGCCTTGCCGGGGTCCCGGGCGTGGTGGAGCACGGTCTGTTCATCGGATTGGTCGAGACTGCTATCCTTGCCGGCGACGATGGGGTTCGTCTCGTCGAGCGGTCCCAATCGTAGTTATCCCAGGGAGTGACGTTGGCCGTGACCGATTACGACGTTGATCTTTTCGTCATTGGTGGTGGTTCGGGCGGCGTGCGGGCAGCGCGTGTCGCCGCGCAGCACGGCGCACGTGTCATGGTGGCGGAAGAGTACCGCGTCGGCGGCACCTGCGTCATTCGTGGCTGCGTGCCCAAGAAGCTCCTGGTCTATGCATCGCGTTTTCGTGGCGAGTTCGAGGACGCCGCCGGATACGGCTGGACCGTGCCGCAATCCTCATTCGACTGGCCGACCCTGATCGCCAACAAGGACAAGGAGATCGCCCGGCTCGAAGCGGCTTACACCGCGACGCTGGAGAAGACCGGAGTCGCCATCGTCAAGACTCGCGCCGTGATCACCGATCCCAACGTCGTGCAACTGGCCGACGGCAAGCGCGTGCGCGCCCGGTATATCCTGATTGCTACCGGCGGCACGCCGACCTACGGCGATCCCGTTCCAGGCATCGAGCACGCCATTTCGTCGAACGAGGCTTTTCATCTCTCGCAGCTGCCGAAGCACCTGGTCATCCAGGGCGGCGGCTATATCGCGATCGAATTCGCCGGTATCTTCGCCGGGCTTGGATCGCAAGTGACCGTGGTCTATCGCGGCGAAAATATCCTGCGTGGTTTCGACGATGACGTGCGCGCACATGTGCGCATGGACATGGAGAAACACGGCATCAAGGTGCTTGTCGGCTGCAAGATCGCCGCAATCGAGCGGACCGAGAAGCGCTTCTCCGTGCTTTTGTCGGGCGGCAACAGAGCGACCGCCGATTGCGTTATGTTTGCAACCGGCCGCACGCCTAACGTCAGTAAGGTCGGGCTAAAGGAAGCCGGGGTTGCAATCGCTGCCAACGGCGGCGTCGCCGTCGATGAATATTCGCGTTCCAGTGTTTCGAATATTTACGCCGTGGGCGACGTGACCAATCGCGTCAATCTTACACCGGTCGCCGTCCGTGAAGGCCACGCTTTTGCCGACACCGTGTTCGGTGGCAAGAAAGTTGCCGTCGACCACGCGAACGTCCCGACCGCCGTGTTTTCAGATCCGGAGGTCGGCGCGATCGGCCTCACGGAGGCGCAGGCGCGTGCGCGGCTTGCCCGAACCGATATCTACAGGGAAATGTTCAAGCCGCTAAAGGCGACGCTCTCCGGCCGCGACACGACCGTCCTGATGAAGCTCGTGGTTGACGGCGTTACCGACCGGGTCGTCGGCTGCCATATTGTCGGGGAAGGCGCGGCCGAGATGGTGCAGGTCGCCACCATCGCCATAACGATGGGGGCGAAAAAGGCCGACTTTGATGCCGCCATGGCCCTTCATCCCACCGCGGCCGAGGAGCTGGTGACCATGCGGCAGAAAAGCGCCAGTTACGCCCGCGAAGCCGCTGAATAAGCGGCCGACAGCCGACACAAGAATGCCGACATAAAATACACAGACGCTGGATAGATATTTCCGCAACGGTAGATTTTACAATGGTTTGCGGGCACCGAGACGTACAGAAATCCTGTACAAAATCACGAACGACACGTGTATAAGACAGCCGACTTACCGTGACCCTGAGGTGCGAGCGGAGCGAGCCTCGAAGGGCGACGGCCGAGGCGTCGGGGCAGGCATCCTTCGAGAGCCGTCGCGCGGTCACCTCGGAATGAACGAGCGAAGGCAAAGGCAGAGCGAATGTCGCAGCGGCCGAACGTCGCGAAGTGGAGTCCGGCGTCCTGGCGCGACAAGCCGATCGTGCAGGTGCCGGAGTATCCGGATGCCAAAGCGCTCGGCGAGGTCGAGGCGCAGCTTGCGACCTTTCCGCCGCTGGTATTTGCCGGCGAGGCGCGCAACTTGAAGCGCGCGCTGGCGGACGTCGCCACCGGCAACGCATTTCTGCTGCAGGGCGGCGATTGCGCCGAAAGCTTCGCCGAGCACGGCGCCAACAACATTCGCGATTTTTTCCGCCTGTTTCTGCAAATGGCGGTGGTGCTGACTTACGCCGCGGCGTCGCCGGTGGTGAAGGTCGGCCGCATCGCCGGCCAATTCGCCAAGCCGCGCTCATCGCCGACTGAGAAGCGCGACGGCGTCGAGTTGCCGGCTTATCGCGGCGACATCATCAACGGCACCGAGTTCACCCTGCAAGCCCGCACGCCCGATCCGCGTCGGCAGCTCGAAGCCTATCGGCAATCGGCGGCTACGCTCAATCTTCTGCGCGCTTTCGCCACCGGCGGCTACGCCAATCTCGCAAACGTGCATCAATGGATGCTGTCGTTCGTCAAGGACTCGCCGCAGTCGAAGCGTTATCAGGAATTGGCGACGCATCTCACCGATGCGCTCAATTTCATGCGTGCGTGCGGTATCGATCCGGAGGTGCATCCGGAGATGCGCACCACCGATTTCTTCACCAGTCACGAGGCGCTGCTGCTCGGTTACGAGCAAGCCTTTACCCGCGTCGATTCCACCACCGGCGATTGGTATTGCACGTCGGGCCATATGCTGTGGGTCGGCGATCGCACCCGTCAATCGGATCATGCCCACGTCGAATTCTGCCGTGGCGTCAAGAATCCGCTTGGCCTCAAGACCGGTCCGACTCAAACCTCGGACGAATTGCTCAAGCTCATCGACAAACTCGATCCGGACAACGAACCCGGCCGGCTGACGCTAATCTGCCGGATGGGCGCCGATAAAGTCACCGAGCATTTGCCGCGGTTGATCCGCGCAGTGAAGCGCGAGGGACGCAACGTTCTTTGGTCATGCGACCCGATGCACGGCAACACAATCACTTCGGTCACCGGCTACAAGACGCGGCCGTTCGATCAAATCCTCAAAGAGGTGCGCACCTTCTTTCAGGTCCATGCCGCCGAGGGCACCTATGCCGGCGGCGTGCACTTTGAGATGACCGGCCAAAATGTCACCGAATGCACTGGTGGGGCGCGCGCGATCAGCGATGAAGATCTCAACGATCGCTACCACACGGTATGCGACCCGCGGCTCAACGCCGAGCAGGCGCTCGATCTCGCCTTTCTGGTCGCCGACCTTCTCAAGAGCCAGCGACAAGGCAGGGCGAAACCGGTATCGGTCGCGGCGGCGTTTTAGTCTCGGACGACGACCGGCGGTGGCGACGCGGCGCCGATTGTAATGTTTATCTTTTGTCTGACGTTTGTTGATCGTCAGGTGCAGGACTAAGTCATTGTCATGAATGAGCTTCCGTCCGATCGTTTGGCTATTGCGCTCGCGCAACTCGATCCGATTGTCGGCGACGTCGGCGGCAATCTCGATCGCGCCCGCACCGCGCGGGCGCAAGCGGCGCGCGAGCACGCCGACGTCGTCGCCTTTTCCGAATTGTTTATTGCCGGTTATCCGCTCGAAGACCTGGTGCTTAAGCCGGCGTTTCAATCGGCCTGCCGCGCGGCGATCGAAACGCTGGCGCGTGATACCGGCGACGGCGGCCCGTCGGTCCTCATCGGCACGCCGTGGCTTGAGGATGGCAAGCTCTACAACGCCTACGCCTTTCTTGCCGGCGGCCGGATCGAGGCCATTCGCTTCAAGGTCGATTTGCCGAACTACGGTGTGTTCGACGAAAAACGGGTCTTCGCGCCCGGCCCCTTGCCCGGCCCGATTGTGATCAAGGGCGCTCGTCTCGGGACACCGATTTGCGAGGACATCTGGGGCGCCGAAGTGGTCGAATGCCTGGCCGAAACCGGCGGCGAAATCCTGTTGGTGCCGAACGGCTCTCCCTATTGGCGCGGCAAAAATGAGGAGCGGCTCAACATTGCGCTCAGCCGCGTCGTCGAGTCCGGACTACCACTGATCTATCTCAATCAGGTCGGCGGCCAGGACGAACTGGTGTTCGACGGCGCTTCATTTGCGATCAATGCCGATCGATCCATCGCTTTCCAGTTGCCGGAATTTCAGGAAATGGTTGTGACGACGCACTGGTCGCGAACGGATACCGGCTGGCGCTGCGAGCGCGGACTTATGATGGCGCCCGATGAACTCGACCGGGCCGACTACACCGCCTGCATGGTCGGATTGCGCGACTACGTCAACAAGAGCGGCTTCAAGGGTGTCGTCCTTGGACTTTCGGGAGGCATCGACTCAGCACTTTGCGCCGCGATGGCGACCGATGCGCTCGGGCCTGAGCGCGTGCGCTGTATCATGCTGCCGTATCGCTACACGTCGCAGGAATCGCTTGACGAGGCGGCGGCCGTCGCTCGCGCGCTCGGTACGCGTTATGACGTCGTGCCGATCGAAACTGCCGTGCACGGTCTCGAAACGGCGTTGGGCGATGTGTTCGCCGGGACGTCGGTCGATGTGACCGAGGAGAATCTTCAATCGCGTGCCCGCGGCACCATGCTGATGGCGGTCTCGAACAAATTCGGACTTATGGTGGTGACAACCGGCAACAAATCGGAAATGTCGGTCGGCTATGCCACGTTGTACGGCGACATGAATGGCGGCTTCAATCCGATCAAGGATCTTTACAAGACTGAGGTGTTCCGGCTGGCGCGGCTGCGTAACCGCTGGAAGCCCAATGCCGCGTTGGGGCCGGAAGGCTCGGTTATTCCCGACAAGGTTATAACGCGCGCGCCCAGCGCGGAGCTGCGCGAAAATCAAACCGATCAAGACACGCTTCCGCCGTACGACCAACTCGACCCGATCCTGGAACGGCTGATCGAGCGCGAAGAACCGGTTGCAACGATCGTGGCGGCGGGTTTTGACCGCGAAATGGTGGCGAAGGTCGAGCGTATGGTGAGCCTTGCCGAGTATAAGCGCCGGCAGGCAGCGCCGGGTGTAAAGGTGACGTTGAAGAATTTTGGCCGCGACCGGCGCTATCCCATCGTCAACCGCTTTCGCGATTCGGGAATTGCGCTTGCCGAGCCGGATCCCAACGCGGCCAGAAGTCCAGCCAAGGCCGCTGCCGCCGACTTTTGACCGCGGTCAATGCCCCGCAACGAAAGGCGGGCCAACCATGCGCACGCCGCCCTTAGGGGCGTCGGCGGTATTTGTGCTTGCCGGGGTGGTCTTGGGTGTGGGTGACGCGCCCGCATCTTGGGCTCCCGTCTTGACCGGCTTGGTGCCTTTCGGCACCGGCGGCTGCGATAGTGCCTTGGCGTTCTGATCGGTCACCACGATATCGCCCCGTTCCAGCGTCGTCGCATCGTCGGCGCCTTTGAGCGCATCTGCCCAGGTCTGGCCCGGCCGGCGGCACGAACAGGATGGGATATACTCCTTGCGATAGCGGAAGGCGTTCGGCAGCTCCGTATATGGTGCGCCGCTGATCGATATCGCCTGGCCGATGTCCTCGCCCGGATTGCGATACGTGAAAAGCATGACTTCGGTCGCCGGACATTCGCGCTGACAGGCGCGCGCGTCGTCGGTGAAATGGCTCGGCACCGTCGAATATGAAACTGGAAAATAATAACCGTCGCACGTGCGCACGCAGACGGTGTGATAGGTGCCCGACGGCGCGCCCTCGCCGCCGGGATTGATCAGGTGCCCGCCGAACAACGCATCGAGAAAGCCGCTCGGTTGCGCTGCGGCGGCGGCGCGATATTGCGGTCCGCAGTTGTTTCCCGCCAGTTGTCCGATCAGGGCGCGCCGTTGGCTTTCCTGGTCGGTGTTGCCGCTTTTGAGCCGCTCCAGATCGCTCATCGCGCGGTCGAGATTGTCGCGCATCTGCTGGACTTGCACGTTCAGCGGCTGACAAGCCGGTGAGCGTCCGGTAAACAGCGCGAAAAATCCGCCGCCCTCGCAGCACTGCTTTCTCGACTGAGCCAGCAACCGGTCAAGCTCGACCTGTTGCTTGGCGCCCGCGTCCTCCGAACGCTTAATCACATCAAGTCGGGCCGGGTCGTTGGCGCCGCGATTGACCACGGCCAGCTGGCCCTCACGCCGCGCACACACCGCACTT
>JAGXAC010000257.1 GCA_019075925.1 Hyphomicrobiales bacterium | reverse complement strand
CCACGCAACCGGCGTGGCCGAATACGCCTGCATCAACCGCCGCGACCAATTGGCCGGCACCGCCGCCGACCGGTCAGGCTGAGAAACCTGCGTCCGCCACCGCCGCGACCAACTGGCCGGCGCCGCCGCCGACCGGTCAGGCTCAAAAGCCCGCGTCCGCCACCGCGGAGACGAACTGGCCTGCGCCGCCGCAGCCGCAAACGCAGACCAACTGGCCCGCTCCCACGGCCTTGGGTCAATCTCACTGATCCGCGGCCAAAGAGCTTGCGTGCATCGCACGCGCGCCGCTGCTAATCACCATCGCGTCATTCGATCCGACGTTTGCCGGAACGCCGCGCCAGGGCTTTTGCGCCATGTCCTTTACCGTCGCCATAGTCGGCCGGCCCAACGTGGGAAAATCCACGTTGTTCAACCGTCTCGTTGGCGCGCGCCGGGCGCTGGTAGACGATTTGCCCGGCGTTACGCGCGATCGGCGCGAGGGCGATGCCAAGCTTGGAGATTTGACCTTTAAGGTCATAGACACAGCGGGGCTTGAGGACGCCGATCGCAAGAGCCTTTCCGGCAAGATGCAGGCGCAAACCAAGGCGGCGATGGCGCAAGCCGACGCGGTTCTGTTTCTCATCGACGCGCGCACCGGAATGACGGCGGCGGATCGCGGCTTTGCCGATCTGGTGCGCAAGTCGGGCAAGCCCGCAATTCTCGTCGCCAATAAGAGCGAGGGTCGCGCCGGCGAGACGAGCCTCCCGGAATCCTACGGTCTCGGCCTTGGCGATCCGGTGGCGTTGAGTGCCGAGCACGGCGAGGGGTTGGCCGACCTTTATGCGGCGCTACGGCAGGCGCTTCCGGCCGCCACGGCGCAATCCGACCGGAACGCAGACGTCCAAGACCGGCCAAAGCCGATCCGGGTTGCTGTCGTCGGACGTCCCAATACCGGTAAGTCGACGCTGATCAATCGTTTGCTGGGTGAGGAACGTCTGCTGACCGGGCCGGAGGCGGGCATTACGCGGGATGCGATCGCGGTGGATCATGCCTGGCAAGGATATGCGTTGCGTATCCATGATACGGCCGGACTGCGCCGCCGCTCGCGGGTCGCGGAAAAGCTTGAGAAACTATCGGTGGCCGACGCGCTCAACGCCATACGTTTCGCCGAAGTCGTGATCGTGCTCGTTGACGCCCAATCGCCGTTTGAAGAACAGGACATCCGGATCGCCGATCTGGTCGAGCGGCAAGGGCGCGCCGTCGTCCTTGGCATCAACAAAATGGATTTGATCGACCGGCAGCCGAACGCACAGCGTTGGCTGCGGGAAGAAGTTGACCGTGTGCTGCCGCAGCTCAAAGGCCTGCCGGTTGTCACCCTGTCGGCGCATCGCGGCGAAGGCGTCGAGCGTCTGATGAACGCCGTCATCGAAGCGTATGCCGTGTGGAATCGGCGTGCGCCGACGGCGGCGCTCAACCGGTTTCTGGCACAAGCCGTATCGCAACATCCGCCCCCTGCGGTTGCCGGGCGCCGTTTGCGGCTGAATTACATGACGCAGCCGAAATCGAGACCGCCGACCTTCGTATTGTTCTCCTCGCGCGCTTCGTCGCTGCCTGAAACCTACCGCCGCTATCTGATCAACGGCTTGCGCGAGACGTTCGATCTGCCCGGCACGCCGATCCGGCTTACGTTGCGCGCCAAAGCCAATCCCTATGCCGGTCGAAAGCGCCGCCGCTAGGCCGGCGGCATGAACTCTTGCAGTTTGCCGGCGCGAAAATCGTAAAGCTTGCCGGTTTCGCTCCAGCTCGGGACGCACAGATCGACGATTTTCGCAGCCACCTCGTCGGGCGCCGGCAGGGTCATCGGATTTTCTCCCGGCATCGCCATGGCCCGCATGCGGGTACGCGTCGGTCCGGGATTGAACAGATTGACGCGAACCGGCGTTGAGCTCACTTCCGCGGCATAGGTCCGGACCAGCAGGTCAAGCGCGGCTTTGGAGACCGAATAGGGCGCCCAATAGGCGCGGGCCGTTGCGACAATGCCCGAGGTCATGAATACGGCGCGGCCGGCATCGGAGCGTTTGAGCAGCGGATCCATCGCGCGGATGAGATGCCAATTGGCGGTAACGTTGACCGCCATCGTGTCGTCCCACGCTTTCGGTTCGATATGGCCCAGCGGTGAAGGTATGCCGCCAATCGCGGCATTGCCGACCAGTATGTCGAGCCGGCCGTAGCGTTCGTTGAGTGCGGTGGCGAGCCGGTACAGGCCCGGATAATCACGCATGTCGAGCGGTGTCAGCGTTGCCGAACCGCCGGCGGCCTTGATTGCGTCGTCGAGTTCCTCGAGACCGCCGACGGTGCGAGCCACGGCGACCACGTGCGCGCCCGCTCGCGCGAGCGCAAGCGCAAGCGCATAACCGATGCCGCGCGAAGCGCCGGTGACGAGCGCGACACGGTCGGCAAGAGCAAGCGGCATCGCTCAGCTCGCCTCGGCGAGCAATGAGAGTTGGCTGGGCGGGGAGTCTTGGGCGGTTCGGTCGGTGAGCGGCGTCGGATATTCGCCGGTGAAGCAATGATCGGTGAATTGCGGGCGGTCGGGATTACGGGCTTTTTCGCCCATCGCCCGATAGATGCCGTCGAGCGACAGAAAGGCCAGCGAATCGGCGCCAATGAACTGACGCATTCCTTCGAGGTCGTGCGTGGCGGCGAGAAGCTTGTCACGTTCGGGCGTGTCGATGCCGTAATAATCCGGATGGGTAATCGGCGGTGAAGCGATGCGAAAATGCACCTCCCGCGCGCCGGCATCGCGCATCATCCGGACGATCTTCACCGAGGTGGTGCCGCGCACGATCGAGTCGTCGATCAGCACGATGCGTCTGCCGTTGACGACGGCGCGATTGGCGCTGTGCTTGAGTCGGACGCCAAGCGCGCGAATCTGCTGGGTGGGTTCGATGAATGTCCGCCCGACATAGTGATTGCGGATAATCCCAAGCTCGTAGGGAATGCCGGACACTTGCGCGTAGCCGATTGCGGCGGGCACGCCGGAATCGGGCACCGGTATCACGACGTCGGCCGTCGCCGGCGCCTCACGCGCGAGCTCGGCGCCGCACGTCTTGCGCACATCGTAGACGCTGCGT
>JAGXAC010000256.1 GCA_019075925.1 Hyphomicrobiales bacterium | reverse complement strand
ACTTTCCGAGTATGACGCTGGTGTCCTGGTGGCTGAGCGTGAAACAGCGGAATTCTTCGAAACGGTCGCCGACGGCCGCGACGCGAAGTCGGCCGCGAACTGGGTGATCAACGAACTGTTCGGTCGGCTCAACAGGGAAAATAAGCAAATTTCCGCTTCGCCGGTCAGTGCGTCGCAGCTCGGTACGATCCTCGATCTTCTGGCTGATGGAACCATCTCGGGAAAAATCGCCAAGGAAGTGTTCGAAATCGTCTGGACCGAGGGTGGCGACCCGCGCGCTATCGTCGAGGCGCGCGGCTTGAAGCAGGTAACCGACGTTTCGGCGCTCGAAAAGCTGGTGGACGGCATCGTCGCCGCCAATCCGGCCAAGGTGGGTGACGCCAAGGCCAACCCGAAAGCGATCGGCTGGTTCGTCGGCCAGGTCATGAAGGCGTCCGGCGGCAAAGCCAACCCGCAAACGGTCAACGATCTTCTGCGAAAGCGTCTCGGACTTTGATCGCGTGGCGCGCACGCGAGACAAACCCAAATCGCGGTGAGAATATTGCGCGCGATGACGTCGCGCGGCGGCGCGAATGCGTCGGCGGCAGCCGGCGGACGCGAATCACTAGCGACCGATTCGTGCGGTTTGCGTCCGAAAAGGCCGTTTAGCGGCGCCGCGCAAGCCTCCGGCGCAAAATTTTTTTCGACCGGTGAAATTGTGCATCATCGGCGATGCCGCGCGCATGACAAGTCGTGCGGCGCGTGCGTCCAGCGTCTGCTCGCGCAGGAAATCAATTTGGTGCGAAGTTGCGGAAAGCCGCTATTCGTCGATACTTTTGCATGTTCGCTGTTTCTTCGATGCGTGCGGGCGCTGACCCGAAAACTTTTCGCTGTGCGCTTTATTGTGAGTGAACGCGTGCGCGGCGCGACGCGGGCGGCGCGGCACTTACACACAAAATTAAGTGGAGTCACTGTTATTTTTCTCCTGCTGTAGTAATCGGATGACAGTGCTGGTCGATTCGCGACCGCACTGCATCGATATCGCCACCCACTTAGCTAGGAGGGCAGCAATGGCGAAGAAGAGAAAAGCGAAAGCGAAGAAGGCGAAAAAGACAAAACGCCGGAAGAAGAAGTAACTGACGCTGCTACCTTGATCTTCGACTTCACTTAAGTTGAAGATCGCGTCACACGGGCCGGCTGCGGTCCACGTTGATCGGTGATCGGCGTAGACGCGCCGGCTCAGGTGAACTCAGAGGGCATCGGCGAGACGGGGGCTTTGGACGTCACGGTCGTTTGCCTTGCAGGCGAGTGTGGAGAAATGGACACGCGGTCCGGATTTCTGGCGATCTGCCAGCGGCTTTAGGTCCCACGCTCTCGCCGACGCCCTTTAGCGTCGGAGTTTCCTCCCAACGACTTGAACGGCGTCGTGGCAATCCTGCGACGCCGCTTTTATTGCGGCGACTTTTGTGTGGCGACATGGCACGCGCACGTAAGGTGACGAAAAGGAAGCCCCGCCGCCGGTCCGCGCCGATCGAGCTTTACTACTGGCCCACGCCGAATGGCTGGAAGATTTCGATCATGCTGGAGGAATGCGCGCTGCCGTACGCGGTACGGCCGATCGATATCTCGAAAGGCGACCAGTTCTCACCGGAATTTCTGGCCGTCTCGCCGAACAACCGCATACCGGCGATCGTCGATCCCGACGGCCCGGGTGGGCGGCCGGTTTCCGTGTTCGAGTCCGGCGCCATCCTTCAGTATCTCGGCCGCAAGACCGGCAAATTCTATCCGCACGAGGAGCGCGCGCGGATCGCCGTCGAAGAGTGGTTGTTCTGGCAGATGGCTGGCCTTGGCCCGATGGCCGGTCAGGCCAATCACTTCCGCCGCTATGCGCCGGAGCAACTCCCTTATGCGGTCGATCGTTACACCGACGAAGTCAACCGCCTGTTCGGCGTGATGAACAAGAGGCTGGCGGCTCGCGATTTCCTCGCCGGTCGTTATTCAATCGCTGACATGGCATGCGTCGGCTGGGTCCGGCTGGCGGAGCGAATGGGGCAGGACCTGGCGCAATTCCCCAATCTCAAGCACTGGTTCGAAACCATTCGGGCGCGGCCGGCGGTCAAGCGTGCGTTTGCCATCCGCATCGAGGCGGCCGGCGCGGTCGATATTCACGATCCGAAAGTTCGCGCGGTCCTGTTCGGACAGCGGGCGACTTGACGCGACGCAGGTGGACCCGGCGCGCGCCTTCCGGTTTACTCCGCGTTGCAAAAGTCGTGCGCGAGCCGAGCCTACGCGGTTGGGTGATGCAGAAGATTTCGCCCACTCTACGGAGTCCGCAAAGTCAGTGCGCCCGCGTCCAGGTCTGTCCTTTGCAGATCAGTCCACCCATGACACAGCCCTTGAGTTCGGCGGTGTTCGGGCCGCTCATGGCGAATGAGCCGGTATACGTGCCGCCATCCTCGGCGTTGTAGACTTTGCCTTCCCATTTGTCGCCGCCGTCCGGCTTCATGTTGAGCACGATCGGGATGCCAAGGAGCGGGCGGCTCTGCAGGCTTGCGTTGCTGTTGTGGCTGTCGGTTTTCGGCCGATGGGTTTCCGGATCGTTCGGCTCGGCGAGCCACACCAGCGTCCCGCAGATCGCGCCGCCACAATTGACGATGTGGACCTTGCCCTTCTTGTCGCCGGTAAGCCAGGTGCCGACCGGATCCGCGGCGCGCGCGGGGCCCACGAGAACGAGCGCAACCGCGATAGCGGACACAATAACGGCAGTGGTTAAGCGAAAAATACCCATGATCTCCCCCGACACGTTCGGAACTGCAGGATCGCAACAATAACCTGCAACGCCAGCGTTGCAAAGCAACCCCCAATATAGGCTCGCCGGCGGTCCGGACGGTCTGCCGTGCTTAACGCGGCGTTTCCGCGCGCGGGCGAACGTGGCGTGCCGAGTTCAGTTTTGATTCATCGCATTACTTAAACCACCATTCAAATGTTCTGATGATTATCGCCATATCCGCCGGACAATGGTGCCGGCGCACAGATGAAAAACAGGCAGGCGACCAGGCGAAAGACAGGAGTGTGGTATGGCGCGTTTTGAAATTCTCGATGCCCACGCGGCGCCGCTCGGCGAAGGACCGGCTGCCGCCGACATGCTGTTCGAACTCGGCATG
>JAGXAC010000072.1 GCA_019075925.1 Hyphomicrobiales bacterium | reverse complement strand
GATTGGCGAGAACGGAAACGCCGTCGGTCGCTGCAATTGCGAGCGCAGCCACGCTGTCGGCAAATTGCGACGCAGTCTCCACGCTTAGTCCGCGAATCTGAATGCTGCCGCGCCCGGTGACTTCGACGACACCGTTGCCGTCCCGTCTTGCAGCGGCACAAAGCGCGACGAACGCGGCTAGCGAAATAATGCCGGTTGTTTGTAAGCGCACGAGCAATCCGTCGCCGGTCGGCATCGGCGCTGAAAGCCCGGGGCAAGCGCCGCGCCGCCGTGAGAAACATGCGCTGCTCGGGGTCATGACGTCACCGCCGCGCGTAGAGCCGCCAAGCCGGCGTCGACGTCGTTACGGCGCGGATGCCAAAAGCCACGGCGGCGCGCCGCATCGAGTCGCGCGGCGATCGCCTCGGCGGCAGACGCATTCTGGCGCTGTAAGAATGCGCGGACATCGGCGTCGGCGACGTAAGCCTCGTACAGAAGATCAAAAAGATCGCTTGCGACCGCGTCCGTCGTTTCAGCGAAGGACACCAGGCGATCGACTGTCTCGGCAAACTCCGCCGCGCCGCGCGGGCCATGTCGCATTTGGCCGGCGATGAAGCGCGGATTGACGGCGCGCGCGCGCACAATGCGCGCGAGTGCCGCCGAAAGCGTTCGCGCGCGCGGGCGTTGCGGATCGGTGACATCGAGCATGACCAGGTCGGCGGCGCGACCGAGCATCTTCGCCGCTGCCGCAAACCCGCCGACGAATGCGACGTCTTCGGCGCCTTCGAGCAGGTCGCGGCCTGGATCGTCGCCGCTATGGATCAACAAATCGGCGCCGGCGACACGTTCGGCGAAGCGGCCGGCCGCAGCGATGCCCGCACCATCGACACCGCCGTAGCTGTGCGACGCAGCGGCAAGATAAGTTGTGCCGAGCGTCTCGGTGTCGGCATCGCCGCCAAGCAAGTCTTCGATACCGGAGCCGTAGACGCCAGGCGCGGAGCCGAAGATGCGATCGAGCCGGGTGAGGTTGGCGCGGCGGCGCGCCGCACCCAGTGGATTTTCGTCATCGGCTTCATCGCGGGCCGCCACCGCCTGCACGGCCGCATCGATAAGGGCGATCTGCGCCGGAAAGAGATCACGGAACAAACCGGAAATGCGCCAAGTCACGTCGATGCGCGCGCGCCCGATGGTGCCGGCGGGAAGGACCTCGACGCCGGTGACACGTCCGCTTGCCGATTCCCAGATCGGTCGGCAACCCATCAGCGCAAGGCCTTGCGCAATTTCCTCGCCGCCGGTGCGAAGCGTGGCGCTTCCCCACAGGTCGATCACGACGCCACGCGGCGGTTCGCCGTGCGCCTGCAAGTGCATACGCAGGACTTCATCGGCAGCGAGCCGCCCGAGGTCCATTGCCGTTGGCGTCGGCAGCATGCGCGGATCGGCGGTAAAGAGATTGCGGCCAGTCGGCAGTACGTCGCGGCGCCCGCGCGCCGGCGAACCGGCCGGACCCGCCGGCACGCGGCGGCCGTCGAGCGCCGCGAGCAGTGCTGTGCGTTCGGCCTCAGCGCTTGCCTGCCAGGTTGGATCGGCGGTGGCGATGGATGTGCGGCCGTAAATGTGCAAGCCGTCTTTAATCGCCAAGTCTTTCAGGTCGCACAGCCAGGCATCGATCCTGCGCAGCGCATCGCCAGGTGTCGACTTGGCGTCGACGCCGGCTTCGCGTGCCAGCCCGCTCCGCTGCGCGGTTTCGACGATCAAGCCGGCGAGCCGCTCGCGCCGGCGCCGGTCGAGGCCGTCAGCCTGTGCATATTCGTCGACAAGGCGCTCAAGCTCGCGCGCGTCGCCGGGCAAGCCGTCATTGACCAACGGTGGCGGCAGATGACCGATGGTCAAGCCGGCGATGCGACGTTTGGCCTGCGCCGCTTCGCCAGGATTGCTGACAATGAACGGATAAATGACCGGCAGTGCGCCGGTGACGATTTCCGGAAAACATTCGGCGGAAAGTGCGACGGCCTTGCCCGGCAGCCATTCCAGTGTGCCGTGCGCGCCCATGTGAACGAGCGCGTCGGCCCTCGCGATATGTTGAACCCATAAGCCGAAGGCGAGGAGCGCATGCCGCGGCGGCAATACGGGGTCGTGATAATCGGTTCGCCGCTCGGCGGTGCGGCCCCGATCCGGAGGCAGCGCGACAAGCGCGTTGCCGAATCGCCGCGCGCGGAAGTGAAAGGCGCCATCGCGGGCGTCGGAATCTTCGGCGGGCAAACCCCACGCGTCGTGCACGCCGGCGACAGCGGCGGCCGGCAGCTGCTGCAACAGCGTTTGATAGCGCTCAAGATTCAGTTTGGCTTCGGCACTTCCCGTCGCCACCGCCGCGAGGAGGTCGCGTGTCGTCGACGGAATGTCAGCGATGCCGTAGCCGTTGTCGGCGAGATCGTTGAGAAGCGCGAGCACGCTTGCCGGCACGTCAAGCCCGACGGCGTAACCGCCGCGGCCGGGAGCGGCCGGGTAGTCCGGCATCAGCACGACGATCTTGCGCCTGGCGCGGGGCAACCCGTGCAAGCGGATGCCGGCGGCGATCCGATCGGCGACCATGGCGATCCGGTCCGGTTCGGGTCGGCTTGCTACCGCAGTGAAGCCGAGCGCCTCGCGCGGCGGCAGCGGATCTTTAAAAGCGATCGCGCCGGCGAGAATCCGGCCGTCGAGTTCGGGCAGTACGACGTGCATCGCCAGATCGGCGGCGCCAAGACCGCGAGCGTTATCGCGCCAGGCGTCGCGCCGCGTCGTCGCGCAAACCGCCTGTAAAATCGGCACGTCGGCGGCGTCGAGCGGAGTCACTTGGCCGGCTGCAAAGGCCGTTGTCGTGACAATGACGGCAGGAGCAAGACGCGGCAGGGCTTCATCCAGGAACGTCAGCGCGTCCCGATCCTTCAAGCTGGTGATGACGAGCGGCGCCGGAGCAAGGCCGCGCGCGTCCAATGCGGCTGCCAGGGCGTCGATCGGTGCGGTGTCGGACGCAAGTAATTGCGCGCGATAGAAAATGATCGGCACCACCGGGCGGTTACGATCGAGACGGGCGATCAGGTGGTCGATGTCGACCGCGCCGTCCTCGGGCAGATAGCCGGCAAAGCGTGGCACCCGCTTGACTGCCGGTGCGTCAACGTCCGATCCGGCGTGGACGGCGAGCCGGCGCAGGAGACCGCGCAGGTTGTCCCGTCCGCCTTCGCGGAAAAAGCGCAGCAGCGTGTCAAGGTCGTGCGGCGGCAGCGTCGAAACGGCCGCGAGCCGCGCGTCATCGCGATCTTCGCCCGGTAATACCGCCAGCGCGATCTTGCGTTCGTGCGCGAGTGCCGACAGCCGCTCGATCCCGTATTTCCACCAATCGAGACCGCCAAGCAGACGCACCACGATTACTTTGGCGTGGGCGCCAACCCGCTCGACCCACAGATCGACCGACATCGGGTGGCGAAGGTCGCGCAGATGTGCAAGCCGCACGCTCGGCAGCGTCGCGCGATCCAATTCCCAGGCTGCGGCAAGCCCGGCAAGATCGCTGTCGGCAAACGACAAAACGGCAATGTCCGCCGGCGTCTGGCCGAGATCGACGGCTTCGACAATTTCGTCGAGCTTGGCCGATGTTGTCGCGAGCAGGTGCATCGCCCGATCGTCCCTCAATCCGCCAGCGCGCGCGTCACCGCGCCGCGGTCGAGGCCTTTCAATCCGATCACCACCAGTCGGCCTTTGCGTGCTTCGGCCGCATCCCATGCCCGGTCGTATTGATAGGTCACGCGCGCGCCGACCGCCTGCACCAATAACCGCAGCGGCTTGCCGGCCACGGCCGCAAAGCCCTTGACCCGCAGCACGTCGAAATTTTCCGCCAGCGCGCGGACGCGCGCGTTCAGCACCGCCGGATCGTCAACTTCGGCGATGGGGACGACAAAAGAATCGAAGTCATCGTGATCGTGCTCTGCCTCGGCGTCATGCAACGTGCGGCGATTGCCGATATCGTCTTCCGTGCCGATGCCGAGCCCGAGCAGCAGCGCTTCATCGACTTTACCGTCGGCGGCGGCGATTACTTTGACACGATGCGGCAGCGCGTCGGCGATCGCGGCGCGCGCCTTCTCGATGCCGGCCGCGTCGAGCAGGTCGCGCTTGTTGAGAACCACCAGATCAGCGCAAGCGATCTGATCCTGAAACACCTCTTCGATCGGATCGTCATGGGTCAGCGAAGTGTCGTCCGCGCGCTGTTGCGCCAATGCGGCAAGATCATGCGCCACGCGGCCCTCGGCGAGCGCCGCGCCATCGACCACGACGATCACACCGTCCACGGTGACGCGGCCTTTGATGGCCGGCCAATGGAACGCCTGCACCAACGGTTTCGGCAACGCGAGGCCGGACGTCTCGATGACAATATGCTCGACGTCGTCGCGGGCCAGAATGGCGTCAAGCGCCGGCACGAATTCGTCGGCAACCGTGCAGCACAGACAGCCGTTCGCCAGTTCGACGACGTTGTCTTCCGGGCAGGCATCGTTGCCGCAGCCCTTGAGGATTTCGCCATCGATGCCGACGTCGCCGAATTCGTTGACGATCACCGCAAGCCGACGGCCTTTCGCATTGGCGATCACATGCCGGATCAGCGTGGTTTTCCCGGCGCCCAGGAATCCGGTGACGATGGTGCAGGGAACGCGGGCCAGCGGCGCGGTCATTCGGCAACCTCTTCAAATCCGATGGGTGGAACGCGGGCCACCAGCCCACGCTTGAGCGGCGCCGGCCGCCCGCGCCACGGCAAAATGCCGTCGGCGGCACGTGCCAGCATGCGGGCGCCTTCGATCAGCGCATCGGCGCTTGTTACGTCGAGCCCGCCGAATACATAGGTCCACGAGCCGTTGGCGCGCATCGCCGCGCTGGCGCCACGCGAACAATTGCCCAGACAGCGCAACGGGCGCACCTGGACTTCCGTGCCGGCGGCGGCGCGTAACGTTGCGGCCGCGAGGGTTTCGCCCGGCCGCACCGGACTGTCGGGCTCGCCGGGCGGCCGGCAGGTGACGCAAACATAGACGGTGGGGGCGTCGGCCGACTCCGCATACCGGTTCGCACTTACTGAATCGAGATAGGTCACCCGTGCTGCTCCGGGGGCATGATGACGGGTGCGATGCCGACCGATCTCCGCCGAGGCACCCCGCCCGGCTGCGACCGTATCGACGGCAGGTCTCCTGGCTTGCGGCTCGCCGCCCGTCACCGCCTTCCCGGACATGTCCAGTGGCTCAGTGGTTCGGGCTTGCCGCTTACAGTTGCGGGGGCAGCTGCGGATTAAGGACCCTTGATCCCGCACCGCATTCCCTGTTCGCTCTCGATCGAGAGACCGTCGATGCCGACAGTTAGCGGTCGGCGACGAGCCTTTGTCAATGGCGGCTTCGCCTCGCTATAGTCGCCCGCATTGTCGTCCGCGCACAAACAGTAAAGGCGTCCGTGGGCAATCGGTTGACCCTCGTGCTCGGCGGTGCGCGCTCAGGCAAGAGCCGCTACGCTGAAAGCTTGTTTCCGGCATGGCCGCCGCCCTGGAACTATCTGGCGACGGCGGAGGCCGGCGATGACGAAATAGCGGCGCGGATCGAAACCCATCGCATCCGCCGCGACGCCCGGTGGCAAACCATCGACGCGCCGCGCGATGTCGTCGCTGCGCTTGCGCGCTGCGAGGGAAAGCCGGCGCTGATCGACTGCCTCACGCTGTGGCTCTCCAATCTGCTGCTCGCTGACGCCGACATCGAACGGGAAATCGGACGATTGGAGAATGCGCTTGACGCGGCGGTGGGACCCGTCGTGCTGGTAGCGAACGAGGTTGGTTGGGGGATCGTGCCCGACTACCCCTTGGGCCGGCGGTTCCGCGATGTGCAGGGCATGGCGAACCAACGCATGGCTGCGCGCGCGGATTGCGTCGTGCTGATGGTCGCCGGGCTGCCCCTTGCGGTCAAAGGAACGTTGGAGCGGGTATCGTGACACAGCAGACCGATCAAGCCGAAGCCGATCGCCATCGCGCCAAAATGGCCAAGCGGAAGGCGGTGCAGGACGCCGAGGTCGCCGGCAAGACTGTCGAAAAGGGGCTCCTGCTCGTCCACACCGGCGCCGGCAAAGGAAAATCCACGGCGGCATTCGGTCTCGTCTTGCGCATGCTCGGACGCGGCCATCGCGTGGGCGTGGTGCAATTCATTAAAGGCGCGTGGCATACGGCCGAACGCGATGCGCTGGCTAAATTCGGCGATCAGATTTCCTGGCACACCATGGGGGAAGGCTTCACGTGGGAAACCCAGGACCGCGCCCGCGACGTCGCGGCGGCGGAACAGGCTTGGTCGAAAGCATGCGCGCTGATGGCCGACCCAAGTTTTGCACTGGTCATTCTTGATGAGCTCAATATCGCGCTCCGCTACGATTACCTCGACCTCGCCGCCGTCGTTGCGACCCTCATCGCGCGGCGGCCGGGGTTGCATGTCGTGGTCACCGGCCGCAACGCCAAGCCCGAGCTGGTCGCCGCCGCCGATCTCGTGACCGAGATGACATTGGTCAAGCATCATTTCGCCGCCGGCGTGAAGGCGCAGCCGGGCATCGAGTTCTGAACAGATGCCGGCACGCACGCTGATGTTTCAGGGCACCGGCTCGGATGTCGGCAAGTCGCTGATCGTTGCCGGGCTTTCGCGCGCGTTCGCGTCGCGCGGTATTACGGTTCGCCCATTCAAGCCGCAAAACATGTCGAACAATGCTGCGGTTACGGCCGACGGCGGCGAAATCGGCCGCGCTCAGGCGCTCCAGGCGCGCGCTGCAGGAACGCCGCCGACAGTGCACATGAACCCGGTGCTGCTGAAGCCGCAAAGCGACGTCGGGGCGCAAGTGGTGGTGCAGGGCCGCGTATTCGGCAACGCCAAGGCCGCCGCTTATCAGCAGATGAAGCGCGATCTGCTGCCGCGCGTGATCGAGAGTTACGAAAAGCTGCGGGGCGAGGCCGACCTGATTTTGGTCGAGGGCGCCGGCAGTGCCGCCGAAATCAATCTGCGGGAAAACGACATCGCCAACATGGGCTTTGCCCGTGCCGCCGACGTTCCCGTCGCTTTGATCGGCGATATCGACCGGGGCGGCGTCATCGCAAGTCTTGTCGGCACCAAAGCGGTGCTGGCGCCCGACGATGCCGCGCACGTCGTCGGCTTCATTGTCAACAGATTTCGCGGCGATCCGGCGCTGTTTGCCGCCGGGATGGAGCGCATCGCGCAGGAAACCGGGTGGCCCGCGCTTGGTCTAATTCCCTATTTTGCCGACGCGCGCCTGCTGCCGGCGGAAGATGCGCTTGCGCTCGAACAGGGCCGGCCGGTGAAAACCGGGACGCGTGCGCGCATCGCCGTGCCGCTCCTGCCGCACATTGCCAATTTTGACGACTTCGATCCGCTCGATGCCGAGCCTGACGTCGAGGTGTTGCGGGTGCGGCCGGGGGCGGCGTTGCCCGGCGACGCCGATCTCATCGTGCTGCCCGGCTCGAAGGCGACCATCGCCGACCTCGCGGCGCTGCGCTCCGCCGGCTTCGATATAGATCTTGCCGCGCATCACCGCCGCGGCGGGCTTATTCTCGGCCTGTGCGGCGGATTTCAGATGCTTGGGCGCACCATTGCGGATCCCGACGGCATCGAAGGCGTGCCCGGAACGGTCGAGGGCCTCGGCTTGATCGACGTCGCGACCACGCTGACCGCAGAAAAACGGCTCGAACCCGTGCGCGGCGCAAGCAATGATGGCGCGCCATTCTCCGGCTACGCGATGCATATGGGGGTCACCGCAGGGCCCGACTGCAGGCGTCCGTTCGCACGGCTTGCCGACGGCACGCCCGAGGGCGCGGTATCCGCCGACGGCCGGGCGATCGGAACGTATGTACATGGATTATTCGCCGATGATCGGCAACGCGCGGCGTGGCTTGCCCGGTTTGCCTGCGGGAGTGCGGCTATCGCCTACGACGATCTGATCGAGCGAACTCTCGACTCTCTTGGCGCGCATGTCGCCGCTCATCTCGATCTCGATCGCCTCCTCACCCTGGCGCGATGAGGGCGGCGGTGGCGATGGCCAGCGCTGCGATGAGAATGGCGTCGGCGCGGCGATAGAGCGTCAGTGCGCGGCGGATGTCCGCGCTGTCGGCGGCGCGTCGGCCATCGCCCATCTGCACATCCTCGACTTGCACGCCGCCATCGCTGCGCGGACCGGCGAGCGATAGGTCGAGAGCGCCGGCCATGGCGGCTTCGGGATAGCCCGCGTTCGGCGAGCGATGCCGCCACGCGTCGCGGCGTACGGTTTGCCAGGCCGAGCCAGCGCGGATGTCGTGACTTAAAGCGGCTGCACCGACAAGCAGAAGCGCCGCCAGGCGCGATGCCGGCAGATTGATGAGATCGTCGAGACGCGCTGCAGCCCAGCCGAAGGCAAGGTGTCGCGGCGTGCGATGGCCGATCATACTGTCGGCGGTATTGATCGCCTTGTAGAGTGCGGCGCCAGGGAGTCCGGCAATGACCATCCAAAGCACCGGCGCGACCACCGCGTCGGAGAAATTCTCCGCTAGGCTCTCAATCGCCGCTCGCGCTACGCCCGATGAATCGAGTGCTTGGGTGTCGCGGCCGACAATTCGCGACACCGCCAACTGTCCGGCTGCAACGCCGCCTTGGTCGAGCGCGTCGGCAACATCGGCCACGTGCCGATGCAGACTTCGTTGTGCGATCAGCGTACTGGCGAGAACGCCGGTCGCAACAAGCCCGAACGGAACGCGCCAGAGCACACGCTCGACGCCGACGGCGATCACGCCCACCCCGACCAGGAGAATGAGAAGTGCGACCACGCCGGCGGCGCGGCGCCTGTCCGCACTATCCGTATCACGGTTGAATTTCCGGTCGACCCAATCGATCAATCCGCCGATCCAGACGACCGGATGTCCGACCGCACGTATCAGTCGCTCCGGGTAGCCGAAGCAGAGCTCGACCAGCATGGCAACGAGGGCAAGCGCAATCGACATGATCCTCACCGGCGAGGCGGATGAACCGGTCGCTCACGGCGGCGACCTCGGCGCTGCCCGGCGCCTGTTTCCGGACGCGCCAGAACCTTTCATCGACCTCTCGACCGGGATCAATCCCAAATCCTATCCGGTGCCACGTTTTTCAGCGGATGTTTACGCCCGCTTGCCCGAACCGGCGGCGCTCGCCGCGCTGACGGCGGCAGCGGCGCGCGCCTACGACGCCCCGTCTGTGGACCACGTCGTGGCGGCGCCGGGCACGCAGATCCTGTTGCCGCTGGTCGCCGGCTTGGCGCCGGCCGGACGCGCCGCGATTTTGACCCCAGGTTATCCCGAGCATTCCCGCGCCGCCGCATTGGCGGGCCACACGTTCACCGCCGTGCCAAAGATCGAAGCGGTCGGCGATGCCACACTCGTCATTCTCGCCAACCCGAACAATCCGGACGGAAAGATTTTCCCGCGCGACGCTCTGGTTGGCCTGGCGGCGGAGTTGCGCCGCCGTCGCGGTTTATTGGTTATCGACGAAGCTTTTATGGACGCAGCGCCGTCGCGCGTGAGCTTCGCGGGCGGTCTAGGGTCCGGGAATGTGGTGGTGTTACGTTCGTTCGGAAAGTTTTTTGGACTTGCCGGCCTGCGGCTCGGTTTTGCGCTTGCCGCCCCACCGTTGGCGCAACGGATTCGGTCCGCGCTCGGCCCATGGGCAGTCTCCGGTCCGGCGTTGGCCATCGGCACCAAGGCTTTGGCCGACACCGCCTGGCACGCGCGGACGCGCAAACAGTTGGCGGCGTCGGCGCAGCGGCTTGATGCAACCTTGACCGCCGCGAAGCTTGATATTGTCGGCGGCACCAATCTGTTCCGACTGGTGCGGACGCCGGCTGCGCGGGCGCTGTTTCACCGTTTGGGCGGTGCCGGCATCTGGGTGCGTGCCTTTGCGGACCACTCGCAATGGCTGCGTTTCGGTTTGCCGGCGAACGAGCGACAGTGGCGGCGGCTTGACCGGGCGATGGCCTCCTTTCGCGACGCCGGAGTCGAATAGATGGAAGCACCGGCGTGGCGGTAAAAGCACCCATCGCTTTCGACGCTGCTTTCTCCGCGCAACTGCGCGAGCTTTTGCTGTGGCGGCGCGACGTTCGGCGCTTTCGTCGCGATCCGCTGCCCGACGGCACTATCGAAGCCCTCATCGATCTGGCGTGTCTTGCTCCGTCGGTGGGCCTGAGCCAGCCTTGGCGCTTCGTGATCGTCGACGATGCAGCGCGGCGCGCTGCCATCCGGCGCGATTTTGAAAGCTGCAATGCCGAGGCATTGGCTGCGCAGGATAACGAACGTGCCGGTCTCTACGCGCGATTGAAGCTTGCCGGTCTGGAAGAGGCGCCAAGCCACCTTGCGGTGTTTGCCGATCGATCGACGGCGCAGGGCCATGGCCTCGGGCGCCGCACCATGCCGGAAATGATCGACTATTCCGCGGTAACGGCAGTACATACGATCTGGCTCACGGCGCGTGCCCGAGGCGTTGGCATGGGTTGGGTGTCCATCCTCAACCCAAAAGTAGTCGCCGGGCTTCTCCAGGTTCCGGCGGAATGGAAATTCATCGGCTATTTTTGTCTCGGTTATCCCCAGTGCGACGATACGGTGCCCGAGCTCGAGCAAATGAAGTGGGAACAACGCCGGCAACCATCCTCGGTAACCATCAAACGTTAACACGCGCGGCGCGGCTGTCGAGCCATTCTTCCCGGCGATCTTTATGTACCAAAACAGGGCAAATCGGCTGGCACCGCGCTTGCTCTCTCTCGACTGACGCATTGCGCACGGTCCAGGTGCGGGACACCGCTCTTGCGAACCGCGCGTGACGCCAAACCAGAGCGATGCCGCTTGAGATCAACCGGCATGCGCTCGCAGGGAGAGAGCTGTGTTAATCAGTCATCCGGACGAACCGTCTTCGGCCTCGTGGTCGGTCGCCCGCGCGGGCGCTGCATTGTCGTTGTTGGTTGTAACCTTGACCTCGGCGTATGCCGGAACCGTCGTCGATCTGAGCTGCATCGGCGGGGCAAAGAACTTTAATTGCGTGGCGCAGATGGCGACTGCCGGCGACCCTTACGTTCGGGTTGTGCCGCAGGCGCTCAGCGAAGCGCAAAAGTCGCAACTTGCCGCGCGTGATCACAAATGGGTGGCACACTGCCATCCGGTCGCGGAGCGCGACAGCTACGGCGTCGAGCGCTACCGCTACGCCGCGCCTGGATGCGAGTACGGTCTCGGAACCGATTGAGAGCTGACGCGGCCCGGATTTTGGGCCGCATCATTCAACGTCCAAGCGAACTTCAGCGAACTTGATTTGACGATCGACGCCGCATGGAGGCTATCGTCGCGGCCTGTCCAGGCAAGTATTTAGCCAGGATGACGGGGTCGAGTTCTTTGAGCGCCCGGTCCGGCAACCGATACCAAGTCTCGTTGCGCCCAAGAAATTCAAAGCCGAGGTAGCCGCGGACGGTCAATGTCTGACCGTCCGGACTCAAGGTCATCATTGCATTGTAAATGTTGCCGTCGCGCGGATCGAGGATGTTGCCGTTCTCGTAGCGCAGGCCGGCCCGCTGCATATCCCTGATGATCGGCAGGCCCAACATCGGGGCATTCTTGCGGTCGTCGCGGCAATGCGTGCAAAAAGCATTGGCGGGGTCTTCATTCGGGCGTGGAAACAGCTTTGCTGCGACGCCCTGATAAACACCGTTGCCATTATCCACGAACAGGAACCAGACGACCGACTTGCCGGTCGTTGCGTCGATCTTTTGCCAAAGCCCGGCTACCGACTGATCGGCTGCCGCGAGCGGCTGCATCGCGGCGAAAAGCACCGCCAAGCCGGCCAGAATTGGTTTAATCCATCGCGTCATCAAGGACATCTCCACTCTAATGCGCCGAATCATCATCCCCAGCATCAGGTGTGAATCGCATTGATTAAGTCTCTCCACAATGCGGTGATTTAACGACGTCAAATCGCCAAAAAGTGCGCAAAATCGGGTTCCTTGGCCCAACTTTGGGCTTGCAACGCAGGCGGCAGCTTCCAATGATCGTACCGGCTGGGGGATCAAAACCGGCTGATGGGCAGTTACAAGGTCAGTTCGGGATTTGAAGCCTCATGTCGCGCATACAATCCATAGCCACCTCGCGCTCCTGCCTGGCTCTCGACAATCTGCGCGCCGTGGTCATCCTCGTGGTGCTCGCCTTCCATTCGATGCTCGCATACATCGCCTGGATCCCGCCGCGGACGTCTGGATTCAACGATCCGCCCTTCGACTGGCGCATCTTCCCGATTGTCGACAGCCATCGCTGGTTTGGCTTCGATCTGTTTTGCGCCTGGCAAGACGTTTATCTGATGTCGCTGATGTTTTTTTTGTCCGGCCTGTTCGTGTGGTCGAGCCTTGAGCGCAAGCAAAGCTGGGGTTTTGTCCGGGATCGCCTATCTCGGCTGGGCCTTCCCTTCGTGTTCGGCGTCGCTGTTCTCATTCCGCTGGCCCTCTATCCGGTTTATCTGGCAACAACCGCGGACCCAAGCGTTGCGGATTACGTACACCGCTATCTCGCGCTACCGTTTCTGCCGAACGGCCAACTTTGGTTCATTTGGCAGCTTCTGGCGCTCAATTTCGTCGCGGCCGGAGTGCACCGGTTTTGGCCCAATGCTTTGAAAGCCCTCGGCCGATGGTCGGTCACGGCAGGGCGGCGACCCGGGCTCTATTTTGCCGTACTTCTCGCGGCTTCAGCGGCGGCTTACGTCCCGCTGGCGGTCGTATTCACCCAGTGGGCGTGGACCAATTCCGGGCCCTTTGCGCTGCAATGGTGCCGGCCGCTGCTCTATGCCGTCTATTTCTTTGCGGGCATCGGGATAGGTACCGGCGGTATCGACGCAGGCTTGATCGCAGCGGACGGCGCGCTGGCACGCCGCTGGAAGTCATGGCTGGTCGTGGCGATGGTCACGGATATCGCCTGGATGGGCGTGACGTGGCTCACCTTGGACGGCAAGGCGCCGGTCGCGATCGACGCCGCCGCCGCTCTTTGTTTCGTCGTCGCCTGCGCCAGCGGTTGCTTTTGCCTCATCGCCGCGAGCCTGCGCTTCGCCCGGCCTTCGTCGATCCTCGCCAGCTTTTCCGCCAACGCCTACAGCCTCTACCTCGTCCATTACGTCTTCGTGACCTGGCTTCAATACGCACTTCTCGGCTTCACGCTGCCGGCGGTGGTCAAGGCCGCAATCGTGTTTGGCGGCACGATGATTTTCAGCTGGATAACGATAATGACCGCTCAGCGCGTTCCGTTCAGCGCGCGACTGATTGCGGCACCGCCGCGAACTGCCGGTCTGCAGGCATAATCCTCGGCAAATGCCGTGCCCGGCTCCGGCGGCCGGATAAAAGCGAGCAACCCGGCCGGCGCCGCCATTATCGCTTTGCCGGTGTCGCAAGTCCCTCATCCGCAGTCGCGCGTGCGCATCGCCGGGCTGGCGCGCAATAATGTTTGAATGGTGCGGCACGGATGTTATGTCATCGCATCGTGTTCGCGGCCGCGGTTGGCGTGGGGCCGCAATTTTCATGACGACCGTGTGACAACCAGCGTGGATCGGGCATCGCGGTATGCGGCTGAACGTGCCAATTTCCGTCGGCCGCTGGGGCCGTTTTTTTAGCCGCTGGGACGTGCTGGCGGTACTTTTGATCCTCGGGCTACTGGTGTTTCTGGCGGAGGCGAGCCGGCATCTGCTGCAGCCGCTGGCGGAATTGCAGCGGCGACCGGTCTCGCTCGACCCCGCCAACCTCCCCGAATACGCTGCCCGCACGACGTTGCGCATGTTGATCGCCATGGCGCTGTCGCTGCTGTTCACCTTCACTTACGCGACGCTCGCCGCCAAGAATAAGCACGCCGAGCGGCTGCTCGTGCCGTTGCTCGATATTTTGCAGTCGGTGCCGATCCTCGGGTTCATCTCGATCACCGTCGTGTTCTTTATGGAGTTGGCGCCGGGCCGCGTGCTGGGCGCGGAATTCGCCGCCATTTTCGCGATTTTCACCAGTCAGGCCTGGAACATGGCCTTCAGCTTTTATCAGTCATTGCGCACGGTGCCGGCCGAACTGGTCGAAGCATCGCGAAATTTCCGTTTGAGCCCGTGGATGAGCTTTTGGCGGGTCGACGTGCCGTTCGCTATGCCGCAGCTGATCTGGAACATGATGCTGTCGATGTCGGGCAGCTGGTTCTTCGTGGTCGCATCCGAAGCGATCAGCGTCGGTAATACGACCATCACGCTGCCCGGGGTCGGTTCGTATATCGCGCTTGCCATCACGCAGCGTGACCTGACGGCGGTTGGCTACGCGATTTTCACCATGGCCATTGTCATCCTGATCTACGATCAAATCCTGTTCCGGCCGCTGGTGGCGTGGGCAGACCGCTTTCGCTTCGAGCAGGAGCCGGGTGTGCTGCCGCCGCGCTCGTGGATGCTCGACGTGCTGCGCCGCTCGCGACTGATCGACCGCCTGACCCTGCCATTCGCCAAACTCTGGCGCCGGCTATTGCGGGTGCGCTGGGGTGAGGGCACGGAGTCCCCGAAGCGCGTGCCGCCGCCGCGACAGCGCGCCTGGATTACCATTCAATGGGCGGCCGTTGTCGCCGTACTTGCCGCCGTTGCGCTCTGGCAGGTGACACGCTTCGTCATCGCCGACGTCTCGCGCGCCGACGTCACAATCGTGCTGTTGCTGGGGTTGGCAACGTTCAGCCGGATCGTCGTGCTGATCGTCCTCGCCAGCGTCGTCTGGGTGCCGATCGGGGTTTGGGTCGGCACCAGGCCGCGCGTCGCCAATTTCGTCCAGCCGATCGCGCAATTTCTCGCCGCCTTCCCGGCAAATGTTCTGTTTCCGATCGCAGTCTCGGCAATTGTCGTGCTGCGGCTCGATCCGAACATTTGGTTGAGCCCACTGATGATCCTGGGAACGCAATGGTACATCCTGTTCAACGTGGTTGCCGGCGCCGCGGCGATTCCCGCCGAACTGCGCGCGGCTGGTGTTAACTTTCGTGTCCGTGGCTGGCTGTGGTGGCGACGGATCGCGCTACCCGCGGTGTTGCCGTATTACGTAACCGGCGCGATCACGGCTTCCGGCGGATCGTGGAATGCAAGCATCGTCGCCGAAGTCGCGAGCTGGGGCGACGAGCACCTGCGGGCCTACGGCCTCGGCGCGTATATCGCGGAGCGAACCGATGCAGGCGATTTCCATCATATCGTGCTTGGTATTGCAGCGATGAGCTTTTTCGTGGTTCTCATCAATCGCCTGTTTTGGCGGCCACTTTATCTTTACGCCGAACGCAAGTTCCGGCTCGGCTGAGGTTCGAAATGACTGCTTCGACGCTCCTCGATATTCACGCGCTGCGGCAAACTTTCCCGCGCGCGGACGGCGGCGAGCTTTTGGTGCTCGACGGTATCGACCTGCAATTGACGCAGGGCCAGATCGTCGGCCTGCTCGGCCGCACCGGCTCGGGCAAGTCGACGCTGCTGCGCTCCATCGCAGGCTTGATGCCGCCGTCGGCCGGCAGCATTACTTATCTTGGTCAGCCGGTGGTCGCGCCCGCGCCCGGTATTGCCATGGTGTTCCAGGGTTTCGCTCTGTTTCCCTGGTTGACGGTGCTGGAGAATGTCCAGCTTGGTCTTGAGGCGCTTGGCCTGCCTGATGCGGAGATCAGAAAGCGGGCGCTTGCCGCGATCGATCTTATCGGCCTTGACGGTTACGAATCGGCGTATCCGCGCGAGTTGTCCGGCGGCATGCGTCAACGCGTCGGCTTCGCCCGCGCCCTAGTGGTGCACCCGAACATCCTGCTGATGGACGAGCCGTTCTCCGCACTCGACGTGCTGACCGCCGAAACGCTCCGTACCGATTTCCTCGAGCTTTGGGGCGACGGAAAATTGCCGATCAAAGGGGTCATGCTGGTG
>JAGXAC010000071.1 GCA_019075925.1 Hyphomicrobiales bacterium | reverse complement strand
TTCCGCGAAATGGACATTGACATCGGTAAGACGCCGTTCACTGCCGTCGGTGTCGGCGACATGTCCGGCGACGTGTTCGGCAATGGCATGCTGCGGGAGACCACGACGAGGCTGGTTGCAGCGTTCGATCATCGCGACATTTTCATCGACCCCAATCCGGACCCGCAAAAGACCTTCGCGGAAAGACAGCGCCTGTTCGACCTGCCGCGTTCGAGCTGGCAGGATTTCGACAAAGCGCTGATCTCGCCGGGCGGCGGCGTTTATTCGCGCGCCGCCAAGGAAATCAGGCTGTCGCCGGAGGCGCAGAGCCTATTCGGCATCGGCGAAAAGACCACGCCGCAGGAATTGATGCGGGCGATCCTCAAAGCCCAGGTCGATCTCCTGTTCTTCGGCGGCATCGGCACGTATATCCGCGCCGCCGACGAAGCCGACGAGGCGGCCGGCGACCGCGCCAACGATCCTATCCGCATCACCGGTGCCGAGCTTCGCTGCAAAGTGATCGGCGAAGGCGCCAATCTCGGCATGACCCAGCGCGGCCGCATCGAGGCGGCCGTGCGCGGCGTGCGGCTCAACACCGACGCCATCGACAATTCCGCCGGCGTCAACACCTCCGACATGGAGGTCAACATCAAGATCGCCCTGTCCATTCCGGTGCGTGACGGGCGGCTGACGACAGATGCCCGCAACGCGCTCCTCGCCAAGATGACCGACGAGATCGCCGGACTTGTTCTGCGCAACAACTATCTGCAGACCTTGGCGCTGTCGCTGTCGCAGCGGCGCGGCATGGAAGATTTCGGCTTTCTGCAGCGGCTGATCCAGACCCTGGAAACCCGCGGCCAGCTCGACCGCACGGTCGAGTTCCTGCCCGACGACCTGCAACTCACCGAGCGCCGGCGCCGCTCGCAACCCTTTACGCGGCCGGAACTGTCGGTGCTGCTGGCCTACGCCAAACTCAGCCTGTACGAGGATCTCCTGGAATCGACCGTGCCGGACGAACGCTACCTCGCCCGCGAACTTGGCCGTTATTTCCCCAAGGAGATCGCGGCGCAATTTCCCCACGCGCTCGAGCATCACCGGCTGCGGCGCGAAATCATCGCCACCCAGCTCGCTAACTCGATGATCAACCGGGGCGGTCCCTCGCTGATCGTGCGTATTGCCGACCAGACCGGCGCTACTCCAGCCGCCATCGCTGCGGCCTTTGCCGCGGTTCGCGACAGTTACGGCATGACCGCCCTTAACGGCGCGATTGACAGCCTCGACAATCGCGTCACCGCCAAGCTGCAGCTCGATCTCTACGCGGCGGTCCAGGATCTTCTGCTCGACCGCATCATCTGGTTCCTGCGCAACGTCGATTTAAGCAAAGGCCTCGCCGACGTGGTGACGCATTACCGCGAGGGCATCGCTGCGGTCGCTGCCGCGCTCGATCACGCGTTGTCCGAAGACGGCTTGCAGACGCGCGCCAACCGCCGGCAGGATCTGCGTCAAGCGGGAGTCGCCGACGAACTTGCCGGCTCGATCGCCGATCTCGGTCCGCTGGACGCCGCTCCCGATATCGTGCTGGTTGCCGACCGCACCGGCAGACCGATCGCCGAAGTAGCGGCCACATATTTCGCCGCCGGCGCCTTCTTCCGGCTCGATCATATCGCCGGAGCGGCAAACGCCATTCCGATATCCGATTATTTCGACCGGCTGGCGCTCGATCGCGCGCGCGATTCGATCGGCGACGCCGAGCGCCGGCTGACCGCGGCAATGGTTGCCGGCGGCAGTGCCGGCACTGAAGCGGTCGAGGCCTGGGTCGCACCGCGCAAGGTCGAGGTCGAACGTATCCGTGGCGCCATCCACGAGATCGCCAATTCCGGTCTTACCTTGTCGAAGCTCGCGGTCGCTGCGAGCCTGCTTGGCGACCTGGTGAGGGACTGACGCCCATGGCAAAAAAGAACCCCAAGCAAGATACGCGCTTGGGGTTCGTTAGTCGTTGCCTCAAAACTTAGGCTTATTGGACCGGACGGCGGGGTGTCGGGGGATGGGGAGCCGTCCGGCCGGCCTAATGACCCGCAAATATGCGGCCGCCGACCGGATGCAACACGGATCACGCGTTAGTGTTAGGTGCCGCGGCAAAACGCGCGGCTTCACGGCGGCTGGCATCGCCGATGAAACCCGCAGCCGGGTGATGCGGTGTCACAACGGGCGGCTAACCCTCTGCGGCGGCCTCGAATCCGGCCCGCGTTCCGTCTTCATACTACCGGCAGGTCCGGCGAAGGCATGCATGCCGTCCGGCGCATTGCGGGCCGTGGCGCTCCTGCGCTACCATAAATAAATAAGACGTCCGCCGCAGTGGCCGCGCATGCGGTGAGATCAAGCCATGACCGCGATCGCTGGGATTGCGCCGATCTATGCTGTAGCCGGCTTTGTCGTCGGCATGCTGGTTGGCATGACCGGCGTTGGCGGCGGCTCGCTGATGACTCCGGTCTTGATTTTGCTATTTGGAATCCACCCGGCCGTCGCGGTCGGCACCGACCTTTTGCACGCCGCAGTAACCAAGACCGCCGGCACCCTGGTGCACGGCTTCAGCAGGACGATCGATTGGAGCATCGTGCGGCGGCTTGCGCTCGGCAGCATGCCGATGACGGCGGTCGTCATCCTGGCGATGAGCGCGGTCGATATCAATGGCGCGACCGGACGCGTCCTGATCAACGTCGTGCTGACAATAGCCCTGGTCGTTACGATGATGGTGCTGATTTTTCGCGACCGTATCGTGAAGTACTACGCCGACCGCCTCGGCAAGCTGACGCCGAAGCAAACCGGTGTCCTGACGGTCTTGGCGGGGGCCGTCCTTGGAACGATCGTGTCGGTTTCGTCGGTCGGCGCCGGCGCCATCGGCGCGACCTGCCTCATTCTGCTCTACCCGAAGCTTCCGACCGCGCGAATCGTCGGGTCGGACATCGCGCATGCCGTTCCGCTCACGCTGCTTGCCGGCATCGGACATTGGGCATTGGGTTCGATCGATCTGCAAATCTTCGGGTATCTGATCCTCGGATCGGTACCCGGCATCCTGCTGGGCAGCTTTTTGGCGATCCGGATTCCGGAACACGCGCTTCGCGTGGTTCTGGCGCTCGTCCTGATGGTCGCCACCGCGAAATTGGCGATCGGTTTATTGCCGCCCGGCTCCCCCGTGGTGGCGTCGGAATCACCGCGTTGATACGCCGTAGCGGTGCAGATCGCTTCCATGCACGTCGAGCCACGCCTTGGCGCGCTCGTGATCCGGGCAGACCCGTGCGACCAGCCGCCAAAACCGCGCCGAGTGATTCATTTCGACAAGATGCGCCACTTCGTGTGCGGCGAGATAGTCGAGGACAAAAGTGGGCGCGAGGATGAGCCGCCATGAATACGACAGCGCGCCGGCAGTCGAGCATGACCCCCAGCGGCTGGCCTGATCGCGCATCGTGACACGGCGCGCCTGCACCCCGAGCGCTGCGGCATACTTCCAGCTTGCGGCTTCGAGGTCGCGCCGTGCTTCGCGCCGCAGGTAGTCGCCGACTCGGCGGCCGACGTGCGGAGCGCCGCCAGCGACGCACAACAAAGGTTGCCCGTCGGCATCCACCTCGATCCACGCGGTGCCGCGGATGCCGCTGCGGTGCGTAATCCGATGCGGCACGCCGCGCAGCGGAAACACCGTGCCATCGGCGAACGCGACCGCCTCCGGCAACCGATGCAGCCGTGCCGCGATCCAGGCACCGTGTTTCTGCGCGAACGCGCGCGCCGCTTCGAGCGTGCCGCGCGGCGGCATGGTGAGGGTCACGTCACGGGTCGTCGCGGCGATGCGTAACGTGTAACGGCGAGCCTGCCGATGCCGGCGCAGGCGCACGAGATAAATCGCCTGGTCAAAGGCGACTTCGATCGTCTGAGGCTCGCTGGAGCGACGATAGAGCAGCGCGCCGAGCGGCATGGCGATAATCCCGAACCGGACCCGATTCGGATCATGCCAGATTCGAGGCGTTTTGACTGGGCGATTGCGCCGACGGCCGGCCTAAGCCGATTGCCGTCCGATACTCGGCACGATGCTGATGTCGGCCGGATGGGGCTCGCCGCGGGCGAACTTCTTGCGCTTGCCGCCGGCGCCATGCGCCATCGACAGCGCAAAATCGGAAATGCGCGGCGCAATCTCGGCGCGGAAGCGCGAGCCGTTGAACACGCCGTAATGCCCGACGCCCGGCTGCAGCCAGTGCGCTTGCCGGTCGGCCGGAATATTGACGCACAGCCGGTGCGCGGCCTCGGTCTGGCCGACGCCGGAAATGTCGTCGTGCTCGCCCTCCACGGTGAACAATGCCACGCGACGGATGGCGCGTAGATCGACCGGCCGGCCACGGTGCATCATCTCGCCTTTCGGCAACGCATGGCGCACGAACACGGCGTCCACCGTTTGCAGGTAATATTCGGCCGCCAGGTCCATAACCGCGAGATACTCGTCGTAGAATTCCTTGTGCTTGTGAGCGGAGTCGCCATCGCCCTTCACCAGATTGAGAAACAGATTCCGGTGCGCCTCGACATGCCGTTCGAGGTTCATGCTGACAAAGCCGTGCAGTTGCAGAAATCCCGGGTATACGTCGCGCATGTAACCGGAATTCGGAAACGGCACTTTGCTGATCACATTCTGCTTGAACCAGCCGATGCCGCGCCGCGCGGCAAGCTTGTTCACACCGGTCGGGTTGACGCGGGTGTCGATTGGCCCGCCCATCAGCGTCATGGAAATCGGCATATAGGGATCGTCGTCGGCGTCCATCAGCGCGGCCGCGACCATCACCGGCACCGCCGGCTGGCATACTGCGACCACATGCGTTTCGCCGCCGAGCACATGCAGAATTGAAATGACGTAGTCGACGTAGTCGTCGAGATCGAACGGTCCCTCGGACAGCGGCACCGCGCGCGCGTCGCTCCATTCGGTGATGTAAACGTCGTGGTTCGGCAAAAACGCTTCGACCGTACCGCGCAACAAGGTGGCGAAGTGTCCGGACATCGGCGCAACGATCAAAAGTTGCGGCTGCGGTCGGCGCGGCGGACGGTCGAACAAGCGCTCGAAGTGCAAGAGACGGCAGAATGGCTGCTCCCAAACGCTCTTGATATGCACCGGCACCCGCTCGCCGCCCACCAGCGTCGAGTCGATCCGCCATTCCGGGCGGTCGTAGCGGCGGGTCGAGCGCTCGAACACTTCCGCCGCGGCGGCAATCGATTTGCCGAAGGTCGTATGATAGAGGGGATTGAGCGGGTTCTTGAAAGCGAGCCGCGTGGCATCGGCTAAAATGCGCGACGGACCGAGCGCCGCATGGCCCATCTCATAGAGGCTGTAAAGCGGCGTTGAAGCCAGCAGGCCGGCCGGTAAAGCGGGCGCGCCGCCGAACTCGCCAATCGCCATTGATGGGTCCCGCCCCGGCTGCTGCAATGCAGCAATTCGTGCTTCATATGTCATGCCGGCATCATAAATGCAATTTTCTCCTTATTCGTTACATGGGATATCGCGGCGTTTTCCCCAATGTTCCGAGGCAAATAGCCGGTATGCCGCCGGCTATTCGCCGGTCTGCATCAGCGATCCATGCCGGCGTGCGCTTTTCAACAGGGTCAGAAATCCCACCACGCCGATTGCGAAGAGCACCGCGTTCAGCCCCAGCGCCTCCACCATCAGGTCGGCGCGAAAGGCGTGGCTGATCAGCAACTCGCGCATGCCTTCGAATACGTATGTCGGCGGCAGAATCCACGCCGCCGGCTGCAACCACGCCGGCAACGTCGTGACCGGATAGTAGACGCACGCGAGCGGCATGAACACGAACATGATCGACCAGGCGAAATTCTCCGCACCGAGACCGTTGCGCAACACCAGGCCGGACACGAAAATTCCCACCGCCCAGCTGGTCAGCATCAGGTTGAAGAAAAATGCCACCAAAGCCAGGCCCAGGCCGTAGAGGTTGAAGCCAAAGAACGCGATCGCGAGCAGCGAGACCGGTATGGCGCCGACCGCAAGCCGCACGATGCTCATCACCATCAGCGCAACGACGAATTCGAGCGGCCGCAGCGGTGACATCATCAGGTTGCCGATGTTGCGCGACCACATTTCTTCCAGGAAAGCGATCGAGAAGCCGAGCTGGCCGCGAAACAGAATGTCCCACAGCAGCAGGGCGCCGATCAGGGTGCCGCCGGCGCGGGCGAAAAAGCCGGCGTTCTGCATCACGTAAACCTGGATGAAACCCCAGGTGATCATCTGCACCAGCGGCCAATAGATGAGATCGAGAAGCCGCGGCCACGACGAGCGCAACAAATACCAGTAGCGCAGCACCATCGCCGCGACCCTTTGCGGCGAGAACGCGATCGCGTTTTCCGCGCGCGCGCTCATTGCGCGGCCTCGCGCGCATCGTCGCGCCGGCGCGCGACGTCGAGGAAGACTTCTTCAAGCGTGCGGCGGCCGTAACGGGCGAGCAGCCGTCCCGGCGTGTCATCGTCCTCGATCCGCCCCTGCTTCATGATGATGACGCGCGCACAGAGCCGCTCCACTTCGGTCATATTGTGTGAGGCAAGAAGCACGGTGGCGCCGCGCTCGCGGCAATAGCGCTCGAGCCACCCGCGTACCCAATCCGCCGTGTCGGGATCGAGCGACGCGGTCGGTTCGTCGAGCAACAGCAGCTCGGGGGCGTTGATGAGCGATTTGGCGAGCGCGACACGCGTTTTCTGTCCGGCCGAAAGCTTGCCGGTCGGCCGGTCAAGCAAGTCGGTCAAATCGAGGGTCTCGGCGAGTTCGGCAATCCGGCCGCGGATGTCCGGTACGCCGTAGAGCATGGCGAACACCGTGAGATTCTGCCGGATGGTCAGCCGCATCGGCATATCGACATACGGACTCTCGAAATTCATCCGCTGCAGTACGCGATACCGCTGCCGCGGCATCTCGGCGCCCAATACGGTGACCCTGCCCGAGGTGGGCATCAATAGGCCCATCAGCATGGCGATCGTGGTGGTCTTGCCGGCGCCGTTGCCGCCCAGGAGGCCGGTGATCGAACCGGGTGCAATGGAAAATGAAATGCCGTCGACCGCCGGCATCTTCTTGTAGATTTTAACGAGCCGTTCGACTTTGATGGCGGGGGCGGCGGGCATGACGGCGCAGATGTGGCGTGTGCCGCCGACGAAGGCAAGAGAGCGAGACGCGGCCAACCTGATGGTCCGTCCGCAAGCATGGTGATTGAGCATGAAAGTAGGACTTTTCGATCACATCGAGTATGGCGAGCGGCCGTTGGGGCAGCTCTACGACGAACGGCTGCAATTCGCCCAAGCGGCAGAAGCTGCCGGTATCTATTGCCTGCACCTTGCCGAGCACCACGCCACGCCGCTGTGTCTCGTGCCGGTACCGGGCGTCTTTCTCGGCGCTCTCGCGCGCGCGACCAAAACCATGCGTATCGGTCCGCTGGTTTATTTGCTGCCGGTCTACACGCCGCTGCGCTTGATCGAAGAGATCGCCATGCTCGATCACCTCAGTCATGGGCGCCTCGAGGTCGGTGTCGGCCGCGGCGTGTCCCCGCATGAGCTTCGCTTCCACAAAGTCTCGTTCGACTATTCTCGCGAAATTTTCGTCGATGCATTCAAATGCATCGGCGCCGGGCTCACCACCGATTGGCTCACCTATAAGAGCGAACACTTCAATTACGACAACGTGCCGATCGCGATGCGGCCGTTGCAACAACCGCATCCGCCGTTCTGGTACGCCTCCACCAACGCCGAGGGCGCGACCTGGGCCGGCGACAACGGCGCGCATTTCGTGACGTTGGGCCCGGTGAAGATGGCGAAGGTCGCGATCAATGCCTACAAGACCGCTCTCGCCAAGCGCGGCGGCGCCGCCCAGCCGAAGCCGGAATTTTCCGGTGGCGCGGCGGTCGGTATTCAACGGCTGATCATGGTTGCGGACAGCGAAGCGGAGGCGCGGCGTTTCGGCAAGCCGGCGCTCGACCGTCACATCGCGCACCTGACCTGGCTGCGCGACAAACTCGGCAATACCGCAGGCCTGCATCTGCCGTTCGGCGCCGATTACGAGGCTTGGCTGGCGAACGGCACCGCGATTGCCGGCACGCCGGACCAGGTGCGCGCCGAACTTGAGCGGCAGGTAGCCGAACTCGGCACCAACTACCTCTTGACCTACATGTTCTTCGGCAACATGACGCTCGCCGACGCGATGCGGTCGCTCGAGTTGTTCAAGACCGGGGTCATGCCGCACCTGGCGAAATTGTAATCGCGCGCGTTCCCGAAGATGGAGAGCGCGACGGGCCGCGTGAAGCATCACGCCAGCGCCTGGTTTCGCAATCTTTCCTGTTCCATGCGGCTCGGCGCCGGCATGCCGAGCTTGCGCGCGGCACGATGGCCTTCGAGCGTCGCCTCGTAGACCGTACGCGGCGCCACCGCGCAGCCGATAGCCTCGACGCTGCGGCCGCGCTCGCGCAGGAGGTGATACATCGCGTTTTCCGAGCTGCGCGCGGTCGCCATCACGACGGTGTCGGCGCCGATCTGGCGCGACTTCGTCGGCGCGTAGATGTTGGCGATCTCTACCCTATTGCCGGCGATCCGCGTCACCGCGTGATCGCTGATCATCTCCACATCGGCCTCGTAGAGATAGGTCAGCACCCAGTGAAGATAGACTTCCGCCGCGGTCTCCCAGCCGACCATCGGCCATTTGGTCAGGAGTCTGACCTTGGCGCCAAGACGGGCGAGCTTGACGGCGGTGAGCGGCGCGGCCACATCCGCCAGTTCGTCGATCACCAGCACGTCGCCCGAGGCCGTGACCTTATCGAGCGCGATTTCGTCCCAGGTGACGCACCGGCCGGTCTCCCAGCCGGGCACCGCCTTCCCGGTCTGTCCCTGGAAGCCGTCGCGGCGATAGCGCGCGCCCGACGCAACCACGACATGGTCCGGCCGATCGTCGACGAGCACGGCGTCGATCGTCTCGGCCGTCACCGGGCTGCTGGTTCTGATCGTGGCGCCGTTGCCCCTGGCCTGCTCGGCGAGCCAAGTGACGATGGTTCCGTACTGCGTGCGGTTGGGCAACGCGCCGTAGGCGCGAACATGGCCGCCGACCTCCATCTCGCGCTCGTAGACGATGACCTGATTGCCGCGCGCCGCGGCGATGCGGGCGTATTCAAGACCGGACGGGCCGGCGCCGATCACAACGACACGCTTCGGCGACGGCACCTTTCGCATCGAGCTTGCGCCCCACAGCCTCTCGCGTCCAACCACCGGATTGTAGGCGCATTGCACCCGGCTGCCGCGGATCACCGCGCGCCAGCAGTAATTGGCGGCGACACAGCGCCGGATGTCGTTAACGCGCCCCGCCTTGACCTTCGTCATCCATTGCTCGTCGGCGATCATCTGCCGGGCCAGCAGGATGGCGTCGGCATCGCCGGAGCCGACCAGATCGTCGGCAACGCCCGGATGGCTGACGCGGCCGACCAGCAGCACCGGCTTCTTCGCCACCGACTTGATGGCGCGGGTGTATTCGCGCTCCCAGCCCTGCTCGAAGGTCATCGGCGTATGAATCCAGGAGTGGTGGACGCCTGCCGACACGCTCACATAGTCGAGATCAATCTCACGTTCGAAATCGGCGTGAATGCGCTTGACGTCATCGATCTCGAGGTCGCCTTCCCAGAACGAGGTCGAGTTGATGCGGTAGCCGAGGAACGGGCGATCGCCGATGCGCTTGCGGATGCGCCGCATCGCCTCGACCGAAAACCGCAAGCGGTTCTCGTACGATCCGCCCCAGCGGTCGGTGCGCTTGTTGTAGAAGGGCGAGAGGAACTGCCACGGCAGATAGCCGTGCGCGACGTGAAACTCGACGCCGTCGAGCCCGGCCGAAATGGCGCGGCGGGCGGCGTCCTCGTAACACTGGAAGATATATTCGATCTCGTGCTCTTCGAGTTCCTTCGGCGTCGGCCCGCCGGGAATCTCGCCGGCGGGCACTTGGCTGGGCGCAAGCATGTAGGGATTGTATTCGTCCGGGTCGCGCGCCGGGTCGGTCTTGAGAAACGGCGTCGGCGAGCGCAAGCCAAGATGCAGAAGCTGCACGGCGAGCGCGCAGCCGTGCCGCTTCACCGCCCGCGCCACATTGGCGAGCCCCTCCATCTGCGCGTCGTTCCACAGGCCGGGGAATCCGAGCGGCGTGTAGATCGTGTCCTTGTTGATCAGATGCCCGCCGAGAATGATCATGCCGAGCCCGGTCTTGGCGCGCTCCTCGTAATAAGCGACCGCCTGCTCGGTAAAGATGCCCTCATGCGGGCTGCGCACCCAGGTCGGGCAGACCGGACCGAAGATCACGCGATTCGGCAATTTGGTGTTGCGGATCTGAAGCGGCGAAAGCAGATGGCGATAAGTTCCTGCGTCGGTCACGGCATCTCCCCCTGCGCAGCGCGACCTGCCGGCAAAATTCGCCGTCCAATCTAGGGGGAGCGTTAAGACCGGATCAAGCCGGGATCGCGCGGCGGCACGCGGACGCCGCAGGGCGGGCGCGCGCCATTGGCGCGGTCTGGCGAAAAACGGGGCCTATTTGGCGGAATCGTCGCCGCCCACCCGATCCGCGCGCAGCGCATCCGGATGCGGCATGGCGATGGCGTTGTAGCCGGAATCGACGAAGTGGATTTCCCCGGTGACGCCGGTCGACAGGTCGGAGAGCAGATAGAGTCCGGCGCCGCCGAGTTCCTCGAGCGTCACGCCGCGATGCAGCGGCGAATGCCGCTGTTGAAAGGCGAACATGTAGCGCGCGTCGCCGATCCCCGCCCCGGCCAGCGTGCGGATCGGCCCCGCCGAGATGGCGTTGACGCGGATCTTCTGCGGACCGAAATCCACCGCGAGATAGCGCACCGCGGCTTCGAGCGCCGCCTTGGCCGGCCCCATGGCGTTGTAGTTCGGCATCGCGCGGTCGCCGCCATTATAGGTGAGCGTGAGCATGGCGCCGCCATCCGGCATCAGCGCCGCCGCGCGTTTGGCCGCCTCGACAAACGCAAAGCACGAAATCACCATGGTGCGTACGAAGTTTTCGCGCGTGGTGTCGGCAAAGCGGCCGGTCAGTTGGCTCTTGTCGGAGAAAGCGATGGCGTGAACCAGAAAATCGAGCTTGCCCCACGTCCGCTCGATTTCGGCAAAGACGGCATCGACCGAGCCGGTGTCCTCGACGTCGCACGGCATCACCAGATCGGCATTGACCGTAGCCGCCAGCGGTTTCACCCGCTTGCCGAGCGCGTCGCCCTGATAGGTGAAGGCAAGCTTGGCGCCGTGCGCGCCCAGCGTCTTCGCGATCCCCCAAGCGATGGAGTGGTCGTTGGCGACCCCCATGATCAGGCCGCGCTTGCCCTGCATCAAATCGGGCATGCGTTACGTATCCAGCCGCTTGAAGACGATGGAGGCGTTGGTGCCGCCAAAGCCGAACGAGTTTGACAGCACGCAATCGAGCGTCACGCCATCGCGACGTTCGCGTACGATCGGCATGTCGGCGAAGGCGGGATCGAGATTCTCGATGTTGGCGCTCTCGCAGATGAAGCCGTTGTTCATCATCAACAGCGAATAGATCGCCTCGTGCACGCCGGTGGCGCCTTGCGAGTGCCCGGTCAGCGACTTGGTGGCGGCGATCGGCGGGCATTTGTCGCCGGAGCCGAACACTTCGCGGATCGCCTCCATCTCCTTGAGGTCGCCGATCGGCGTCGAAGTGGCATGCGGATTGATGTAATCGACCTTCTGCCGGATATCCTTGAGCGCCATGCGCATGCAGCGCGCCGCGCCCTCGCCCGAGGGCGCCACCATGTCGACGCCGTCCGATGTCGCGCCGTAGCCGGCGACTTCGGCATAGATGCGGCCGCCGCGCGCTTTCGCGTGTTCGAGCTCTTCGAGCACCAGCACGCCGGCGCCCGCCGAGATGACGAAGCCGTCGCGATCGGCGTCATAGGCGCGCGAGGCCTTGGCCGGCGTATCGTTGAACTTCGAGGACAACGCGCCCATGCCGTCGAAAAGCACGGTGAGCGTCCAGTCGAGTTCCTCGCAGCCGCCGGCAAACACCATGTCTTGCTTGCCGTATTGGATCAGCTCACAGGCATTGCCGATGCAATGATTGGAGGTCGCACAGGCCGAGGAGATCGAATACGACAATCCCTTGATCTTGAACCAGGTGGAGAGCGTGGCGGATGCGGTGGATGACATTGCTTTCGGCACCGCGAACGGGCCGACGCGCTTCGGACCCTTGGTGCGCGCGATGTCGGCCGCTTCGACGATGGCGCGCGTCGACGGCCCGCCAGAACCCATGACGATGCCGGTGCGCTCGTTGGAAATTTCGCCCTCTTGCAAACCGGCGTCGCGGATCGCCTGCTCCATGGCGACATGGTTCCAGGCGGCGCCGCCGCCGAGAAAGCGCATGGCGCGGCGATCGACCGCTTCGCCGGGGTCGAGCGTCGGTGCGCCGTGCACCTGCGAGCGGAAACCCAGCTCGGCGTATTTATCCGCGCGCACGATGCCGGATTTCGCCTCGCGCAGCGAAGCCAGCACTTCTTGCGTGTTGTTACCGATGGACGAGACGATACCCATACCGGTGACGACTACGCGCCTCATCTAAAACCTCGTCACCTGCATTTGTCGGCGGTTACCTTACGAAGCGCCGGCCGCCTGCGGCGCTTCGTCAAGAAATAGTCCAACCTTCAGATCGAGCGCCTTGTAAATCACCGAGCCGTCGGCGGACAACCAGCCGTCAGCGATCCCGAGCACCAGCTTGGAACGCATGACCCGCTTGATATCGAGGCCGTAGACCACGTTCTTCATGGTCGGCAGCACCTGGCCGGAGAACTTGACCTCGCCCATGCCGAGCGCCCGGCCCCGGCCAGGCGACCCGAGCCAGCCGAGGAAGAAGCCAAGCAGCTGCCACAGCGCATCAAGCCCGAGACAACCCGGCATCACCGGATCGCCCTTGAAGTGGCACGGGAAGAACCAAAGGTCAGGTGTCAGGTCGAGGACGGCGCGGACCAGCCCCTTGCCGTACTCGCCGCCGACCTCGGCGATTTCCGAGATCCGGTTGAACATCAGCATCGGCGGCGGCAGTTGCGGTCCTTCGACGAAGAGCTCGCCGCGCCCGCACGCCAGCAAATCCTCATACTCGAAGTTAGAACGGCGCTCCTGCATGCTTCGTCTCCGCCCCCCGGCCGCTTGCGGAATCCCTAACATATGGGGCGATAAGGGCAAAGACGCATCCCCGCGGCTGCCGCGCCGGGTGGCCGCAACCCATCATTGCCCCGCGGCAATCCCGCCACCGGCCGCCTTGGGAGTTGCGGCCGGCGGCCGTGTGCGTATAATGATTACAAATGCAACGATCTCGTTTCGACGGTGACCCAGGTGAGGCAATGACACAGTCGCGTTCATTCACGCCCAGCTCTACTGTTCCGGCCAACCAGATGGCCGCGACCGGGCCTGGCGACCGTACCGGCTGCCCCTGGCACACCGTCAAGGCGAAGCTCCGTGAGGTCGGCTTGCGTCCTACCCGCCAACGCATGGCGCTCGGCTGGATCCTGTTCGCCAAAGGCGACCGGCACGTGACCGCGGAAATGCTGTACGAGGAAGCCAACCACGCGAAAGTGCCGGTATCGCTGGCAACCGTCTACAACACGCTGCACCAGTTCACCGAAGTGGGGCTGCTGCGCCAGGTCGCCGTCGACGGTTCGAAGGCATATTTCGACACCAACAACAGCGAGCACCACCATTTCTTCATCGAGGATCAGAACGATCTGATGGATATTCCGTCGTCCGACGTCGTTGTCGGCACCGCGCCGATGCCGCCGGAAGGTTACGAGATCGCCCGCATTGACGTGGTGGTGCGGCTGCGCCGGAAGCGATAGCGGTCCGTCATCAAGTTTTCTGCCGTCACAGCCGGGTATTGCCGCCGAAGACGGGCGCGTGCGCCCTTTTCGCCCCGGCATTTGCGTCTGTATGGCGGCGTGCCCGCTAAGGGCGGAGACAGTGCCTACTCGATCTTTTCGTCCGGATAAACGCCCCACAGCCGGCTCTGCTCGATCCAGCCGTCGAAACCATCACCGGCGATCCGGCACCATGCTCCCGTGCAGCGCTTGACGGTACCGAGCACACCGGATTGCAATCGTGCCGTTACCGCGCTCTGCTCGTCCGGCTTGGCGTGGAGCGAGGCAAGATCGGTCTTGGATTTGAGTTGCACCGCCGCCGTCCGCTTGCCGGACAGGAGGGAGTGATAGACCCAGCCCTCGGAGCCGTCGTAGTCGCGGATACGCCGCCAATTCTCGAACTCTGCGGTGATTTCGACCGGCCAACCGGTCCGCGTGTAGATGAAAGTGACGTCGTGATCCTTGTCCGGACCGCCGCGGACGTTGACCCGGTCGGTTTTCAGGCTGACGAAACGCGGCACCGGCAGGCCGCTAGTGCCGCCGTCGTTGGCCGCGCGCACCGGGGCGGCCGCCATCGTCAGTGCGAATACCGCCGCCAGCGCAACCCTGACCCACACCGTCAAACACCTGTTATGCCGCAATGCCACGGCGATCGGACTCTCGATATCGCCGGGATTCCGGCCGCTTTGTCGGAGCGCAGCCATCTGCTAGAGAAGATCGATGTAGCAACGCCCGCTTTCAGTGTCGGCGAGGGCAGTTAACGAGACCTGAACGGGCGACAGCCGGTCACACGGTCTTCGCCGGAATCGTTAAGGGTGGCGTCCAAGGAAAAGCGTCAATGGCATCGGGCAAGAAGCTGCGGGTGGTGGTGACCCGAAAGTTGCCGGACAGCGTCGAAACGCGCATGCGCGAATTGTTCGACGCCCGCCTCAACCTCGACGACAAGCCGATGAGCCAAGGCGAACTCGCGCAGGCCGCCGAGACCGCCGACGTTATCGTGCCGACGGTGACCGATCAGATCGACCGCTCGGTGCTCAGCCATTCCGGTAGCCAGCTCAAGCTGATCGCCAATTTCGGCAATGGCGTCGATCATATCGACGTCGCCACCGCGCTCCAGCGCGGTATCACGGTGACCAATACGCCCGGCGTGCTGACGGAGGACACCGCCGACATGACCATGGCGCTGATCCTCGCGGTGCCGCGACGCCTCGCCGAAGGCGCCCAGGTGCTGCTCGGCGACAAGGAATGGACCGGCTGGAGCCCGACCTGGATGCTCGGCCACCGCATCTGGGGCAAGCGGCTCGGCATCGTCGGCATGGGACGCATCGGCCAGGCGGTGGCGCGGCGCGCCAAGGCTTTTGGCTTGCAGATTCACTATCACAACCGCCGCCGGGTGGCGCCGCGCATCGAGGAGGAACTCGACGCGACCTATTGGGAAAGCCTCGACCAAATGCTGGCGCGCATGGACATCATCTCGATCAATTGTCCGCATACGCCGGCGACCTATCACCTGCTGTCGGCACGGCGGCTGAAGCTGGTCCGGCCGGAGGCCTTCATCGTCAATACGGCGCGCGGCGAGGTGATCGACGAGAACGCGCTGGCGCGCCTGATCGAGGCAGACGAGATCGCCGGCGCCGGTCTCGATGTGTTCGAACACGAGCCGGCAGTAAGTCCCAAGCTGGTCAAACTCGCCAAAGCCGGCAAAGTGGTGGTGCTGCCGCATCTCGGCTCGGCCACGCTCGAAGGCCGCATCGACATGGGCGAGAAAGTTATCGTCAACATCAAGACCTTCATGGACGGCCACCGGCCGCCCGACCGCGTCTTGCCGTCGATGCTGTGATTTTTTCGACGAGAGGGCGTTCCCCTCACTCGCCTCGCTCATGTTGCTCGCTCGGCTCCCGGCTCCCCGGCCGGGAGAGGCCGAGTGAGTGAGCGAAGCGAACGAGGGTGAGGGGTTATAATCGCGTGCAGCAACATTCCAAGCTCATCGCGGAAGAATTCATGGTGCCGGCGCACGATCCCGGCATCGCGCTTTTTGCG
>JAGXAC010000070.1 GCA_019075925.1 Hyphomicrobiales bacterium | reverse complement strand
CCTCGCGCGGATCGATCCGCTCGCGCGGTTTAGGCAGCCGCGCCCTCGAAGTCCGGCACCGCGTCGCGCAACACCCGAAAAATCGCCTCGCGTTCGTCGCGCGCAAGGCCTTGCTCAAGCAGCGCCAGCCAGCCTCGCATCACCTCGAGCGACGGCTGCGCCGGACGGGCGGCGACCACGCCTTCGACCCCAATATCCGCGGTCGGTTCGCTGCGGGCGAACAACACCTCCTGCATGCGCTCGCCGGGACGCGCTCCGGTAAACACCACATCGACATCGCGGCCGGGCTCAAGACCGGCAAGCCGGATCATCCGCTCGGCGAGATCGACGATCTTCACCGGCTGACCCATGTTGAGAACGTAGACGGCGACATCCGAGCGATCGCGCGCCAGCGCGTGGCTCGCCGCGGTGACGACGAGATCGCAGGCTTCGCGGATCGTCATGAAGTAGCGCACCATATCCGGGTGCGTCACCGTCACCGGCCCGCCGGCGTCGATCTGCGCCTTGAACTTCGGAACCACCGAGCCGTTCGAGGCCAGCACGTTGCCGAAGCGCACCGCGATCAGCCGCATCGGCTGCCGTGTGCCGTGCAGGCGGCGGGCGAGATCGGCGTCGAGCGCCTGGCAATACATTTCGGCAAAGCGCTTGGTCGCGCCGAGCACCGATACCGGTTCGATCGCCTTGTCGGTCGAAATCATCACCATTGCCTCGGCGCCGGCGGCGGCCGACGCATCGGCGACGTTGACCGAACCGAAAACGTTGGTTTTGACGCCCTCTTCCCAATTCTGCTCGAGCAGCGGCACATGCTTGAGCGCAGCCGCATGGAACACCATGTCGGGCTTGAACTCGGCAATCACCCGCAACAGCCGCGCCCGATCGCGGACGTCGGCGATACGGCCGACGATCGCCGTTCGCATTCTTTTGGTGGCGAGCGTTTCCATGACGGCGTGCAGCGCCGGCTCGGAATTTTCGATGATCAACAGCCGCTCGGCGCCGAACGCGATGACGCGATCGCAAATCTCCGACCCGATCGAGCCGCCGCCTCCGGTCACGACGATTGCGCGGCCTTTCAGAAAGTTTTCCAGCCGTGCGTAATCGATCTTGACCGTCGGGCGCAGCAGCAGATCCTCGACATTGACCGGCGCGAGCCGCGGCATCTCGCCGGCGTCGCCGAGCGAAGGCAGCCGGCTTACCGCCAGGCCCAGACGCCGCGCCCGCATCAGCGCGGCTTCCGGCTTGGCATCCGGTTCGAAGGCGGACGGGGTGAAGATCAGCCGGGCAATCTTGGTGCCGCGCTGGTCCAGATCATTGACGACCGCATCGAGCGCCTCGAAGCCGCCGAGAACGGGAATGCCGCGAATGCTTTGTCCCTGATCGGCGGCGGAAGGCGACAGGATGCCGGCCGGCCAGGTCTTGGTGACGGCTCCGCTTTCGATCGCGCGCAACAGCACCTCGGCGTCCGCCGCGCGACCGAACACGAGCGCGGGATTGGAATCCGGCGAACGCGCATGGTGCCGGGTGCGCGTATAACGGAAGTAGCGATACGCCATCCGCGCCGCGCTCAAGAATACGATCTGCAAAATCCAGTAGAGAATAATCGTAATCTTGCCGAAGAAGAATTCGCCGAGCACGTTGGGCGCGACGAGAACGTAGTCCAGCGCCAACAGCGACACGGCGAGCACCGACGACGCCCGCACGATGTTCATCAAGTCGTGCAGCGAGGCGAACCGCCACTTCGATTCGTAGAGGCGAAACAGCGAATAAACGGCGCCGGCGTAGACGACGAATCCCGGCAGGAACAACACCAGGGTATGCCAGCGCGCCGCCAAGCCGGCGGCTTCGAACCGGATATAAAAGCTGGCAATAACGGCTGCCGCCGTCACGATCAGATCGTGCGCGACAACGAGCGCTATGCGCGGGCTAAGTCTCGTTCCGAACATCGTGTCGTGGCGGTGGGATGATGTCCCAGCCTTCCCATACCGAGCTTTTCGCCGGGACGCTACCCCGCAGGCGGAGCCAAATTTCCGCGCGCCAGCAGCAGTGAAACCGCTTCACCGAGCGAACCCGCCCGCTCGAGGCGAAATTCTTCCGCCGGGCGCGTTGGCGTCGCCTCACCCGCCGGTGTTTGCTCTGCGCGGGACAACAGGATGCCACCCTGCAACCGCGCGGCGCGGCCGGCGGCAATGTCGGAATCGCGGTCGCCGACGATCCACGACCGTGCGGCGTCGAGTTGCATGCGCTCGACCGCCGACGCAATCATGCCCGGATTTGGCTTGCGCCATGGATGATTGCCCACATTCAGCGGCGCGCTGCCGTCGGCGTGGTAAGCGCAGGCAAAAATCGCGTCGAGCCGCGCTCCCGCGCTTCGCAGCGCGTCCGCGAGCGCCGCCTGTACGGCATGAAAGCCGTCCCAATCGTAATAGCGCCGCGCGATGCCGGACTGATTGCTCACCAGCACCACCGGTATCCGCAGCTTGTTGCATCGCGCGATCGCGTCCGCCGCACCGGGCAGCATGCGAACATTCTCGGGCCGGCCCAGGTAACGCGTGTCCTCGACGATGACGCCGTCGCGGTCGAGAAACAACGCCGGACGGCGGGCAAAGCCCCCGACGGTTATCTCGCACCAGATGCCGCGGTCGGCGTCGTAACTGCCGCGCGATGTGGACTCGCGGCCGGTCACTTCGCCAGCGCGCTCTCGACCAGCGCGCAAATCGCGTGTCCGGCAACCATGTGAATCTGCTGAATGACCGCGGTTTCGCGCGACGGCGCGGCGAAAAAGTGCCCGCACAGATCGGCCATCTCGGTTTTGTTCGCGCCCGAGAAGCCGATGGTGACCAAGCCGATTTCACGCGCCGCCTTGAGCGCGCGAATAATGTTGGGCGAGCGGCCCGATGTCGAAATGGCGAGAAGGACGTCGCCGGAGCGTCCGAGACCGCGCACCTGGCGCTCGAACACGTGTTCGAAACCATAGTCGTTTCCCACCGCGGTCAGCACCGACGTATCCGTGGTCAGCGCAATTGCCGGCAGCGGGCGCCGGTCGACCAGGAAGCGGGAAAGAAATTCCGCGGCGAGATGCTGCGCATCGGCGGCGCTGCCGCCGTTGCCGGCAATCAAAAGCTTGCCGCCGGCCCGTATCGATCCTTCAATCGCATGCGCGATTGCGGCGACCGAGGTGCGTAATCCGCGATCTTGCGCAGCACTCTGCAGCGCCGCGAGCGAGCGCTCGAAGTAAGCCGAAATTTCTTCGTCCGATTTGCCGGCCACGCTTGCCGCCCCGCTCCGCTACGCCGCCACGCTACCCGAATGCCACCATCGCCGCCGCGAAAGCTTGCGCCGGACTCACCCGAACTGGAACGACGATTCCACCGCCCCCATCACCACGTCCTTCAACATTCTGCGTCCGGGATCGCTCCCGGCCGCGCCGACGGCAACGTGCAACGGCAGAAGATGCTCCTCGCGCGGATGCGCTTCGCGTGCCGAAGGCGCCTCGCTCCACGCGGAAAGCGCCGCAATGCGCTCGGCCGGGCCGGTTTTGGTCAGGACATTATCCAGCCAATCGTCGAAGCGTTGCGAACCTGCATCCGTGCCGTTGCGGCCGCGCCTGTTGGCCATCAGGGTGCGCAGATTATGGTAGGTCATGCCGCTGCCGACGATCAGAATATTCTCGTCGCGCAACGGTGCCAGCGCCTGGCCGATGCGAACGTGCGCGGCGGGATCCATGCTCGCCAACAGGGAAACCTGAACGATCGGTATGTCGGCCTTCGGGAAGGCGACTTTCAACGGGATGAAAACGCCGTGATCGAAGCCGCGCGCCGTATCGAACTTATGGGCAATGCCGGCTGCGCCAAGCAATTCGGCGATGCGCGCGGCGACGTCGGGCGCACCGGGCGCGGGAAATTTGATCTCGTAGGTGCTCGGCGGAAAGCCGTAATAATCGTACAGCAGCGGCGGCACCGGGTTGTTTTGAATAGTGACGACATCCTCTTCCCAATGGCCGGAAATCACCACCAGGGCCTTCGGACGAACGCCGATCTGGTCGGGGAGATGGCGCAGGAAGTCCGCCATGCGATGCCAGGTATCGGGCGGATCCCAATCCATGAAAAAGCAGGGTCCGCCGCCATGCGGGATGAAAAGCGTGGGCAATCTGCTCATCGTCTTGCTGCGCCGCCTTAAATCGAACCAGGAAGTTCCTATCCGCCTTTGAAATGCTTATCCAGCCCTTGCCAGCCTTCGAAGTAATCGTGCTGCAGCTCGGAGGATTCAACGGCGTAGCGCGTCAGACGCAGCGCAAAACGGCTTTCAAACATAAAGGCCATGGTGTTTTCGATCTTGTGCGGCTTGAGCTGCGCCTCGCTCGCCCGCTCCCAGGTCTCGGCATCGGGACCGTGCGCCGTCATGCAATTGTGCAGACTGGCGCCGCCGGGCAGAAAGCCTTCCGCCTTGGCATCGTAGGCGCCGTGCAAAAGTCCCATAAATTCGGTCATGACGTTGCGGTGATACCAGGGCGGCCGGAAGGTATCCTCGCCGACCAACCAGCGCGGCGGGAAAATGACGAAATCGATATTCGCCGTGCCCGGCAGGTCCGACGGCGCGGTGAGCACGGAGAAGATCGACGGATCGGGATGATCGAAACTCACCGATCCCATCGCGTTAAAGCGCGCAAGATCGTATTTGTAGGGCGCGAAATTGCCGTGCCAGGCGACGACGTTGAGCGGCGAATGATCCATCTCCGCCGCCCAAAGGTTGCCCTGGAATTTGGCAAGCAGGCTCCAGCGGCCGGACGTATCCTCATACGCCGCGACCGGCGCCAGAAAGTCACGCGCATTGGCAAGTCCATTGGCGCCAAGCGGCCCGAGTTCGGGCAGCCGCAGCATGGCGCCATAATTCTCGCAGATGTAGCCGCGCGAGGGCCCGTCCGGCAGCTCAACCCGGAAGCGCAAGCCGCGCGGAATAATCACGATTTCGCCGGCGGCCGCCTCGATGATGCCGAGTTCGGTGACAAATCGCGCGCGCCCCTGCTGCGGTACGATCAGCATTTCGCCGTCGGCATTATAAAAGCAGCGCTCATGCATCGAGGCGTTGGCAGCGTAGACGTGGATCGCCATGCCCGTCTGGGTGGCCGCGTCGCCGTTGCCGCCCAGCGTAATGATGCCGTCGACGAAGTCGGTCGGCTTTCTCGGAACAGGAAACGGCGACCAGCGTAACTGGGTGGGGGTGGCGTCGATTTCGTTGAACGGCGCGCTGCGGATCAGGCCGTTGTCGATGCGCGCGTAGGGACGATGCACCACCGACGGCTGGATGCGGTAGGTCCAGGTGCGCCGATTCTCGGCGCGCGCGGTGGTGAACGAGGTTCCCGAAATTTGCTCGGCGTAGAGACCAAGCGGCGGCCGCTGCGGCGAGTTCCGCCCGACCGGCAGCGCACCGGGAACGGCCTCCGAGACGAAATGGTTGCCGAAGCCGGGTTGATAGCTGATCGGCACGGCCGGCCGTGGCGGCGCAATCCCGGCCTTGCGATTTCTGCTGCGGGTTTTCGTATCGTGCGTGGCCATGGAAACTCCCAAAATACCGGCAGTCCGCGATCCTCACGCAATTGGTCACGAACGTAACTAATATCCGCCTTTCGCCGCCCCGGCGCAAGCCGTTTATAACGATTCAAATCTGGCCCAGGAGCCCATTCCGCCAACGCTGATCGGCAAAGTTTCAATTGCACGACCGCGCCACATCTTGGCTCGGCAAACGCCGTGAATGGTCTTGGCAAGCCCCCATTGTTTCCAAAAAAGCGCCCGCTTAGAACGGCATCTCCCCGCCCAGTCGAGGGGACTTCTCTGATTGTCATCCGTGTAACGGCGCCGTCGGGCGCCGCGCACGCGCGATTCTGTGGGGAGGGGACATGCGTCCATTGCTGGCCGTGGCGATCTTACTGGTCGGCCTGCGCAGCGCAGCGCCGGAAGCCAAATTTCAAGACGCGTTGCCGGACCCCGATACGATTTACGCGTCGTTCGATCCCGAGACGGTCTTCGGCAAAAGCGATCGCGCGCCGGTCGAGAAGCCCGCCAGGATCGAGGCCTCCGACACGGCGCACGACCAGGACGAACAAAAAGCCGCCCCGCCCTCCCCCAACCCCGCCAGCACCGACGCCAGCGCCGACGCCGACGTCGTCGGTTCACTCGAAGGCCTTTGCAAAGCGCTGATGACCGCCGCGCAGGATTATCAGTTGCCGGTTCCTTTCTTCGCCAATTTGATCTGGCAGGAAAGCCGGTTGCAGCATGACGCGGTGAGCAAAGTCGGCGCCCAAGGCATTGCCCAATTCATGCCCGAGGTTGCAGCCGAAGAAGGCGTCGGCGATCCGTTCGATCCGCGGCAGGCGATACCGGCGTCCGCGCGGTTGCTGCATGCATTGCGCGAGCACTTCGGCAATCTCGGACTTGCGGCCGCCGCCTATAACGCCGGTGCCCACCGCGTCGGCGAATGGCTCGATCGCCACCGCGCATTGCCGGCCGAAACACGCAACTATGTCGTGCGCGTCACCGGCCGCAGCATCGAGGCGTGGCGCAAATCGCCGGTCGAGGATTCCAGGCTCACCTTCGTCCGGCTCCTGCCCTGCCGCCAGTTGCCCGCATTCGCCGAACTGGAGCACTCCCAACTGCAAGAAACTCAGCCGACAGAGGAAACCAAGACCGTCCGGCACAAGCAGCAAGCGGCGACGCGTGTTGCGAAACCGGCCGCGAAAATTCCGCCAACGGCGGCGCGCAAGACGGCGCGGACCCCGAAGGCGGAAGCATCCGTCGTGGAGCCCGTCGTTGCCGAGGGTAAAGCGGCGCACAAACTTGCGCACGCGACCGTGGCCGGAGCCACCGCGCGCAGTTATCACGGCAACGTGCATGCCGTGTCGCATCGCCAGCGTCCCGCGCGCGAGAGGCGCCGCGAGGCATAGTCCGCAATCGTCGACGAAGCCGTCACGGCCGGCAAACCGTCTTGGCTCGCACGCTAGGCGGCGAGCATCCGCTGCACTTCGGTGACAAGCTCGCGCAAGTGGATCGGTTTGGACAATACCTTGGCGTGCTTGGGGGCGCTTGAATCGGAATTGAGCGCGACCGCCGCAAACCCGGTGATGAACATGATCTTGATATCCGGGTCGAGTTCGGCGGCGCGGCGGGCGAGTTCAATGCCGTCCATCTCCGGCATCACGATATCGGTCAGCAAAAGCTCGAACGGCTCTTCGCGCAGACGCTGGTAAGCGGCCATGCCATTGTCGTACGACATCACCTCATAGCCGGCATTTTGCAGCGCCTTGACGAGGAATCGCCGCATGTCGATGTCGTCTTCGGCCAGCAGGATTTTTGGCATAGTCATTCGATCCCCGGCACATAAGCCGGCCCCCTTGATTCCATAAGCCCGATTGCGGGTAAACATGAGGTGAAGGTCGAGCCGCTTTGGGCGCCGGCGCGCCCTGGACAACGGCCTCCGCCGCACGTAGGGATTCGATACCGCTTGCTGGATCGTTAAAGCCGTCCAGAGGCCGACCGGCCATGATGGAAATCCAGGACGAGTTCGACCCTGCGTTCGAAGCGCTCGAGCCGGCCGAGTGCCACGGACCGCTGCTGTTCAATTCGCCCCATAGCGGACGCGTCTATCCGCGCGAGTTCCTGCTCACCTCCCGGCTCGACCTGGCGACCCTGCGCCGCTCCGAGGATTCGTTCGTCGACGAATTGATCGCCGGGGTGGTGAAGCGCGGCCATCCGCTGGTACGCGCACACTTTCCGCGCTGCTATGTCGACGTCAATCGCGAGCCCTATGAACTCGACCCGCGGATGTTCGACGGCCGATTGCCGTCCTTCGCCAATACCCGATCGATGCGGGTGGCCGGCGGCCTCGGCACGGTTGCGCGGGTGGTCGGCGATGCGCAGGAAATCTACGATCAGCGCATTTCGGTCGCCGAAGCGCTCAAGCGGATCGATCGGCTGTACAAGCCCTATCACCGGACCTTGCAGCGCGTGTTCATGCGGCTGCATCGCCAGTTCGGCGCCGCCATGCTGATTGATTGTCATTCCATGCCGTCATCGACCGGCGCCCGGGACGAGCGCCCGCGGGCGGACCTGGTGCTCGGCGACCGCTATGGCACGAGCTGCGTGCCGCTGATCGCCGAGACGATCGAGGCGACGATGCGCGACTTCGGCTACGTCGTCAGCCGCAACAAGCCTTACGCCGGCGGTTTCATCACCGAGCATTACGGCAACCCGATCACGGGCCTGCACGCCATCCAGCTCGAGATCAACCGCGCGCTTTATATGGATGAGCGTCGCTATCAGAAGTCGGCAACCTTCGCGAAGCTAACGTCGGAATTCGAGATCCTGGCCGAGCGACTGGCGGCAATACCGCTGGAGGAACTGCGGCCCTACCGGGCTGCTGCGGAGTAGCGGCAGGAACCGACATCCGGAGACAACCGGCGGCAATAAAAAGGGCCACTCGCAGTGCAAGCGGCCCAAGTCTAGGGAGGAAACGCCCAAGGAGGGCGACGGTAGGCGGAGAGATGAATCCCCGCTGCCGCACTGCAACAACATACACCGCGCCGCACAAAACGCAAGTACGCTTGCCCTTTTCACTGGGATTTTCCCCGGAAATATCCTGCAAATTGTGCAAAACAGGCCTACCAATGGCGCATTCAATGGTTCTCTTCGGACGCAAGGAACAACAAAAATGGAAATCCGTACAAAGGCTTCGCATGCGCAGCGCATTGGCAAAGGTGCCGCTGCGCAAAATTAAGGCAGGAACCGGCGGCGGGTGCGCTTCCCGCCGGGCGCAAAGCGGTTTTGTCGAGCGATGTTGCCAACCGGCAACTTAATCACCCCCAACACCTCGAATTGCCGTTGCCGCCGAACTTCGGTACTCGAACCCGCGAGGAAGGTATGACCGCGATCGACTTTGTAGCGTTCGTGGACGAACTCGCCAGCGTGTCCGGCGAAACCATCCGGCCGTTTTTCCGCAGCGCCCTTGGCGTCGAAAACAAAAGCCCGACGGGCGGCTTTGATCCGGTTACTGCCGCCGACCGTGCCGCCGAAGCGGCGATGCGCGCCCTCATCAAAAAGACTTTCCCGGAGCACGGCATCCTGGGCGAGGAATTTGGCGCCGAGCGTCCCGACGCCGAATATGTGTGGATTCTCGACCCGATCGACGGCACCAAGTCCTTCATCTGCGGGTTGCCGGCGTGGGGCACGTTGATTGCGCTGACCCGTCGCGGCGAAGCGATCTACGGCATGATGCACCAGCCGTTCACGCGCGAGCATTTTACCGGCGACGGCAAGGCCGCAAGCTACCGCGGCCCGGCCGGGAATCGGGCGTTGCGCACGCGTGCATGCGCCTCGCTGGGTGCGGCGACATTGTTGACGACGAGTCCTTTGTTGATGCGCGAAGACGACCGGCGCGTGTTCAGGCGGGTCGAAGATGCGGTGCAGTTATCGCGCTACGGCGGCGACTGCTATGCGTATTGCATGCTGGCCGCCGGGCATATCGATCTGGTGATCGAGACGGAACTGAAGCCCTATGACGTGCTGCCGCTTATTCCAATTATCGAAGGTGCGGGCGGCGTCATCACCGCGTGGGACAATGGTCGGCCGCATAATGGCGGCAAGATCATCGCCGCCGGCGACAGACGCGTACACGCGAAGGCGATGGACTTGCTGCAGTCGTAGTCGCTCAAAACAACGGCGTGCCGGGGACAAAAGCGTCGAATGCCGCCCAGAATTGCGAACGATAGCGGTCCTGCTCCATCAGCAATTCGTGCTGAGAGCCGCTGACGACAAGGTGCGAACCGGCGCGAAGCTTCAAAGCAAAGTCTTCGATTGCGGTGTTTGACACGATGACGTCGCGGCCGGCGCCGACGATCAGAATGGGCTGGCGGATGTCCGCGGGATAAGTCGGGTTGCTGGTCGCACGCATGGCGTGGAAGGCCGCATCGCACCAGGCGACGGTCGGGCCGCCCAATCCAAGCGCCGGTTCCGCTTCGATCACCGCGGCGTTGCGGGCATAGCGAACCGGATCGCTGGTCAGAATGTTGCCGGCGAAGGGTCGCAAATCGAGCACTCCCGGATAGCGGCCGGGAACGTACATGCCGCCCAAACCCCATTGCCGCATTCCCCAAACGATGGAGGCGGCGATGACCGTCGAATGTATCAATGCAACGCCGAGCATCGGCGCCGACAGCACGATACGGTCGAACCAGCGCTGGCCACGGTGCGCGGCGCGGAGGGCTACCGTCCCGCCCATGGAATGGGCGAGAGCGAATATCGGCGGCGGACAGTCCGGCAATACGACCTCGCGCATGAACGTTTCGAGATCGGCGTCGAATTCCAAGAAGCTGCCGACATGACCTTTGTGCCGGTCGCTGAACTGGCGATCCGACAGGCCCTGCCCGCGCCAGTCGAGAATGGCGACAGCGAATCCGCGGCTGCGCAGATCGCGGATGGTCTCGAAATATTTTTCGATCCACTCGGTGCGGCCGGGAAGGATGCACACCGTACCGCGGCGGCCGGCCGGCGGCGCAAAACGCGCAAACCGCAACGACACGCCGTCCGGCGTTTTCACCATGCCGGTGACGACATTGTCCGGAACCGGATTCGCGGGAATCGAGACGAGCTTCATTTGTTATTATTTACCAAATGGTTAGGGCCCCTTGCAGTCGCGCAAATCCATTCCTATTTGCCGACTGTGCAGGCCATACAGGCTGCACATAAACCATAGGGTCCGGCCCTCAAGGCGGACCCGCATGTCGCTTCAGAAGGAGGATATGCCATGCGAACTTTCGATCTTGCACCCCTTTATCGTTCCACCGTCGGCTTTGACCGGATGTTCTCGCTGCTCGACCAGGGCATCGACGGATCGGCCCCTGGTTACCCGCCCTATAACATCGAGCGGACCGGTGACAATGACTATCGCGTCACTGTCGCAGTAGCCGGCTTCAGCGAACCCGAGCTTTCGGTTGTCGCGAAGGAAAACACCTTGACCGTCCGCGGCGAAAAGAGCGCCAAGGATGAAGAGAAGCACGGCGACGTGCTTTATCAAGGCATAGCGGCGCGCGCCTTCGAGCGCGTGTTTCAGCTCGCCGACTTTGTCCAGGTCAAGGGCGCCAGGCTCGAGCACGGTCTCCTGCACGTCGATCTCGTGCGTGAGATTCCCGAGGCGAAGAAGCCGCGTACCATCCCGATCGGCAACGCCAAGGCCGAGCCGAAGACGGTCGAGCAGAAACAGGCTGCGTAAGCGTAGCGTGTGTGCGTGAATGTTGGCGCCCCGGTTTTCCGGGGCGCTTTTTTATGTCGCGATGGCCTCGAGCCGCAGCTTGGTGACATTAGGCCCGAAGAAGCCGACGACCACGAACACGATCACCATCGCCCCGGCGATGAAGGTGAACACGCCGACCGTACCGTAATGGCCGAGAAAGAAGGCGATGATAAAGCCGGAGAAGATCACCGAAAACCGGCTCCACGAATAGACGAAGCCGACCGCCTGGGCGCGAATGCGGGTCGGATAGAGCTCGGCCTGATAGGCGTGGAACGAGAACGCCAGCCAGTTGTTGCAGAGCGTTATCAGCAGGCCGCATACGATCACGCCAGCGGCGCCGGTCTGTTGCGCGAACAATAATCCGAACACCGCGATCCCGATCGCCGCCCAGGCAATTTGCCATTTACGCTCGAAGCGGTCGGCAAAATATACGCCGATGAGCGGGCCGATCGGCGCGGCAATCGCGATGATGAACGTGTAGGCGAGTGACCTGGTGACGCCGATGCCTTGCGAGACCAACAGCGCCGGCACCCAGCTGGAAAAACCGTAATAGCCGATGGTTTGCACCAGATTGAAAATGACCAGCATGATGGTTCGGCCGCGAAAGAGCGGACTCCAAATCTCGCTCCATGCGCCCGGCTTGTAATCGGCCTCGCCCGCGACGAGCTCCGGCGCCGGCAGTTCGCCGCCGGTTTCGTCGCGCGCGTGCCGTTCCATCTCCGCAAGTATGCTTTCCGCCTCGGCGAGGCGGCCGTGCTGCACCAGCCAGCGCGGCGATTCCGGCAGACCGCGGCGAATCCACCAGATCACGATCGCCCCCGCCGAGCCGATGATCACCACGACGCGCCAGCCGGCCAAGCCGAAGACGGATATCGGCACCAGTTGCCAAGAGAGAAACGCAACCACCGGCACCGACGTGAACATCACGAAATTCATGTAGGCGAAGGCCGGCCCGCGCCGGCTCCGGGGGACCAGCTCCGACAAGTAGGAATCGACATTCACCAGCTCGACGCCCAATCCAACGCTGGCGATGAAGCGCCACAGATCGATGCTCTGCGGCGTATGCTGAAACGCCATAATGAACGCGCCGATCGAATACCAAAGCAGCGCGAAGGTGAGGATCGAGCGGCGCCCGTAATGGTCTGAGACCCAGCTGAACACCAGCGTGCCGACGAACATTCCGCCAAATAGAGCGGCGACGAAACTGGCGAAGCCGGAGAGGTCAAACAGACCCTTGGTGGTCGGCGTAAAAATGCCTTCCTTGAACAAGCCGATCGCCACATAGGCGGTAAAGAAAAGATCGTAGAATTCGAACCAGCCGCCGAGCGAAAGCAGCGTGACGAGCTTGCGGCTATAGCGGGTGGACGGCAAGCGATCCAGGCGCGCGGCGACGGTCACCGCTGCATCCGCAGCCATAGCGTTTCCTCTCCGGCACCGTCGCGGCTTCGGACCGCGGACTTGTTGGTTCAGGCTGGTTCGATGCGCACAGTGTCATCGCCGGCGATGCGAAGCAATGCTGGTAGGCTTCGGTAGCGGACGGTCAATCCGGGATCGCCAGCGGCGCCGGCCGTTTCGGGGCCGCCGCGGGCGGATGCGACGGCGAGGGTGTCGATGCCGCGGTGCTGGGCTTTGGTTGAGGTTTGGCGACGGGCACTTCGTCCGCTTGGGCGGCGGGCAGCACGGCCGCCGGTTTGGGCACAGTCCTGGCCTCCCGCGCCGCCAACTCCGCCGGCCGCGGCCGCGGCAAGGGCGGGCTTGCGCTGCGGGAATGCACGACGGGGTACGGCGCCGGTGATAGCGGCGGCCCCAAAGCTGCTTCCTCCGGCGACAATTCGGAGCCATCGTCTTCCGGCGGGCCGTAAGCTGGCGGCATCGTGTAAGGCGGCGCGGCCATCCCGACCTCGCCGTATGGTCCAGGTCCGGGCACGATACGATTGACGGCGCGGATGGCGCCGCTGCGCGCATCGACAACCACGCGCATCAGAATGCCACGAAAATCGGTGGCACGCAGCACGTAGGTCGTGCCCTCGCGCAGCGGCGGCGCCAGCGGCTCAAAGCCTGCCGAGCGGATCATCTTGGTGACTTCGTAAGGGGGCATAACCCCCGGCGCCGGAAGCGGCGCCGGCGAGGCTGCCGGCGGTGACTGCGCCTGACCGGGGGCGGCGGCGAGCAGCATCGCGCTTACGACAATTGCGGCGACTCCGATCAGCCCGGCCTTCACGGAGGAGACCCCCTACCCCGGTGTGCGCGACACCCGCGCGCCAATAAAATTATACCAAATTGCGGCGGCGCTTAGGCGCAGCTTAGAACTTTTTCCGCACAACCGGCTGCCGACTATGGCTTTTCTCATCCGCCGGCCGCCGCGCCTGGCATGTGGGAATGAAAAATAGCGACGCGCCGTCCCGGCTAAGACGGCTTTTTCTCGGCCGGGTCGCGATGGATCGGATCCACCCACAGCACCGTCTCGGGCTTCTCCACCGGCTCGATGTCGAGATTGACGGCAATGGCCTCGCCGTCGCTGCGCACCAGCACACATTCCAGCACCTGGTCCGTGCTGGCATTGATCTCCTGGTGCGGCACATATGGCGGAATGAAAATGAAATCGCCGGCGCCGGCTTCGGCGGTAAATTCCAGGTGCTCGCCCCAACGCATCCGCGCCTTGCCGCGGACCACATAGATGATGCTTTCGAGATGGCCGTGATGGTGCGCGCCGGTTTTCGCATCCGGCTTGATGGTCACGGTGCCGGCCCACAATTTCTGCGCGCCAACGCGGGCGAAGTTGATGGCCGCTTTGCGATCCATGCCCGGCGTGGACGGCACGTTCGGGTCCAGCTGGTGGCCGGGAATGACGCGCACGCCATCGTGCTTCCAGCGCTCGGCGCCGGCGGCGTGATGAAGGGCGTGATCGGGCGCCTCGGCCATGCGTCGTCGCTCAACGGTTTCAGCCGGGAACCATAGCACCGGGTCGAGTTGGCTTAATCGGCATTTAACGAAAAGTCGCCTTAATGTTTTGCGCAAGTCGGAGCGCTACCTGGGCGCGGTCTTGGTCGGGGCGTGCCCGTTAACCGCTCATGCGGCTCGATGGCCAAAACAAGGCATCGAACGCCGGCGCGACGTTCATCGGGGATCGAGGGGTAATGACGTTCAGTAGCGTACAGCGTTCTATTTCCCACGAACATCGCCATAAAACGTCAGCAAACCACGCACGGGCACGCCGCCATCTCGCCGGCATCGCTTGCACGTGCGTGGCTTTGGCGTGCGCCTGGATCGTCTGGGCGAATCCGCACGGCACTGTGACGGTGCCGCCGCCGGACAATCCGCCAAGCCCGACTGCCGTGGCGCCCGCGCGCGTCACGCAATCGAGCGTCGCAATCGCCTACGCGAAATTGTCGGCGGCAATGCGCCGCTACACGGAAGAATCGGTCAAAGCGGACGCGCTGCTGGTTCTTCTCGATCCTCGTTTCTTGACCGGCTCGAACCCGGCGACATTTTCCAAAAACGCAGCCGCCGGCGCCAACGGCGCCGCCGCCGGGCTCAGCCGGCTTGCGACCGGATTGGAACAAGGAATTTCGTCGACGGTGTCGCGGGCGCATCGGTTGGCGCAGAACGCGGCATCGACGTTGCCGACCGGATCGCTGCATCAGCTGACGACTTCGGTCCGCGACCGCATCGCGACCGAGAAGCCGACGATCTTCGACAGGCTTTTCGGCAAGCCCGCCTCCACGGTAACGCTGGCCTATGCGGCGCCCGAAGGCGATTTGGACATCGGACGGAGTCTCGGACACGGCCGCTACGATCGCCAGACCGCCGTTTATGACATTTCCGCGCACGCGGTCTACTTGCCGGACGGAACGGTTTTAGAGGCGCATTCCGGACGCGGCAGCTTGCTTGACGATCCGAGATACGTCGACCAAAGAAATCGCGGAGCAACGCCCCCCGACGTCTACGATCTGCAGTTGCGCGAAGGGCTGTTTCACGGCGTGCAGGCTCTGCGGCTGATCCCGGTCGACAGCAGCAAAGTGTTCGGCCGCAGCGGCTTCCTCGCGCACACCTACATGCTCGGCCCGAACGGAGACTCGTTCGGTTGCGTGTCGTTCAAGGACTACCCGGCATTCTTGCGCGCTTATCTCGATCACAAGATCAAGCGCCTGGTGGTGGTGGCGGGTCCGGTCTGAGCGATCCGCCGACCCGCGCGGCCGTGGATCGCCGCGCAAGCTGCAAAAATCCGCGTGAACCGTCTCCGCCGCGCTCAACGCTCATGCCGGTCGATACGCCGACGATCGAGAAACGCTTTGCTGTGTCGCCGTGGATGCGTTGAACGATCGTGCGGCGCAGGATAAGGCTCGACGACGCCCGGCGGACCGCGCACGACGGCTGCCGCTCCCGGCCCCGGTCCGGGCGACACCGGCACTTCCGGCGCCTGCGGCAAAACGAGCGAACTGCTCGGATTGGGATGCGGCGTCTGGATCGGAACCGGAGGCGGAGGCACTTGTGCCGCCGCAGTGTCGAGGGTCGCCAATAAAGCGCCGAGCGCCATTGCTTCGATGCACCGACGAGCCATCGCCTAACCGGACCTCATATTCGGCCGCCACTGGCGCGTAAACGCCACCCGCGGCGGCACCGTTCCTATCAGCGATGAAAGCGAAGACGCACATCTTGTGCGGCTCTTTCGCGCGTGGTCCACTCGGATCGCGCAGGACCACGCCGAAGTC
>JAGXAC010000069.1 GCA_019075925.1 Hyphomicrobiales bacterium | reverse complement strand
GGCGTTGTAATTGGCGAAGCTCGCCAGATACCAGGAGAACAGGTAAGAGGCCACTATCCAGGTGACCGATGCGAGCACGCTGCCAACACTAACCCATTGCCAGCGGGCGGCGCGGCGATCCGGGCCATAGCGGTAAAGCAGCGTGAGCCCGACCAGCAGAACCAGCAGCAGCACCGGCCAGCGCACGAGCCGGGTCAGCGTTTCGGTCAAACCGCCGAGCCCCACCGAGGCGAGAAGCAAAGGCAGCACCACGACGGCGGCGATCGCCAGCAGCAATGTCGCGAAGCCCGCCAGCGTAAACGCGAGTGCCACCAGGTTAAGCTTGATGAAGTTGCGTCCTTCTTTCTGCTCGTAGATCACGTTGAGCGCATCGATCATCGCCTTGACGCCGCTCATGGCGCTCCACAGCGAGACCAAAATGCCGGCGACAATGCCGATATTAAGCGCGCGGCCGCTGTTGGAGGCGATACGGTTGGCCTGCTCGTGGATGATGTCGAGCATATTGGCAGGCACCACGTCATGCAGGAGCGAAATGTTATTGGTGACGGTGGCGGCGTTGAAGAAGCGGCCGTAAGCCGAGATCAGCGCGGTGATGGCCGGAAAAATCGACAACAGGATGAAAAAGGCAACGCCGCCGGCGATCGAAAGCAGCCGGTCCGACTGCATTTCCGCATAGGTCCGCCACAGGACGTCTTTCCAGCCGGTCCAGGGAATTTGCAGCGGATGGCTGGCGTGCCGGCCGCGGCCCTGCTCCTGCGCGCGTTCACGCTCGATCGAGCGCGGCTCCTCGGAGGAGCGCGGCTCGCCGAACGGCCGCCCATTCTTTTCCACAGGCCGCGACCACCAGCGCCGGCTTTTGCCGCTCCGCCGCAAAGGGGTCGCGACCACCAGCAACGCCGTTGCGGCCAGACTGACCCAAAACGACAAATCCGGACGTTTATGCAGCATCTGGCTTAATTCGCCGCTGACCCATCTCAATAACGAGGACCGACGCGAAATGTTGCCGCCGACGGCTTCTGGTGAGCGGAGACTGAAGCGGCCCCTTCCCTGCGCGGAATTTCTCGTCTAAACAGCGCTCGCGCGGGGTCGGCCCCCGCCGCCGGCTGAGGGACGCGCGATACGCGCGCCCTTTTTTTGTGCGCCTTAATGTCCGCTTGCTTCGTCCCGTCACTCTGAGGTGCGAGCGAAGCGAGCCAACCAAGTCGGCTAGTGCCGACTTGGACCTAAATAACCGAAGTCGGACAAGCCGATTTCGGCTGGGGCGACGGCCCGGATGTCCGGCCAACATCCTTCGAGGCCCGCGCTCATGCGCGGCACCTCAGGATGACGAACCTAAGGTAGGCAATGCCCAAACGGACCGACATCTCCTCGATCCTGATCATCGGCGCGGGACCGATCGTGATCGGCCAGGCCTGCGAGTTCGACTATTCCGGCACGCAGGCCTGCAAGGCGCTCAAGGCCGAGGGTTACCGGATCGTTCTGGTCAACTCCAATCCCGCGACCATCATGACCGATCCGGATCTGGCGGATGCGACTTACATCGAGCCGGTCACGCCCGAGATCGTCGCCAAGATCATCGAGAAAGAACGGTACGTCCTGCCTGGCGGCTTCGCGCTATTGCCGACGATGGGCGGGCAAACCGCGCTCAACACCGCGTTATCGCTTCGCAAAATGGGCGTACTCGAAAAGTTCGACGTGCCGATGATCGGCGCGACCGCCGCGGCGATCGATAAGGCCGAGGACCGCAAGCTGTTTCGCGACGCGATGACCAAGATCGGGCTAGCGACGCCGCGCTCGCACCAGGTCAAGACGCTGATCCAGGCGCTCGAAGCGCTCGACGATATCGGATTGCCGGCGATCATCCGGCCGTCGTTCACGCTCGGCGGCACCGGCGGCGGCATCGCCTACAACAAGGCCGAGTTCATCGACATCGTCGAGCGCGGTATCGACGCGTCGCCCACCTCCGAAGTGCTGATCGAGGAATCGGTGCTCGGTTGGAAGGAATTCGAGATGGAGGTGGTGCGGGACAAGAACGACAACTGCATCATCGTTTGCTCGATCGAGAACATCGATCCGATGGGCGTGCATACCGGCGACTCGATTACCGTCGCACCGGCACTGACATTGACCGACAAGGAATATCAGATCATGCGCGACGCCTCGATCGCGGTATTGCGCGAGATCGGGGTCGAGACCGGCGGCTCGAACGTGCAATTCGCGGTCAATCCGCGCGACGGTCGGCTGGTGGTGATCGAAATGAATCCGCGGGTGTCGCGTTCCTCGGCGCTGGCCTCCAAGGCGACCGGCTTTCCGATCGCCAAGGTCGCCGCCAAGCTCGCCGTCGGCTACACCCTCGACGAGATCAAAAACGACATCACCGGCGGCGCTACGCCCGCTTCGTTCGAACCGACCATCGATTACATAGTCACCAAGATTCCACGCTTCGCCTTCGAGAAGTTTCCCGGCGCAGAAGCGGTGCTTACCACTTCGATGAAATCGGTCGGCGAAGCGATGGCGATCGGCCGCACGTTTCAGGAGAGCCTGCAAAAAGCGCTGCGCTCGCTGGAAACCGGCCTCAGCGGGTTGGACGAGGTAGCGATACCGGGCCTCGGCGAAGGCGACGACAAGAACGCGATCCGCGCCGCGCTCGGCACGCCCTCGCCGGACGGCATCCTCAAAGTCGCGCAGGCGATGCGGCTCGGCATGAACGACGCCGACATCCATACCGCTTGCCGCATCGATCACTGGTTCCTCGCGCAGATCCGCGAATTGATTGAGGCCGAGGATGAGATCCGCACCAAGGGCCTGCCGGAAACGGCCGGTGCGATGCGGCGGCTCAAGGCAAGCGGCTTTTCCGATTCACGGCTGGCCCGGTTGACCGGTACCGCGGTTGGCGACGTTGCCGACCGGCGCCGCGCGCTCGGCGTTCGCCCCGCGTTCAAACGGATCGACACCTGCGCGGCCGAATTCGCTTCACCGACGGCCTATATGTATTCGACCTACCAGCCGCCTTTTGCCGGCGGCGTCGCCGACGAGGCCGCGCCTTCCGACAAAAACAAAGTCGTTATACTCGGCGGCGGTCCGAACCGCATCGGCCAGGGTATCGAGTTCGATTATTGCTGCTGCCACGCGGCCTTCGCGCTTAAGGACGCCGGCTACGAAACCATCATGGTCAACTGCAATCCGGAGACGGTATCGACCGACTACGACACCTCCGATCGGCTTTATTTCGAGCCGCTCACCGCCGAGGACGTGATTGAGATCATCGATACCGAGCGCAAGCGCGGCAAGCTGCACGGAGTGATCGTTCAGTTCGGCGGCCAGACGCCGCTCAAGCTCGCCGAGTCGCTGGAAAAAGCCAAGGTTCCGATCCTTGGCACCTCGCCCGATGCGATCGATCTGGCCGAAGACCGCGATCGATTCCGCGAACTGCTCGACCGGCTCAAGCTGCGCCAACCCAAGAGCGGCATTGCCACCTCGCCGGAAAAAGCTCGCAGGATTGCCGACGAGGTCGGCTATCCGATCGTGATCCGCCCTTCCTACGTTCTGGGCGGGCGCGCGATGGAAATCGTGCGTGAGCCGGCGCAGCTCGATCGCTACGTCGCCCGCCTCGCCGCCGATCTCGACCGCCCCTCCGAATTCGCCGTCTCCGAGAAGCGGCCGCTGCTGATCGACCGCTATCTGACCGATGCCGTCGAAGTCGACGTCGATTGCCTGGCCGATGGCCGCGATAGCTTCATCGTCGGCATCATGGAACATATCGAGGAGGCCGGCATCCACTCGGGCGATTCCGCCTGTTCGCTGCCGCCACACAACCTGACGACGACGCTGATCGGCGAACTCGGCCGGCAGACGCGCGAACTCGCGCTGGCGCTCAAGGTCGGCGGCCTGATGAACGTGCAATACGCCATCAAGGACGGCGAGGTTTATGTCCTCGAAGTCAATCCGCGCGCCTCGCGCACGGTCCCATTCGTCGCCAAGGTGACAGGCATTCCGGCGGCGAAAATCGCCGCGCGCATCATGGCCGGCGAGACGCTCAAAAGCTTCGCGCTAAAGCCGCAAAACTTCGAGTTTGCCACAGCCCGCCACATCGGCGTGAAGGAGGCGGTGTTTCCGTTCGCGCGCTTTGGTTCCGCGGTCGATACCGTGCTGGGGCCGGAGATGAAGTCGACCGGCGAAGTCATGGGAATCGACCGCGACTACAATGTCGCCTTCGTCAAAAGCCAGCTCGGCGGGGGCACCCGGCTGCCGCGGCACGGCACCGTCTTCGTATCGGTGAAGGACGCCGACAAGCCCCGCATCCTCGACACCGTCCGCCTGCTGGCGGGAATAGGCTTTGGGGTCATGGCGACCACCGGAACCCAGCGATACCTCGGGGAGCACGGGGTTTCCGCGGTTAAAATCAACAAGGTCGCGGAGGGGCGCCCACACATCGTCGACGCCATCAAAAATGGCGGCGTCCAGCTTGTTTTTAATACAACCGAAGGGGCTACCGCGCTCGCCGATAGCCGCTCGCTGCGCCGGGCAGCCCTCTTGCATAAAGTACCGTACTACACCACTCTCTCAGGGGCCGTCGCCGCGGCGCAAGGTATTAAGGCCTACCTCGGGGGCGACCTCGAAGTGTGTGCGCTGCAAAATTATTTTGCGGCCGCCCCTGTTCCAAAATCGGACCAGCGCGAGCGCCGGCAGTAGAGACAGTATTCTAGTCGCGAGGCCGGACGGCGTTCCGGTTCGCGGCTTGAATTTTGTCTCACTAGTGCAATGGATTTGAAGTTCCTAAGGTGTGTCGGTTAGCTCGCGCAGGAACTTCAAATCCAAAAACCGCACTAGCAACGAAAGTGGGCTAGCGTCCTTTCGATTTTGAGTTCGCAATCTAGTAGGTGCCCAGGCGCTGGCGAACTTCGAAATCGGGACGATAGCGACATGGAGACGAAGACCAATGGTGGACAAGATACCGATGACCGCGGAGGGCTATGCGGCGCTGGAGTCCGAGCTCAAGCAGTGCCAGCAGGTTGAGCGGCCCCGCATCATCCAGCAGATCACCGACGCGCGGACTCACGGCGACCTTTCCGAAAACGCCGAGTATCACGCCGCAAAGGAATCGCAGTCGCTCAACGAAGGGCGCATCGCCGAGCTCGAAGACAAGCTCGCACGCGCCGAAGTGATCGATGTGTCGAAACTGCACGGCGACATCATTACCTTTGGTGCGACTGTGACCCTGATCGACGAGGACACCGACAAGAAGGCCGTCTGGCAGATCGTCGGCGAACCGGAAGCCGACGCCAAGAAGGGCAAGATTTCCATTACTTCGCCGCTTGCACGCGCTCTGGTCGGCAAGAAAAAGGGAATCCAGGTCGAAGTGGTGACGCCTGGTGGCGCCAAGGCTTACGAGATCGTCAAGGTTGAATGGAAATAGAAGGGCGCACCAAAGCAGCTCTCAACGCGGCGCGCGGTTCATTGCCGCGTTGAATGGCCGGGCCTTGCCCGGCCATTTTTTTATAAATTCCAGTAGTTTGCGTGCCCTGCTCTGCAACCATGAGGGAAATGGGGGTAACGGGTTGCATATCTTGCATAGCTCCGGAAAATCCCTAGATTTCGTGTGCATGTAGCGGGGCCGGTCGTCGCTGGGGTTCTAAGGTCCCGACTGCGCTCAACATCCGGCGAAGCGCTGACATACTGAGGCTCATGCAGGCCAAGCCGTTCCGCCTGCACCAACGATGGACGAGCGGTGAGCAAAACCACCAAAGCCAAGGTCGTCATCGTCGGCTCCGGTCCAGCCGGCTACACCGCCGCCATTTATGCTGCGCGCGCCATGCTCGATCCGATCCTGATCCAGGGCATCGAGACCGGCGGTCAACTGACCACAACCACCGATGTTGAGAATTACCCCGGCTTCGCCGATGTCATCCAGGGCCCGTGGCTGATGGAGCAGATGCAGAAGCAGGCCGCGCATGTCGGCACCAGGATGGTTGCCGACCATGTCAGCAAGGTCGATCTCGGCCGCCGCCCGTTCCGCCTCGAATGCGATTCCGGCGATGTCTACCTTGCCGACTCGCTGATCCTGGCGACCGGCGCCCAGGCACGCTGGCTCGACTTGCCGTCGGAACAAAAATTCCGCGGCTACGGCGTTTCAGCGTGTGCCACCTGCGACGGCTTCTTTTATCGCGGCAAGGAAGTTCTGGTGATCGGCGGCGGCAACACCGCGGTCGAAGAGGCGCTGTTCCTCACCAATTTCGCCAGCAAAGTCACGGTCGTGCACCGTCGCGATTCGTTCCGGGCCGAACGCATCCTGCAGGAACGGCTTTATCGCAATCCGAAAATCAGCGTGATGTGGAACGCCGTGCTGGCGGACGTAAAGGGCGACGACAACCCGCTCAAGGTCAGGACTGCGGTGCTGCGCAACGTCAAGACCGGCGAAACCAGCGATCACCCGATCGACGGCATTTTCATTGCCATCGGCCATTCGCCGGCGACCGCACTGGTCGTCGGCCAGGTCGAAATGAAGCCGTCCGGTTACATCAAAACCGCGCCGCATTCGACCGCGACCTCGGTGCCGGGCGTATTCGCCGCCGGCGACGTGGCCGACGAAATTTATCGCCAAGCAGTGACCGCTGCCGGGCTTGGATGCATGGCGGCGCTGGAAGCTGAAAAATTTCTTGCAGCGCATGGCGAGGCAGAGCCGCGGATTGCGGCCGAGTGAAATTTACCTCTCCCCGTTGCACGAGGAGAGGTCGAACGAGCGAAACGAGTGAGACAGACGGGGCGCTGCCGCGATTCGGAGCGCGGCGGATCGGCCCCCTCACCACGACCCCCTCCCCGCTAGCGGCGCGAGGGAGAAGGTTAAGAGGATGGATTGGGACAAGCTTAAAGTCTTTCACGCCGCGGCCGAGGCCGGCAGCTTCACCCATGCCGGCGAACAGCTCGGCTTGTCGCAGTCGGCGGTGTCGCGGCAGGTGAGCGCGCTCGAACAAGAGCTGGCTGTCTCACTGTTTCACCGTCACGCTCGCGGACTCATCCTCACCGAGCAGGGCGACCTGCTGTTTCGCACCGCGCATGACGTGTTCATGAAGCTCGAAGCGGCGCGCGCCAAACTGACGGACAGCCGCGAGCGACCGAATGGCGATCTGCGCGTGACCACCACGCCCGGCATCGGCGTGCATTGGCTGACGCCGCGGCTGGGCGAGTTCGCCGATCTCTATCCGGAGGTTCACGTCACGCTGCTGACCACCGAGGAGGAACTCGATCTCGCCATGCGCGAGGCCGACGTGGCGATCCGGCTGCGCCAGCCGACGCAGCCGGACCTTATTCAGCGCAAGCTGTTCTCAGTGCACTTCCACGTCTATGCGTCGCCGGAATATCTCAAACGCTTCGGCACGCCGCGCACGTTCGAAGAACTCGACAATCACCGCGTGCTCGTGCTCGGCGGCAATGTGCCGCAGTACCTGCAGCGCTCGCTCTACCTCACGGAAATGGCGCGCGACGGTAAAGGCCCGCGTACCGCGCATCTCGTCATCAACAACATCCTCGGCATCCTGCGCGCCTGCCAGCGCGGCATCGGCATTGCCATGCTCCCGGACTACCTGGTCGAAGGTAACGGCGGATTGGTGCAGCTGTTCTCCGACGCCGATCCGATCGCTCTCGATGCCTTTTTCGTCTACCCGGAGGAACTCAAGAGCGTGGCGCGCGTGCAAGCGTTCCGGGATTTCCTCGTCGCCAACGCCCAGCGCTGGAGTTACTGACCCGGGACGGCGACGTGTTGCATGGCTGGCATGCCCGACGCTGCGTTGTGCGCGGGCGATGCGCTTCGCAATATAACTGTCGCTGCGAGACGGCGGTTGCTGACGATCCTCCCAGATGCGCAATCGCCGGAACGTGGCTCTTCCCCTCTGGAAGGTGCTCGCTGGCGCCCCCACGCCGGCGAACCTAAACCGGGCCCGCGAGGGCCCGGTTTTATTTTATGGTGAGGCTGGCAAGGGGCCTGGACAATGCGGCGCAGGACCGTCGTCGTGAACGACAAGATGCAGCGGGGCTACCGCTATGTGCGTTCGCAACCCGCCGGCCGCAATTTTGCCGCCGATTTCCGTCCCGAATTGACACCGGCGGAAATGCTTCGCCTCGGCGTGTTCGGCGGCAAATATCTCACCGATTGCCGGCGGGAATTTCCCGCAAGCTGGTTTATCCGCGCCAAGCTTGCCAAAGGCAACCGCGACCATTCGCTGAATTATTTCGGCGTCGACGCCAGTCAACCTTTGTCGGAATGGCGCAGGAGAGGCTGGATTCATCCGGACGATCCGCGCGGCTGGTTCCAGTGGTACTGCCGCTATTACCGGGGACGCCGCATGGCGGATGAGGACGCCCGCCAAATCAAGCGCTGGAAGGCCATTCGCCGCCACGTGCGGCAGGTGCAGCGGCACTGCGAGCCTGGCGACCTCGCCTGCCGCCGCCGCCAACGCCAGGCGCTGCTGCACTGGGCCTACGACAGCCGCAAGATTTGAAGGCATTTTGACGCGGCCGGCAGTGCCGCGCCCACTCTTGCCCGACGGCGACGCGGCCACATCACCAACTTTTGCCATGCCTGTTACCGGCGTTAGCCGTGACGGCGATGCCGGGCTCGGTTAAACCAACCAACGTGGTTTGAGCCGGGAGCGCAGAGCAGCTTCGGCTCTCGCATGGAGGAAGCACAATGCCCACCCGCAGACATGCCGTTTACGCCACAGCGGCGCTTGGCGCGCTCTTCATCGGCCGGCTGGCATGGCCGCATGCGGCCCGGGCCGAAAAGACCTACGAGGTCACCCATACCGACGCGGAGTGGAAGAAGATGCTTTCGCCCGATGCCTATGAGGTTCTGCGCCACGAGGGCACCGAGCGGCCGTTCACCAGCCCCCTGTTGCACGAGCATCGTCCCGGCATATTCGCCTGCGATGGCTGCGATCTGCCGCTCTACTCGTCGAAGACGAAGTACGACAGTGGTACCGGCTGGCCGAGTTTCTGGGCGCCGCTCGACAACGCGGTTGAGGAGACCAGCGACACCACATTCGGCATGGTTCGCACCGCCATTTCGTGCCGGCGCTGCGGCGGGCACCTCGGCCATGTCTTCAATGACGGACCGAAGCCGACCGGCCTGCGCTACTGCATGAACGGCGTGGCGTTGAAATTCGTGCCGGCCACGCCGAGTTCGAGCTAAAGCACGATCCGGACTAGCGGCGCCCGGTTTTCCGGAAAGATTTTGCTCCGGCTCAAATCTAGCCGCTTTTGATCTGCGCGTAGAGACCGCGTTCGTAGGCGCGATAGACCCGCAGCACGCGCCGATCGGCAAACGGCATCACTTGCGTCATGAACACGGCGCTGACGCGCCGCACCGGATCGATCCAGTAATAGGTGTTGTACAAACCGCCCCAGGTCATGCTGCCGGCACTGCGGCCGCCGGCGATCGCCTGCATGGTGAGCATGTGGCCGAGGCCCCATTTGCAGGTAACACCGGCAAACAAATCGACGTCGTTTGAGAGCGCGGGCGCCGTCGAGCGCAACGCGCCGACCTCAATGTCGCCGATCTGATTGCGGCCCATCATCGCCACCGTTTCCGGCCGCAGGATGCGCACCCCATCGAGCGATCCGCCATGCATCAGCATGCGCAGGAAGGTCAGATAGTCCGGCGCGGTCGAATAGATTCCGCCGCCGCCGCTAAAGGTTGCGTGCGGATGCGGCCGCTCCGGCGCCAGCGCCTTCAGCGAGCCGTCCGGCTCGCGCCGGTGCGCACCCGCTTCGCGCGCGCGTTGCTCGCTCGTGATCGTAAAGCCGGTGTCCTTCATGCCGAGCGGCGCGAGGATGTGATCGCGCAAATATGCGCCGATCGGGCCGCCGCTGACATGTTCGATGATCTTGCCGACCCAGTCGATGTTGGGTCCGTAATGCCAGCGCGTGCCGGGATCGAACATCAGCGGCTTATGCGGCAGTTTCGCTCGGGCCGCCGCCGGCATTTTACCGAGCGTCGCGGAATAGCGAAGCGCCTTGGCATCCCATAGCCGATAGCTGAAGCCGGCCGTATGCGTGAGCAATTGCCGGAGCGTGATCGGCGACTTCGCCGGACGCAATTGCGGAACGCCCTTGGCGTTGAATCCGTCGAGCACCTGCGGTTCGTTCAGCGCCGGCTCGATCGCCGGCACCGGCGCGTCGAGCGAAAGCTTGCCCTGCTCGACCAGTTGCAAGGCGGCGACCGAGGTGATCGCCTTGACCATCGAGGCGACGCGAAAGACGGTGTCGCGCGTCATTGCCGGCCCGCCGGGAAGCCGGCGCCGACCGAAAATGCCCTCATAGACGATGCCGCGGTCGGTCGCGGCGAGCGCCACGATTCCGGGAACGTCGCCCGCCTGCACCGCGGCCCGCAACACGGAATCGAGATCGCCCGGCGCGCCGCGGGATCGCGTCGAGCCCAAACAGCCGGCTGCCGCCAGCGTTGCGGCCGCTGTGAGGACGTCGCGGCGATCGGGCTTGCGGATCATGCCACCTTCGTCTGATCGTTGCCTAAGCTACCACGCCCGCCGGCAACCTCGCGAAGCGCGCCACCAAATCCAAGCCTCCGCGAAGACTCATATGTGCCGGCGCTTCGTTTTGATTCTATCATCCGCATGAAAGGGTCCCGAACGCGGACGCATATGTTGAAATCGGACCACCGGTAGCTCGCATGAGCGTGATCAATCCAAATCCTTTCACCACACGGCCGGAGATCGAAGGCACCTTCGGCGTGGTCGCTTCGACGCACTGGATCGCAACCGCCGTCGGCATGGCGGCACTTGAGAGCGGTGGCAATGCCTTCGATGCGGCGGTAGCGACGGCGTTCACCCTGCAAGTGGTCGAGCCGCATCTCAACGGTCCTGGCGGCGACGTGCCAGTCATCGTTTACGACGTCAGGCGCGGCAAGCCCGAAGTCATTTGCGGACAGGGACCGGCGCCGGGCGGCGCCACCATTGCACATTATCGCCGCCAAGGACTCGATCTGGTGCCCGGCACCGGTCTCCTTGCTGCCTGCGTGCCCGGGACCTTCGAGACCTGGATGCTGATCCTGCGCGATTACGGGACGCTGTCGCTGCGCGAGGTCCTTACACCGGCGCTCGGCTACGCGCAGCGCGGTCATCCGCTGGTCGAACGCGCGAGCGCCACCATTGCCACCGTGGCCGAACTTTTTCGCCGTCATTGGCCGACGTCGGCGGCGGTGTACTTGCCGGGCGGCAACGTGCCGGCGCCGGGCACCCTGTTTTCAAATCCGACGCTGGCTGCGACCTACGCGCGTATTCTCAAGGAAGCCGAAAGCGCCGGCGGCGACCGCGTGGCGCAAATCGAGCGCGCCCGCAAATCCTGGTCGCATGGTTTCGTGGCCGAAGCGATCGACCGCTTCTGCCGCACGCAAGACGTGTTCGACACCAGCGGCGAGCGGCATCGCGGCGTACTGACCGGCGGCGACATGGCGCGCTGGACGCCGCGCGTGGAAGCGCCGCTGACTTTCGACTACGGCCGCTACACCGTGTGCAAGACCGGCCCATGGGGACAGGGACCGGTCATGTTGCAGCAGCTCGCGCTGCTGCAAGGCTTCGACCTCGATCGGCTCGACCCCTCCGGGCCGGATTTCATTCATTTGCAGGTCGAGTGCGCCAAGCTCGCTTATGCCGATCGCGAAGCGTTCTACGGCGATCCGGACTTCGTCGAGGTGCCGACGGCGACGCTGTTGTCGGAGGCTTACAATGCCGAGCGCCGCAAGCTTGCCGGCGCCGCAGCCTCGCTCGAACTACGTCCAGGTTCGATCAAGGGCTTTGGCGCGGCGATCAGGCTTGCGCACAAAGACTCGCCGCAGGTCGCTGATGCCGCCGGCGCCGGCGAACCGACCGTCGGCCGGCTGGGCGGCACGCGCGGCGACACGGTGCATTTCGACATCGTCGACGAGGCCGGCAACATGGTCTCGGCAACGCCGTCGGGCGGTTGGCTGCAATCGTCGCCGGTCATTCCTGAACTTGGCTTTCCGCTCGGCACGCGCGCGCAGATGTTCTGGCTGGAGGAAGGCCTCCCGGCCTCGCTCGCGCCCAACAAACGGCCGCGGACCACGCTTTCACCGACCCTCGCGCTGCGCGACGGCGAGCCGTACCTTGCCTGGGGAACGCCCGGCGGCGATCAGCAGGATCAATGGATCACGCAGCTATTCTTGCGCCATGTGCATGCCGGACTGAATTTGCAGGAGGCGATCGATGCGCCGGCCTGGCACTCCGAGCATTTTCCCTCCTCGTTCTGGCCGCGCGCCGCGCGCCCGGGCGTGCTGGTGGTGGAAGGCCGCGTGCCGCGCGCAACCGTTGCCGAACTGACGCGGCGCGATCACATCGTCGAAGTCGGGCCAGACTGGTCGGAAGGCCGCCTCACCGCCGCGGCACGTGACGGCGTGCGCCGCCGCGCCGCCGCCAATCCACGCGGAATGCAGGGTTACGCCGCCGGACGGTGAGGGCGTCAGGCCGCGACAGTCGTCAGGAAGCGTTCGACTTCGGCGCGTAGCGTGACGGTTGCGTTCTCGACTTCTTCGGAGGCGGCCAGCACGGTTTCCACGGAGCTTCGGGTCTGCTTGACGCCGATGGCAACGTCGCCGAGGGCCGCCACCACGCCCTTGCTGCCGGCGGCGGCGCTGGCGACGTTGTGCGAAATCTCGCCGGTTGCCAGTTCCTGCTGGGCAATCGCGCCGACGACCTCCGAAGTGTGGGTGTTGATCTCCTGCATCCGCAGCGTGATGGCGCGGATGGCCGTCACGGCATCGCCGGTCGAGCCCTGCACCGAAGTGATCTCGCGGGTGATCTCGCCGGTCGCCTTGGCGGTCTGCACCGCCAGCGATTTGACTTCCGACGCCACCACCGCAAAGCCGCGACCGGCTTCGCCGGCGCGGGCCGCCTCAATGGTGGCGTTGAGCGCCAGCAGATTGGTCTGCTCGGCGATGTCCTGGATGAGCTTGACCACGTCGCCGATGCGCTGGGCGACCTGCGCCAGCGCGGCGATATCGTCATTGGTGGCGATGGCGTCGGCGGCGGCGCTGCGTACCACCTCGTTGGCTTGCGCCAATTGCCGGCTGATTTCCTTGATCGAGGCGGACAGCTCTTCGGCGGCGGCGGCGGCGGTTTCGACGTTGACCGAGGCCTCGTTGGAGCCCTGCACCGCGCCTTCGGCCCGCTGCATGGTATGGTCGGACGTCGTCAGCAGCGATTTCGCCGCCGACTTCATCGCGCCGGCACTCTGCCCCACCGTCATCAGCATGTTCTCGACGCGGGTACGGAACGACTCGATCGCGGCATCCGTCGCCGCACGCCGATCTTCGGCGAGACGGAGCGAGTCCCGCTCCCGTTCGGCGGCCAGTTTCTCGGTAATGTCGGAATGTGTGGAGACCCAACCGCCGCCCGGCAGTGGACAAAACGCCCGCGCGATCGTGCGTCCGTCCTTGAGGTCGACGGTTTTTGCCTCGGTGCGACCGCTGGCCGCTTGTTTGAGACAATCGGCGACGTATTGATCGGGATCGCCGGAAAAAGCGCCGACCTCGGCGCGGCGGGCCAGAATTTTGCGCAACGGCGTGCCTCGGCGGAAATTCTCCGGAAGCAACAAGGACATTTCGATGTAACGCTCGTTGCATAAGACCAGCCGGGCGGAGCTGTCATACATGCTCAAGCCCAAAGTCATGTGGTTGAGCGCAATCTCCGCCTGCTGGTGATGACGGCGTTCGCGGGCGAATGCGAGCGCGGCACCGATCGAAAACACGGCAAGCGCAAGCATGGCGGACGATACAATGCCCAGAAACTCGAGGGCAGCGGCAACGCCGACGGCGGCTGCAACGACGGCCAAACCCCATCGACGGAGCACATTCGCCAGAACTCGTCTTCTGAGCATGTCGGTTCGTCCGCATCAACCGGTCGGGGTATTATTTCCCCTGGCGGTTGTTGGACCGTTAACGAATGGTATTTCGGCGCCGGTAATTCCGGTTACTGGGCAGAAGACCGCGCAAATGCCTGGCTCCGGCAATACCGGTGGCGCGCAGCCGCTCCAGGCGATGCGCCAAGGCAAACGGCGCTTGCGGGCGCACGGCGACGACGCGGTCGCACAACGCCAAGCGCTCGCGCCAAAGGTGGTCGATCATCGGGTGGTGGGCGGTTGCGCAGGAGTCGGTGCTCGCGATACTGAGGTCGTCCAGAAGATCGTCGGTTACCACGACGCTGAGCATCACCCCGGGCGAAAACCGGGCGAAGCGTTCATCGTAAGCGATCTTCCAGAACCAGGCAAAACGGCCGCTGCGCAGAATGATCGCGGCGGCGATAGCCCGGCCATCGACCAGGATGCGCTCGATCGCCACACCGCCCTCGGCGGCAAGCGCTTCCACCGCGTTACCGACGAAGCGGCGGACCGCGTCGTCCCCGGCGGCCGCCGTGCCGACGCGGCCTTTCCAGCCGCCCGCCTCGAGCGAAAAAAAATCCTCCAGTGCGGCGGCGACGGGCGCCCGCTCCGTCGCAACCGTGAACAGGATGGCGCCGGCGTCACTCAAGCGCCGCCAATGCCGACGCAACTCTTTGTGCTGATGCTGACCGAGCGATTGCTCAACATAGAACGGCCGCTCATCGAATTGCTGCCCCTCGTTCGGCTGCAACAACGCCCGCTGATGATGATTGAAATCGGCAAACGGCATGCGGGCGCGGCGCAAGATGGCCGACAGCGCGGCGGCGAATGCGCCGGCTTCAGGCAAAAACGGCAACACCAGCAGTCCTGGCAAGCTTGCGTCGGCGGCAATGTGCGCGAGCCACGCGGCGATGATCGGCTCGGCACCGCCGGTTTCGACCAGTGGCACGCCAAGCGGCGCGTAGGGGTGGGTCCAGCCGACCAGGACCGGCAATTTGACGCCGTAACGGCGGGTCTCGATCCGGGACGGAAAGAAGCCGAGCAACCGGCGCGGCGTTGCCTTCGACCACACCAGAATTGCACCGGCATCCTTGCCGAAGACCGGCACGGCGGCACGCGCAAACGACGGTTCATAGAAAATATTCGGCTCCACGGAACGTTCGGCAAGGTCGCGCCAATCGTCGGCAATTGAGCTCAGCTGATCGAGCCGCCGCCACTCGACCGCAAGAGCATCGGCAGCATAGCGGTCGGCGACCACGGCACGGCGGGCGCTGGCGATCGCCGACGCGGCGCCGTCGAGCGCGACCACCGGCGCTTGACCAGACACAACCCGGGCACCCATCGGCGACTGCCTCAGCGGTTCCCGGGGCTGCCGAAAATAAAGCAGTGAAGCCCCAAGCGGTATTTCGCAACCAGGAACAGGCCGGCCGACTCGAAGACCAGAGCAAGCGTGCTGCCGGCCGCCGCGCCGGCGAGCCCCCATGACGGGATCAGCGTGATGCACAAAGCAAGATTAAGCGCAAACGACGCGGCGTAAACCAGCGCGCAGGCGTGCCGCTCGCCGAGCATGTTGAGCAGCCGTTCGGCGGGACCGACCGAAGCGCGGGCCAGCAGACCGACAGCGATGATGAACATCAGGTAATAGCCGGAGTCGAAATTCTGTCCGAACAGGCGCAGCAACGGCTTGCCAAGCACGAGCAGCAGCACGATCGAACCGAGCGAGGGCCAGAACGTCAGCCGCACCGCCTGCCGAAGCGACGCGCGAAGCCGCTGGTGATCGCCGCTGATGTGATATTCGGCGAATTTGTGGGCGATGGTCTGCGACACGGAATAATAGATGAACGCCACGAAGGCGAGTGTTTTGGCGGCGGCATAATAAATCGCAACCTCATTGGCCGGCCGAAATTGCTGCAACACGATGACGTCGGAATAGGTCAGCAACAGATAGAACGCCTCGACCACGAAAATCGGCGCCGACGTGGCAAGCCAGGTCGGCACTGCGTAAACTTTGGCACCGCTCTCGACCACACCGGCGAGCCGTCGGTTAAGAATCACCAGTTGGCTGAGGCTGACGCTGCACAGCGCCACGACACCGACGAGAGTCGCGGTT
>JAGXAC010000255.1 GCA_019075925.1 Hyphomicrobiales bacterium | reverse complement strand
ACCATGACGAGCATGAATGCGGAGCCGATGGCGGTCTTGATACTAAAAGGCATCGTCATCGTTTCTTACCTTCGTGGATTTGAAACATAATGGACATGTCGCAAGCCCGCGGATCGCGGTGCTTGATCGCACGTTAGTCTCCATTCACCGGACTTTCGTAGAAGCTGTCTTCGTTCGGCAATGCCGGAGGCTTGCCCTTCACCTGCTTCATGACGGTTCCGAACAGTTGTTCGAGCAAAAGCGACTTGGTCATGGTTGCCGCGAGGCCGTTCAAGCGGTCGCGCAGCATTTTGACTTGTTCGGGACGTTGCCCAGCAAGATCGGTTTTTTCCCCCGGATCATCGGCCAGATTATACAGTTCGAGCTTTCCGGCAGCGCAGCGCGCCAAAACAGCTTCCAGTCGTTTTGACGGACGGCCCCGCGAAACATTTCCACGTTATAGACGATTTCGGTGCGCGGCGATGGCTCGCCACGGCTGAGCGTCGGCCATAGATCGAAGCCGTCGAGGGGTTTAGCCTTAGCCATGTTTCCGCCGGCCAGCTTCACGAGGGTGGGATAACAATCGACCACATGCATCATCTGGTCGATCGTCGTGCCCGGCTTGATTTTACCGGGCCAATTGATGAGTGAGGCGACGCGCGTGCCACCCTCGTACAAGTCTCCCTTGCCGCCGCGATAGGGACCGTTATCGGCGGGAAGATCGCCCTTGACGTCGGCTTCGCCGAGATGCGCGGAATGATTGCCGCCATTATCGCTGTGGAAGATGATGATGGTGTTTTCTCGCAAGCCGCGGCGTTGCAGGGCCTGTACGACATTGCCGATCTGCTCGTCCATCGCGGTGATCATTCCGGCATACGCGCGACGATTTGGGTCGCCGATGTTTGGATACATGTCCGAGTATTTTTGCGGCACCTGGAACGGCGCGTGCGGGGCGGTAAATGCCAGATATAGGAAAAATGGCTTTCTCGCGTCCTGCCGATCGACGTAACGAACGGCGTCTTCGCCCAGCAGCGTCGTGGCGTATCCAGGCTCTTTCAGCAACTTTCCATTCCGGAACCAGTCGGTCTGGCCACCGGCGGAATGAGTGTAGTAGTCGATCTCGCCGATCAGGGCGCCGTATTGATAATCAAAGCCACGGTGCGTCGGCCAGAATTTTCGATCGGCGTGTCCGAGATGCCATTTGCCAATGATCGCCGTTGCATAGCCGCCCGCTTTGAGGGCCTGCGGCAGCAGCCACTCGTCGGTAGACAGCCCGTAGGTCATCGCGGCGGGGATGACCATGGTTTGCAGGCCGTACCGAAATGGATAGCGTCCGGTCAGCAGGGCGGCGCGTGTGGGCGTGCACATCGGCTGTGTGTAAAACTGTTCAAGCCGGGCGCCTGTCCGCGCGAGCGCATCGAGGTTCGGCGTTTTGATATCCGAACCGTGAAAACCGACGTCCTTCCAGCCAAGATCGTCGGCGATGATATAAACGATGTTCGGACGCAGGGCGGGTTCGGCCAGCGCATGGCCCGCACAAAGGTAGACCCACACCACAAACGCCGCCGCCAAGCCCGCAAAGCGATCGCGAATACGCATTTTTTAAGCCGCCCCCCGCGAGCTCTTGCGAGCGCCGCGGCTTTTGGTCGATGCAACGACTCCTATTTGGAGCGCCGCTCCGATCCCTCCTCGGAATTTGACGCGCTAACGTCGACCTTTGTCCATCCTTTGCCGGGATTGTATGCGCTTATGGCTCGCGCGGCCGCCGCGGTGTCCGGACCAAGGTCTTTCTGAAACACAGTTCCTTCGTAGTTGACAATGAACGTCATCACGCCGGAATTGCGGTATTCGGCGGGATAGGCGACAAGCGCAAAGCCGCCGATCATTTTGCCGTTGATGATGTAGTCGAGCGCGCCGCCGGGCGCCGCCGGCCCCTGTTTGGTGAGGATCCTGTAGTAATACCCCTGATACGGCGCGCGGCCGCCGCCGACCTTGTAGCCCCGCTGCGATGCTTTGGCGAACAGTTCGCCGAGCGGGCTGTCCGGCTCTCCCTGCGCCGTCGGCCAATAGAGACCGTCCTTCTTGCCGGCTTCGCTCACGAAATGCTGCGCGTAGACGCCGGCGCCCGCGCCGGTACGATCCTTTTCCGCGTACTCGTTCTGCGCATCGACGTAAGCCAGGCATGTCTGGATGGTGCGAAGTTCGTTGTGGCCGATGCGGCGATACAGGATTTCGGCACGCCCCTCTTCGGTGTCGAAAGACCACATGCCCTTGACCCGCACGAGCGGCACCGGGAACGGATAATCGTTGTCGCCGATGATCAGCGTCGCTCTGCGCTCGCCGTCCATTTTGATTTCGTGCTTGGTTTCGTAGGACGCAACGAACCGCTTGCGCGCGTTTTCGTCCGCCACTTTATCGCCCGAAGAGACAATCTCCTCGCCGCCACGGCCAAAGACCGCAAGGGCGGCTTTGCTGTCGCCGCTTTTGGCTGCGGCGAGCAGCGCGGCGGCGGCATCTTGCGGCGTCTTGTAGTCCTGTTGCGCGAGCGCAACCGACGCAAAGGTCGCGGCGAAAGCTGCGGCCAAGACGGACGTCAGCACGATCAAAAGCTTTTTCATGGCATCCTCATGTACCGATGTTCTGACCGTCAATGCGCGACAACGGGCAACCGGGCGCCCGCTGCGACCCAAGCGTCGTAGGTTTGGAATTTCACGCCCAGCCGATCGTAGTAGACGCGCAGATAACCGTCGCGTCCGCGTTCGACCGCGCTTGGCATGACCGCTTGCACCTCCTGCGCCATGACCCCGACATAGGCCCGCTCGCTGCCGTTGTAGGCGAAGCGATAGAAGCCGATGCCGTTGTCGAGCCGGCCAAGCAGCACGATGTCGTGCTTGAGATTGATGTCGGAGCGGCGTCCGCCGCCGCCGCCGCGGAATCCGCCACCACCGCCGCGGGCCATGCCGCCGCCGCCACCGCCACCGCGGGAAATTCCGCCGCCCATGCTGGCCCGGCCGCGGGCGCCTTCGAGACCGGCCGTTCGGCCGGCCCCGACGTTGCCGATCGCACTGCCACCACCTGCACGTCCGACGTTGGCGCGGGCATTGCCGCCGCCGATATTGCCGCGATTGCCGACGTTCGCGCGGGCGTTGCCGCCGCCGATATTCGGCCGGTTGCCGCCGCCGATGTCACCGGTGCGGCCGCGG
>JAGXAC010000254.1 GCA_019075925.1 Hyphomicrobiales bacterium | reverse complement strand
TTCGGACCCGCGAATATGGGCGGCGGCGTTCTTGAGAAGTTCGTCGATGGATGAACTCACGTGAGGTCACCCAGCTTGGTGGTCGCATCCGTTTTGCCGAAGCTGATCATCGGGACGTTCCCGATAAACGCGCACAATTTCATTGTCTGTCCTCTCTGCCCGCGAGCGATGCCGATCACAATGCGCCGTCGTTGCGCAAAACTCTAGCGGTCGGAACGGCGGTTTTGTGTGTCGGAAAAGACGGTAACAGCGCCGCACCCGGAACTCATTCGTCAGCCGAAATCTCCGCGACCGCGAGCGGCACGGAGCGCGGGAATCAGGCTGGTGACAAGACTACGAACGAGCCCAAAGAACGTCGTCGCCCACGCCAGCAGGGCCGCGTAAACGAACGCGTGTGCGATCGGGAGCAGAAAGTCCAGCCTCATCGCGTGCACCATCTCGAAGGTGCAAACAGGGTACATACCGAGTGGAAACACCATGCCCCAATATACCGAGTCGTACCTCAGCGGGAATCTCATGTAGAGATGGCGCCAAACGAACAGGATGATGAGCATCGGGATCCACCAGGTTCCGGTCGCCCAAAAGAAAATCGTGAAGCCCTTGAGAAACGGAACCAGCGACTCGAGGAACCACGCATCCGCGGCATTCTCAATCAGGAGCGAGCCGGCGAGGGTCGAGATCGCCATCGCCCCCATGTTGATCCAGTACGACGAGGAGAAATCGGCCGGCGAGAATTTGAAAAACTTATAGCGATAAAAAATCAGCGATATGATCCAGATGTACATCATCCCGCCCCACAGCCACATCGACAGGGCGACGAAATTGACGTGGAGGCGGATGGGCTGATCCAAATGTCGCGCGAGCAATGCGCTCAAGAGCGCGATCGATTGCGTGGCGACAACTGCAAGCAACCACGTCCCGGTAATTCCCTGCTCTATCGTTGGCTTAGTCTCCTTGATCGTCAGGGTGGTAAAAATCCCGTAGGTCAGGATGACCCAGAGGAACACAGCAAAAATCCACAGCGTGAAGGCGACGTCATACGAACCGTTAATTACCAGCTGACTTCCGATTACGCCCGTGGCCGCCACGGCAGAGAAGAAGCCTGGCGCCTTTTGATGATCTGCAAAGTCGGCAAACAAGGCTCGGCGGTAGCGCAAGAGCCGCCACGAGGTGAGAAACCAGAGCAGCAGAAATTGCCCCACGTTCAGCCACAGAAGAACAGCGGCAATCGTAGAGAACTCCGCGCGATCGGCGGCAATGGAGACGATCCCGGTGGCCATGACCAAGGCGAAGTACGCCGGTGACAAACCGCGGGTGCCGCGCTTTGCGTTTACCGTCCAAACAGCTTCGATCGTTCGGACAGCAGAGCGCGACTGCCGGCGAGGGTGATCAGGGTCAGCAAGATCCGGTGCAGCCGCTCGCCCAATCGAAATGTTGCTTCCGGCTTCGTCGCGACCGCGCCGGTGGTTTGAAGGTGGTTTAGACATCACCGACCATACAAATACCCACCGCCTGCAGCCTGCGATCGGTCAACAAAGCCGACACAATTTTGCATGTCAAAGTCGACGGCCATGCCCGGTAGGTGAGCCCTTTCCGCCGCCGTGGAGCACCATTTTGACGCCAGCAATGGGAGCTTCATGCCAGCGATCCTCCGGTTCTGCCAATTTCTTCGGCCATGAAACAGTTACTCACTTTTTTATTATCTTGATTTCGGTCAAAGTGGTATCATAAAAGCAACAATATGTTTTGTTGATGAGTTGAAGATGTTGTCGGGGCCAGAACAGTTTCTTGATCGAAGGTAAGGGGTTGCTCTGCGATCAGGACAGAGGGCGCGGAGCTTTACCTATTGGTGCAAGCGCGGTGAGCCGGCAATCATCATAATACCAAGCAATAAAATAATTATATCGCTTAGGAGCATGCCGTGGAAAATCCAATTTTCAAGGTCGAAGGTAGGACCGAGCCGCCGGGCAACCCCAGGGTTTTGTGTATCTCGTTGCTGGCGTTTGCGCTCGGTTTTGCGATTTGGGGAATGTTTTCCGCGCTCGCCCCCTTTCTGATCAAATGGTATAATTTTAGTTCTACTCAGGTACTCGTGCTGGCCGCGATGGAACCCTTTTTCGCGGCCGCCGTCAGCATTCCACTTGGCATCCTGACCGACAAGTTCGGCGGCAGGAAGGTCTTCACGTTTTTGCTTCTGAGCCTCACCATTCCCTTGTTTTTTGGACTCTTCGCCGACGGCTACTACTCCTTTCTGCTTCTGGGCACGCTGCTCGGACTCGGGGGCGCGAGCTTCGTGGTCGGCAACGCTCACGTGTCGTCCTGGTACCCCAAATCGAAGCAAGGCACAGCGCTTGGTATCTTTGCTCTGGGCAACATCGGGATCACGGTTGGCATGATGGCCGTCGCGTTATGGATTACCCACGTCCAGGGTGGCAGCTCGGAGGGGTACGCGCCTGGCTGGCGCCTGATATTCCCGATCTTCGCCACGGCCACACTATTGATGGCAGTGGTTTATTGGTTTTTTACGTCCGATTCGCTGTGCAAGCAGCGTAAAAGCGCTTCGGTGCGTGAGATCGTCGCCGTGTACCGTTCGGGTTCGGTGGTGTGGCTGGTGACCTACCTTTACTTTGTGGCCTTCGGCACCCTTACCTTCTTTGCGTCAGCGATGCCGACCTATCTGGTCGACCACTGGCATGTCGATGCCGCCGGCGCGTCCATGATGTACACGCCGCTGCTGGTGGTCTGCGTCGCCGTCACCCGGCCGCTCGGCGGTTGGCTGGCCGACCGTCTCGATGCCCTAAGCATCCTAGGCCGGCTATTCGGCATTATGGCCGTGCTTGCCTTGGTCAAGGGCATGCAGATATCGCTGAGCCTGGATCTGTTCGCCATTTATGGGCTCGCTCTGCTGTCCGGCGCCGCCGCGGCAGCGGTGATCAAGCTGATCCCGGTCTACTTTCCGCAACAGGTCGGCGCGGTCAGCGGGCTCGCCAAGGCCGCCGGCGCGGCCTGCGGCTTCAGCATGACGGTCACATTAGCCGCGGGCGGCTACACCTTCGGCTTTGCCATCTGGGCGCTGATGAACGCCGCCGCGTTCTATATCGCGTTTTCACGCGTCGGCTTCAGGTATGCAAAACCCACCATTGAAGCGACACCTTCGGCTGATGCCGTCGGAACGATGCCGGCCT
>JAGXAC010000253.1 GCA_019075925.1 Hyphomicrobiales bacterium | reverse complement strand
TGTCGTGTTTTTCCACGAACTCGGCCATTTTCTAGTCGCGCGTTGGTGCGGGGTACGCATTCTGGTGTTCTCGATCGGCTTTGGGCCGGAAATCGTCGGCTTCAACGACCGCCACGGTACACGGTGGAAAATCTCCGCTATTCCGCTTGGTGGTTTCGTCAAGTTTTTTGGTGACGAGAACGCTGCCAGCACGCCGGACACAAACCGCCTCGCCGGAATGGACGCGCAAGAACGGTCGCAAAGCTTCATCTTCCAGCCGCTCTGGAAGCGGGCGGCGATCGTCGTCGGCGGACCGCTCGCGAACTTTGTGCTGGCGATCGTGATCTTTACGGCAGTGTTCGTCCTTTATGGCAAGCCGATCATGAGTGCGCGCGTCGATGCCGTGCAGGCTGGCAGCGCCGCGGCGGAAGCCGGCTTCAAGCCGGGCGATCTTGTGGTCGCGATCAACGGACACGCCATCGATAACTTCGCCGAGATGCAACGAGTAGTCAGCGTCAGCGCCGGCGAGACGCTCACGATTACCGTCGATCGTAACGGCGTCCGTACCGTGTTGCACGCTACGCCGGCGCTCAAGCAGATCAAGGACAACTTCGGCAACACGGAGCGCGTCGGCATTCTCGGCATCAGCCGTTCCATGGCGCCGGAAGATTTAAAGCTGCATCCGGTCGATCCGGCGCGCGCGCTATCGATGAGCGTCGAGGAAACCTGGTCGGTCATCGACCGAACAATGCGCTATATCGGCGGCGTCATTGCAGGCCGGGAAGCAGCCAATCAACTCGGCGGCCCGATCCGCATCGCGCAAATGTCGGGTCAGGTCGCAAGCTTCGGCTTCGTTCCGCTTATCCAGCTTGCCGCAGTCCTGTCGATTTCAATCGGGCTCTTAAACCTTTTCCCGATCCCCCTGCTCGACGGCGGTCACCTTTTGTTCTACCTCATCGAGGGGGTTCGAGGCCGACCGCTCTCTGAAAAGGCCCAGGAAGTAGGCTTTCGCATCGGCCTCGCGATCGTCTTGATGTTGATGATATTTGCAACTTTTAATGACATTGTTCATCTAACGACCTCCTGAAGCGGCCACGAAAAGCGGCACTTTCCATGGGGCCAGAGCCGATCAGGGCCGAATCATCTCGGCGAGAATTGCCACGGGTTAGAGACGTAAATTGAATGGGTTAGAGACGTAAACTGAGGGAGACTGCGAGCAATCCGCCCTGGGGGCGGCCACGGAAATAGTAAGGGCGCTGTTGCGAATGAAGATGTGTGTTTGGGTAAGACGAGGGCTTGTCGTGGCCGGCTTGCTCCTCGCCTTGGTATCGGGCGTCGGGTCACGGGCCGTGCTGGCGCAGACTGCGCCAGGAAGCGCGGCTGTGACTTCCATCGTGGTGGAAGGCAACCGCCGCGTCGAAGCCGATACCATCCGCTCCTACTTCAGAGTGGGGCCCGGCGAACGCATTGATGCCGCCAAGATCGATAGCGCGCTCAAGGCGCTTTATGCGTCCGGGCTGTTTCAGGACATCCGCATTTCGCAATCGGGCGGCAAGTTGGTCGTAACGGTGGTGGAAGCCGCGGTCATCGACCGCATAGCGTTCGAAGGCAACAACAAGATCAAGGACGAACAGCTCCTGCAGGAAATCCAGTCGAAGGCGCGCGGAACTTTGTCACGCGCGACCGTGCAGGCCGACGTCCAGCGCATCATCGAGGTGTACCATCGCAACGGGCGATTTGACGTTCAGGTCGTTCCGAAAATCATCGAGCGGCCGAACAATCGCGTCGATCTGATTTTCGAAATCAAGGAGGGCGAAAAGACCGGCGTTAAGGCGATCAATTTTGTCGGCAACCACGCCTACTCATCCTCACGCCTGAAGGAGGTGATCAAGACCTCCACATCGAACATTCTGAGCTTTCTGCAAACCACCGACGTTTACGATCCGGACCGGATCGAAGCCGACCGCGATCTGATCCGACGTTTCTACTTGAGCCATGGCTATGCCGACGTGCAGGTCGTGTCCGCCACGGGGGAGTACGATCCGGCGCAGAAGGGCTTCATCATCACCTTCACAATCGAGGAAGGGGCGCTCTATCACTTCGGTACGGTGGATATTCAGTCCAACATCCGCGCCGTCGATCCGCAGTCGGTGAAATTCGCACTGCGGATGCATCCGGGGCAAGTTTATAACGGCGATGCGGTTGAGAAGACGGTGGAGGATCTGACCGTCGAAATCACCAAGCATGGCTATCCTTTCGCTGCGGTACGGCCGCGCGGGGATCGCAATGCGCAAACCCGTACGATCAACATCGTATTCGTGGTCGATGAAGGAGCGCGCGCGTATATCGAACGCATCAATATCCGCGGCAACACCCGCACCCGTGACTATGTGATCCGGCGCGAGTTCGATATTTCAGAAGGTGACCCGTACAACCGCGCTTTGATCGATCGCGCCGAGCGGCGCATCAAGAACTTGAACTTTTTCAAAAACGTGAAAATCACCAACGAGCCGGGCTCGGCGCCCGACCGTGTGGTGATCAATGTCGACGTCGAGGAACAATCGACCGGCGATTTTTCCGTCATGGGCGGTTATTCAACGGCGGACGGGTTTATGGCGCAGGTGTCGATTTCCGAGCGTAACCTGTTCGGCGCCGGCTATTATGCAAGGGCGTCAGCCACGGCCGGCCAATACATTCGCGGCCTGGAATTGAATTTTGTCGATCCGTATTTGCTGGATCAGCGGCTGTCCGGCGGCATCGACCTGTTTGCGCGCCAGTCGCTGGCGAGCCCGTACCTGTCCTATGGCACCGAGAATATCGGCGCCAACCTCAAGGCCGGCATTCCGCTGCGGGAGGATCTGAGCCTGCAGGCTCGCTATTCAGTGTATTGGCAGTCGATTGAATTGTCCGGCCAATTGAGCGATTGCTCCAACAGCAATCCAAATTTTACGACCATGTTTCCGAGTCCGAACGCCATCGCCGCGGCAACCGCAGCGGGCGTTTTGGCGACAGCCTATCCGGGATACAACCCCGCCGCCGCGCAATCCAACTGCCTTTACACGAGTTCTGGCGGCTATACTTATTCGCTGTATGAATCCTCGCTGCCGGTTCGGTTCGAGTCTGCGCAGGGCGGCTCTCTCACGTCGCTCGCCGGCTATGGCCTGACTTACAATACGCTCGACAACAACAAGCATCCGACCAACGGCCTCCTTGTCAGTTTCGCCCAGGATTTTGCCGGTCTCGGCGGCGACGCCT
>JAGXAC010000068.1 GCA_019075925.1 Hyphomicrobiales bacterium | reverse complement strand
CGTCCCCATGCCGCTCAACATTCGCAAGTCTTTCTTGAATCACAAGTCAATCTTGACCGCGGGATTTGTTGCCGCGCTGGCGGTGCCGCTGCTCTCGGCTGCGTTCGCCGATGAGTTCGCCGACAGTCAATGCCGAATTGTCGGCGCCATTTCGCATCGCTGCTACACCTTCCACAGCGACGCGACCTGGCGCGAAGGCTTGCCGGACTATCACGGCAGCAACGGCGGCTAAAAATCCTTCCGTCTGGATCGTAAAGCCCGCGCTGCGGCGCGGGCTTTACATCGGATCGGTTCAGTGCGGGTGACCGTGATGATGCGCGGCGCGGTCGCGCCAGTGCTTCATATGCGTAAACAATTCCAGCCGATTGAGCGGCGCTTTCGATCCGGAAAATTCGCGATAGAGCGAGGCGACGTTGATGATCATGCGTTCGGGATCGAGCCATGACGCGAAACGGTCGAGCGATATTTTCTGCGCGGCGACATCGGCCGGTACGCCGTTGTCGAAATGCCGCCGTGCTTCTTGCGCGATGTATTCGAGATAGGCCTTGAATTCGCGCACCTGCGCCTTTTCCGCAATCGGTCCGTGGCCGGGCACGATGACATCGACATCGAGCCCGAGGATGTGATCGCAAATCCCGATCCAGTTGCCGATCGGGCCTTCCCAGATCACCGGATGGCCGCCGACAAACAAAAGATCGCCGGTATAGAGGATGCGGTCGCCGGGAATGTGCACCAGGATGTCGCCGCGGGTATGCGCGGTGCCGAGATGGGTCAGCGTCAGGCGCTTGCCGCCGACGGCAAGCTCCATGGTCTTGTCGAACACTTTGGTCGGCGGGGTATCGACCAGGCCGCGCCAATCGAACACGCTGCCCATGACTTCGTGGAAAAACGCACCGCCTTCGCCGAGCTGCTTCCAGTTTGCGGCGAAGGCGCCGAATTGTGAGGGCGCCCATTCGCCGTATTCGTCGGCACACTCGCGGCAGGCGATGATCTCGGCGCCCTCGACCAGTTGGTTGCCGAAGGTGTGGTCGCCGTTGGCGTGAGTATTGACGAGCTTCTTGATGTTGCGCGCGGCCGGCACCGCGTCGCGCACGGTCTCGAGCATGGCTGCAGTCAGCGGCAAGTCGAACAGCGTATCGACCAGCAGCGTCTGGTCGCCGTCGGTGACGAGTCCGGCATTGCTCCAGCCCCATGAACCGTCGGGCTGCAAATAGGCGAAGCAGCCGCGGCCGATGTCATGCAATCCCTTGGTGTATTGCCATTTGGTCATGGTCGTTTTCCGGTCCGATAGCCGATACGCTTCAGGCCGCCTGCTCGCCGCTTTTGGCCGAGAGGAGCGCGACCGCTTCGCTTGTGGTCGCGACGTCGCCGAATACGCGCAGGATCGAACCCAGTGTCGCGTTGTGCTCGCCGTCGGTCAGCGCCGCATTGGCGTCGGACACGAATAGCAGCCGATAATTGAGCATCATGGCGTCGCGCGCCGACGATTCGCAGCAGACATTGGTCAGCGTGCCGACGATGATCACGGTGTCGATGCCGGCGGCGCGGAGTTGCCGGTCGATGTCGGACGAGCCTTGAATGAACGCGCTATAACGACGTTTGACGACGGTCGTATCCTCGGGCCGCACGTCGAGGTCGGCGTGCAACTCAAAGCCGCGGGCGCCGGGCGTGAGTTCCGCCAGAGTCCCGCGCCTCGGGTCGCCATCGAAGAACACCCGCCAGACTTCGGTCTGGCCTTCGAGGCACATCTTGACCCAGACCACCTTGCCGCCGCCGGCGCGGGTGGCGGCGGCGAGCCTGTTGACGTTAGGGACGATGTCGCGCGCGGCCGGCACCTCCACCGGCATGCCCGGCAGCATGAAGGCGTTTTGCATATCGATGACCACCAGCGCGGTCTTCGGCCCGACCAGATGGTCATAGCGATTGAGCTTGCCGCGTTGCGTTTTGACCTGCGCGACGATGGCTTCGTCGATGGCGATCTTGTGCATGATGTCCTCCCGGCAGAGCGCCGCGTGCGTGGTTTCCTGTTCATAGCATCGCCGCAAAACGGACTCCAAGTGCGATCTGCGCGCCTTGCCCGGCCACACGGCGGCCATGTAGGTTCCGCAACCACCGGAGAGGACCTCATGCCAAATCAGATGCAGGGCAAAGTGTGCGTGATTACCGGCGGCGCCGGCTCGATCGGCGCGGCGGCGGCGAAGCTTTTGCTTCAAGAGGGAGCAAAGGTGATGATCAGCGATCTCGACGAGGCGGCGCTCGCGCAAATTGCCGCCGGTGCCGATGCTGCGCGGCTTGCATGGTGCAAGACCGACGTGACCAAGTCGGATCAGGTCAAGAATCTCGTCGCGCGCACGGTGCAAAACTTCGGCAAGATCGACGTACTGTTCAGCAACGCGGGCAATTTCGGCGCGGTGGCACCGGTCAACGAGTATCCGGAAGATGTTTTCGACGCGGTACTGGCGGTGCACGTCAAGGGCGCGTTTCTCTGCGCCAAGCATGCGGTGCCGCAGATGAACGACGGCGGCTCCATCATCATCACCTCAAGCGTCGCCGGCGTGACCGGCGATCCCGGCGTTTACGGCTACATCACCGCCAAGCACGCGCAGGTCGGGCTGATGCGGGTACTCGCCAAGGAGCTTGCCGGCCGCAACATCCGCGTCAACACGCTGCATCCCGGTCCGGTCGACAATCAATTTCAGCTCAACGTGGAGCAGAAACTCGGCCAGGTGATCGGGCGCGACGGCACCCAGTTCTTCAACGAGATTATTCCGCTGCATCGGCACGTGCGGCCGGACGAAGTGGCGCGTTCGGTCCTGTTCCTCGCTTCCGATGCGTCGAGCTTCACCACCGGCAGCCTGCTGATGGTGGACGGCGGCATGAGCATTTGAGGTTCTTAACGAAGCGTAAATCGTCATTGGCTACCAAGCGAGGAGAGACGCGGCCGAGCACGGGTCACGATGGTGCGGGTCCTCGAAGGCTTCAGGCAATGGGCGGCCGGCTGGCGCGGTGGCAAGCGCCGCCTGCTCGAACTCACGCTTAACAACATGACCCAGGGCGTCGTGTTGTTCGACGCCAAGGGCCGCCTGATCGTCTGCAACGAACGCTATCTAAGCATGTACGAGCTCTCGCCGGCGGTGGTGAAGCCCGGCGCCGCGCTGATCGACATCGTCCGCGAGCGCGCCAAGACCGGCAGCCTCGACTTCGAACCCGAAAAATATTGTGCCGAGCTTCTCACCAGCATGGCGGCCGGCAAGATCGTACACTTCGTGAGCGAAGCGTCCGACGGCCGCGCCATTTCGGTGGTTAACCGCGCCATCCCGGGCTCGCACTATTGGGTCGGCACCCACGACGACATTACCGAGCGCCGCGCCGCGGAACGAAAGAACGCGCTGCTCAGCGACCAGGAAGCGCGCCGCGCGGTGGTCGAGGAGGCGATTGCCTGGTTTCGCGAAAGCCTCGAGGGCGTGTTGCAGACCGTCGGCGCCAGCGTCGCCGCCATGAAAGCGACGGCGACCGCGCTGTCGGCCACCTCGCGGGAAACGACAGCGCATACCGCTGGCGCGGTCGAGACCTCGAACGAGGCGTTCGGTAGCGTCGAGATTGCCGCCGCCGCGGCGGAGCAATTGGGAAGTTCGATCGCCGAAATCAACCAGCAGCTTTTGCGCGCCGCCGACGTGGTGCAGTCGGTTGCCGACGAAACGCAATCGACCAACGAGGAAATCGCCGGCCTGGCGCACGCGGCGAAGAAAATCGACGACGTGGTGAAACTCATTCAGAGCGTGGCGGGACAGACCAATCTGCTGGCGCTCAACGCCACCATCGAGGCGGCGCGCGCGGGTGCGGCCGGCCGGGGCTTCGCTGTTGTCGCCTCCGAGGTCAAAGCGCTGGCCGTGCAGACCGGCCGGGCGACCGACGATATCGCCGCGCAAATCGCGGCGGTGCAGTCCTCGACCCAAAGCGCCGTCGGCGCCATCGGCAACATCGCCAAGCGCATGCAGGAGATCCAGCAATTCACCGGCGCCATCGCCACGTCGGTCGAGGAACAGAACGCGGCGACCCGCGAGATCGCGACCGGCGTCGCCGCAGCGGCGAGCGGAACGAAGTCGGTGGTGGCGGTGCTGCAACGCGTCTCCGGAACGATCGCCGACATGCATGCGTCCGCCGACACCGTGTTGGCGGCGTCGCGGGCGGTCGAGAATGCCGCCGAAGATTTGCGCAGCAGCGTGGACGGCTTCTTGCGCAAGGTCGCGATTTAAGGCTCGCAATTTAAGGCTTCAGCCCGGCGCCGTGCGGACGAAACGGATGTCGCGTCAGCGGACCGGCCGGTGGACCGGGTCCGGCGAACCGCCCGGCGCATCGGCGATCAGCGGCTTCTTCAAAATGGTCGAACTTGCGCGCAGCATTTCGGTGCGCGCCGGGGATTGTAGCGGTGAAGCCGGTGCGGCCGGCTGCAACGGCGGTGGGTCGAGCGGCGCGTCATAGTCGCCGGCATCGGTCTCGCTCATGCGATAGCTCATGCTGGCATTGCGCCAGCGGCCGATCACGCATGCAAGTCGGGAGTGCTACGCCGGCGCCGAAGGTGAATGCCTCCCGGATGCCGAGCGATGGAATGAACGACAACAAGTTGGCGGCTGCTTCCGATACCGCCGAACGGATCAGCTCCTGGTCGCGGTCGTTCGACAGCCGCATCACAAATAGCGTCGAGCATTGCGAAAGGATCGTCGCATCGATCTCGGCCGGCCGCTGCGAAATCAGTCCGAGATAGACGCCGTATTTGCGGCCTTCCTTGGCGATCCGCGAGATCGCGCGCCGGGTTGGACCGAAGCCGACATTGCGATCGGCCGAGGCGTAGCGGTGGGCTTCCTCGCAGACGAACAGCAGCGGCGCCACGCCGTCACTCCACAGGCCGAAATCGAAAGCCATGCGGCAGAGCACCGACACCACCGAGTCGACGACTTCCGCCGGGAAACCGGCAAGCCCCATCACCGTCATCGGCTTGCCCTGCGGCGGCAGCCGAAACAGCTGACAGAGAATCTCGGCCATCGTGTCGCCGCCGATATTGGCGTTCTCGAACATGAAGCCGTAGCGCGGATTGTTGCGGAAGGTCTGAATGCGCGAGATCAGCTTGTGATAGATCATGCGCGAGGAACGATTTTCCAGCTTGCCCATGCGTTCGTCGAGCAAGCCGACCAGATCCTCGATGCGGTAGGGCACCGGCGTGTCGGCGGTAAAGCCGGAGTCGCGCGAATCGCGCTTGCGGCTGATCATGCGATCGCCGCCGCCGGCGCGGTATTGCAGATAAGCTCCCTTGGCCAGCGGAATGAGCTCCGAGAGGATTTCGATCTCATCGACCACGCCGGATCGCTCGCCGAACAGCACGTCGACGATTTCTTCGAAGTTGAACAGCCAGAACGGCAGCCTCAGGTTTCGCGGCGTGAGCACTTGCGCCTTGTCGCCAAAGCAGTTGCCGTATTCGTTGTGCGGGTCGATCAGAAAGATGCGCAGGTTCGGCCGGCTGTCGAGTATCTTTCGGAGAACGACCGCAACGCCGCTCGATTTGCCGACGCCGGTCGCGCCAAGGACCGCGAAGTGCCGGCTGGTGAGATGATCGATGTCGATGTGGACGTTGATGCCGGGATTTTGCTGTAACTGTCCGATATGGGCGCGATTGGCGTCGGCCGCTCCATACACCACCCGCAACATGCCGTCGGTGAGCATGATGGTGGCGTCGCCGATGTTTGGATATTCGGAAAAGCCGCGCTGAAAGGATAACTCCGCCTTCTCGTTGGCGCGTATCTCGCCGATCAAGTCGAGCCGCGCCGCCTTGCGATATGACTGCGCGCCGGTGCCGGCGGCGAGCGTCTCCTCGGCGATGTTGGTGATCAGCCCGATGATCACCGCCTTGTTGGTCTTCAGCCCCATGAACTTGCCGACGGTCGGCTGATCGTCGCCGCTTGCGCGGGGCGCAAGCTCGACGGTGGCTTGCGAGCCGCTGATGCCGACAACGCGACCGATCGGTTCGGGCCGCGCGGGGCGCACCGCGTTAGGATCCGGAGCCAAAATTCTGTCCATGAGCCGATTATTTACCGCCTGGCCCATTGCGGGTCCGTTAAAAGCGGAGCAGTCGGTCCACGATTCGATTTCCTAGTCGTTAGTATCGTTAAAGGAAGCCGAAACCATCGCCTAAAGTTGTTCGCCGGTTTTGAATTAACTGCAAAAGCCTGCGGTGCAGCTGACAAAGCGCTCACGCCAGCGTCGTGAAAACTCACTTCGCCTCACGTCGGTTCGCCAACACCCGACGCGCGCCTCGGCGAGATGATAATCGGGGCTGGACGCGAACGGGTCGGCGGTCCAGATTCTGTCCGTCGGGACGACGACGACGTCGCAGCTTCGTCGCCGACATGACCAAATGGACCAAATGGAAAGACGGATAGCAGTGATACTCTACGTGGCGATCATGGCGGCAGTTATAGTCGCCGTGGATGTTGCGTTTTTCAGAAGCCGATTTTGGGAACGGCTGACGGTGAATATCGGCATAGTTCTTGTGTTTGCAGCTTTTTATTTCAGGTTCCGGTAGCATGCCGGCGCAATTCGCCGAGTTCCGAAACACGCCAATGCCGACGCCTGCCGGACCATTGTTGTCCGGCATTGTCGATGCGGCAGCTATTGCGCGGCCGGCGGCGGCGGGCCGGCCGTGGCCAGAACGATGACCTTGGTACCGACCGCGGTGCGATTGTAGAGGTCGGTGATGTCGTCGTTGGTCAGGCGGATGCAGCCGGAGGAGACGTTGTGGCCGATGGTCGATGGATCGTTGGTGCCATGCAGGCGGTAGAGCGTGTCCTTGTTGTTCTGCCATAGATACATCGCCCGTGCGCCGAGCGGATTGTCGGGGCCGCCTTTCATGCCGAGCCCGCTTTGCAATTGCGTCATGTGCTCGCGCAGATCCGGCTTGCGCGCCAGCATCTCCGCCGGCGGATACCAGTCGGGCCATTCCTGCTTGGTGTGGATGACGGCCAAACCGTTCCAGACAAAGCCCTCGGCGCCGACGCCGACGCCGTAGCGGATCGCCGTGCCGTCGCCCTGGATGCGGTAGAGGTAGTGGGCTCCCGGATCGACGATGATGGTGCCGGCGGGTTCGGGCGAAGGGTAGGTGACTACCCGGCGTGCAAATGCCGGATCGGGGCCCTTCGGTTGCTCGTCCTCGGTCATGAACGTGCCGGCGGTACAGGCAGTGAGCGCGAATGCCGCTGCCGCCGCCAGCGCCGAGACCCGAATATGGGTGAGGAATTCCGCCATGAGCCGACGACACCAGGGATTCATCGAGAAAACGTGAATTTGATGGCCGCCTCGTCACAAAAACATTGACTTGTTGTCACCGATTGCCGTGGACGACGCGCCTTATTCGGCCATCTGTCCACCGGCGCCGCCGACGATTTGCGCCGGATCACCGATATCGCCCGCTCGATGGTCGCGCGCTACGGCATGTCGGTAAAGCTCGGCAGCGTCGCCTACGACCGCGATCCGCGCAATTTTCTCACCGGGCCGAACCTGCCGCTGCCGATGCCGCAACGCGAGGAGGAATACGCCGAGGAGACGGCTGCTGCCATCGACAAGGAAGTGCGCGACATCGTGCAAGTGGCGATGGATCGGACGCTGAATATCCTGCACGACAAACGCGATACGCTCGAACGCAGCGCCCATAAGCTCCTGGAAAAGGAGACGCTCGACGAGCAGGACTTGATCGAACTGATCGGTCGCCGGCCGGACCGGTGCGGATCGCCGCCGAATAGCCTGCGGTCACGGAACGGATGGCCACGCGCCGACCCCTTCTCGCCGGCCCGGCGGCGGACTAGATTATTGGTCGCGCATGATCGTTTTCGGAAAAGCCGGGCATCGGCTTTTCCGGATGGTGCGGTATTGATAGCCGGGTTTTTGATCGGGAGCCGGTCATGAGCCGATATTTAATGACGTTTGCGGTTGCCACGGTTGCCTTGTCGGCGGGTTGGGTCGTCGCGCGGGCCGGACCGTGCACCGCCGACATCGACCAGACCGAACGGCGAATCCATCAGGCGCAAGCGGCGGGCGATCCCGGCCAAGTCGGCGCGCCAAGCGGTCCGCAGTCGGTCGGCGCGCAACTGCACCATCAGCCGACGCCAAGCTCGGTGGACGGCGCCGAGACGAAGGCGCGCGACGCGGCTGCGGCGGCGATCGAGCGGGCACGCGCCGCCGATGCCGCCGGCGATGCGGCAGCATGCGAGCGGGCGCTTGCCGACGCCAAAGCGCTCTACGGATTGCAGTAGGCGAAGTTCATTCCGCTCGTCTTCGCGAAAGCGGAGAGCCGGATGCGTTGGTTTTTCCGGATTTGCGCTTGCGCGGGAATGAGCGGATGGCGCGTCGTTTCAATACGCCTCTTGCGTATAGATCGGGTCGACCGAACCGGCCCACGGTCCGTTGAATTTTTCCAACAGCTCCTGCGCCGGTGTGGTGGCGCGCGCAAGCCGGTCCTCCAGCACTTCGAGATAACGCGTCTCGTCGCGTCCTTCGATATCGAAGCGCTTGCGCCGGGCGAGACCCTTGCGCGCAAGCTTGAGCATGTCGGTCGCGATCTCGAACACGGTGCGGCCGCGTACGGAAGCGGCGAGCGCCAGTTTCGGCACGTCGTCCCGGAGCTGCTGGCGGTCGGCGGCGCTCCAGCCTTTCACCAGGTCCCAGGCGGCATCCAGACTGACATCGTCGTAGAGAATACCGGCCCACAAGGCCGGCAGCGCCAAGAGGTTGGCGGTCGATCCGCAATCGGCGCCGCGCATTTCCAGATAACGCTTGAGCCGGACCTCGGGGAAAATCGTCGAGACGTGGTTTGCCCAGTCGGAGATGGTCGCCAGCTCGCCCGGCATCCCGGGCAGCTTGCCGGCCATCAGATCGCGGAACGATTGTCCGACGACGTCGACATAGTCGTCGCCATGCTTGACGAAATACATCGGCACGTCGAGCGCATAATCGACCCAGCGCTCGTATCCCATGCCGGGTTCGAACACCCACGGCAGCATGCCGGTGCGGTCGGCATCGGTGTCGCGCCAGATTTCGGCGCGGAAGGAGAGAAAGCCGTTCGGGCGTCCTTCGGTGAACGGAGAATTGGCAAACAGCGCGGTTGCCACCGGCTGCAACGCGATCGACACCCGCAACTTCTTGACCATGTCGGCTTCCGAATGGAAGTCGAGGTTGGTCTGCACCGTGCAGGTGCGATACATCATATCGAGGCCGAGCCTGCCGACCTTCGGCATGTAGGCGGTCATGATCTTGTAGCGGCCCTTCGGCATTTTCGGCATTTGCCGGCGCGACCAGTCCGGCGTCATGCCGATGCCGAGAAAACCGATATGCAGCGGTTGCGCGACCTCGCGAACCTGCGCGAGATGCGCCATCAATTCGCTCGAAGTCTGATGCACGGTCTCGACTTGCGCGCCGGACAACTCGAACTGGCCGCCGGGCTCGAGCGAAATGGCGCCGCCGCCGGTCACGTCGAATAGGCCGATGACGTTGCCGCCCTCCATGATCGGCTGCCAGCCGAGCAAGAGTTCCATGCCTTCGAGCAGGGCGCGAATGCCGCGCTGGCCTTCGTAAGGCACCGGCTGGTGGCCTTCGAGCGTGAACGCGAATTTTTCGTGCTCGGTACCGATGCGGAATTGTGACTTCGGCTTGCCGCCCTGGGCAACCCAGGCCACAAGCTCGTCGCGCCGCTCGATCGGCGTCATATCGACCTGGTCACGCGCCATGAGATTGTGTGCGCCGGGGATCTAAAGAAACGGGTGTCGGCGTCACGCGGCCTTGCGCTTTTCCGGCGGGAAGCGGTGATAGAAGCTTTCACCGGTTTTGGCCATATCGCGCAGAAGCTTGTTCGGCTTGAACCGGTTGCCGTACTTCTTCGCGAGCTTGCTGCACAGATCGACGAAGGCCTTGGTCCCCATCCCGTCGATATAGGAGAGGGTGCCGCCGGTGAACGGCGCATAGCCGAAACCCAGAATCGAGCCGACGTCGGCCTCGCGGACGTCGGTGATGACGTCTTCTTCCACGCAGCGGGCGGTTTCCAGCGCTTGAATCGCCAACAGTCGGGCCTTGAGTTCGGCAACGTCGATGGTGTCGGGATCAAGTTTGGCCGGTTGCAGGTCGGCAAGGCCTGGCCACAACCGTTTCGGCCCGCTCTGCGGATAGTCGTAAAAGCCCTTGCCGTTCTTGCGGCCGTAGCGTCCGCGTTTCTCCACCATCTCCTGCAGCAGCGCTTTTTGCCGCTCGTCGATCGCCTTCGGTCCGAGATCGGCTTCGGTGGCCTTGAGAATCTTCCAGGCCAGATCGACGGCGACCTCGTCGTTGAGCGACAGCGGACCGACCGGCATGCCGGCCATGCGTCCGACATTCTCGATCATCGCCGCCGGCACGCCCTCGGCCAGCATCAGATGGCCTTCGCGGATATAGGTGCCGACCACGCGCGAGGTGTAGAAGCCGCGCGAGTCGTTGACGACGATCGGCGTCTTGCGGATAGCGCGCACGTAATCGAGCGCGACCGCGACCGCGGCATCGCCGGTTCTCTTGCCCAAAATAACCTCGACCAGCATCATCCGATCGACCGGCGAGAAGAAATGCACGCCGACGAATTTCGCCGGATCGCGGAACGATTTCGCCAGTGAAGTAATCGGCAGCGTCGAGGTGTTGGAGCCGAAGATGGCGTCCTTGCCGATCACCGCTTGCGCCTTGGCGATCGCTTCTTCCTTGACCGCGCGGTCCTCGAACACCGCTTCGATAACGAGGTCGACGTCTTTCAGCGCCGCATAGTCCGGCGTCGCCGTGATGCGCGCCAACAGCGCGTCGCGGTCGGCAGCGGTGGCGCGGCCGCGATTGATCTGGTCGGTGATCAGTTTCTGCGAATGGGCTTTGCCCTTGTCGGCGCTTTCCTGGTCGCGGTCGATGAGGACGACCTCGATGCCAGCCTGGGCGCTGACATAGGCGACGCCGGCACCCATGAAGCCGGCGCCCAGTACGCCGATCTTCCTGATCGGCCTTTGCGGCACCTCGGCGGGCCGGCGCGCGCCTTTGTTCAACTCCTGCATCGAGACGAACAGCGAGCGGATCATCGCGGCGGCTTCCGGCGAACGCAGGATCTTGGCGAAGTAACGCGACTCGACCCGCAGCGCCTGGTCCATCGGCAGTTGCAGGCCCTCGTAGACGACCTGCATGATGGCGCGGGCAGCCGGATAATTGTCGTAGGTCTCGCGCCGGTACAGCGCATTGGCCGGCGGAAATATCATCATACCGGCTTTCGAATAAACCAATCCGCCCGGCAGCCGGAAACCCTCGACATCCCACGGCGCTTTCGCCGTGCCGCCGGCTTTGATCCAGGCTTTCGATTTTGCCACCAGCTCGGCCGGCGGCACGATTTCGTCGACGAGCTTCATCGCCTTGGCGCGCGCAAGCCGAAGCTGGTCGCCCTTGAGCAGAAATTGCAGGGCATCGGCCGGCGCCAACATGCGGGCGATCCGCTGTGTGCCGCCGCCGCCGGGAAACAATCCGACTTTGATCTCAGGCAATCCAAGCCGGGTTTTGTCGTTTTCCGAGGCAATGCGGTGATGGCAGGCAAGTGCCAGCTCGAAGCCGCCGCCCATGGCGGTGCCGTTGAGCGCAGCAACCCACGGCTTGCCGCAGGTCTCGATGCGGCGGGCGATTTGCGACAGCTTGCGGCTCTCCTCGAACAATTTCTTGTTGGCCGCTTCCTCGCCTTGCGATTGCAGGATGTCCGCAAAGGCGCGGCTTTGGGTTTCCAGCATGGTCAGATCGGCGCCGGCGCAGAAGGCGTCTTTGCCGGAGGTGAGCACTGCGCCTTTGATGGCGGCCTCGCCGGCAACGCGCTCGACGATCGCGGCAAGCTCCTCCATAACTTTGGCGTCGATGACGTTCATCGAACGTCCGGGCATGGCCCAGGTAACAAGCGCGATGCCATCGCCATCGATGTCGAAGGAAAAATTCTGATACGTCATACGGAAGCTCCCGTGCATTTGTCGCCTCGCCCCGGCGGGAGAGGAATAAATTATTTCGGATACGGCGTGCCATCCTTGTGGAGGTAGCGAAAGCCGCTGTCGTCGCGGACCATCCGCATGTCGATGTCGGGATATTCGGCGCGCTCATGCGTCGCGCGTGTGCCGATTTCCAAATAGACCGCGTCGCGGGTGGACCGGTTGACCAGATGATGTCCGTTCCGGGTGTTGGCTTTGAAGCCGGCGGCATCGCCCGCTTTGAGCAATGTCTCGCCGCCGTCCTCGATCAGCACAAGTTCGCCTTCAAGGACGTACACCAGTTCATCTTCGTTCTGGTGCCAGTGACGCAGCGCCGAGGCGGCATTGGGCTTGAGCGTCGTCAGGTTGACGCCGAATTGGTCGAGCCCGGCGGCATTGCCGAGCCGCTTGCGCGAGCGGCCCGCCACCGCGCGGTTGAACGGTTCCGGATAATTCGAGCGGCTGTCGACTGGCAGCTTGGCGATGTCGATCTTCGGCATGCGATCCTGCTCTCCCTCTTTCCGCCGCTGCGCGGTACGAGGAGAATGAGGTTTACACCCGCTCGATGATCGTCGCGGTTCCCATCCCGGCGCCGATACAGAGCGTGACCAGTGCGGTCGAAAGATTGCGCCGCTCCAGCTCGTCGAGCACGGTGCCGAGGATCATGGCGCCGGTCGCGCCGAGCGGATGGCCCATCGCGATGGCGCCGCCGTTGACGTTGATCTTGCTGTGGTCGATGCCGAAGGCCTGCATGTAGCGCAGCACCACCGACGCGAACGCTTCGTTGAGCTCGAACAGATCGATGTCGTTGAGCGTCATGCCGGCGCGCTTCAGGACTTTTTTGGTCACGTCTACGGGCCCGGTCAGCATGATCGCCGGCTCGCTGCCGATGTTGGCAAACGCCTTCACCCGCGCCCGCGGTTTCAGGCCGGCCTTCTTGCCCAGCTTGGCGTTGCCGAGAAGAACCGCGGCGGCGCCGTCGACGATGCCGGACGAATTGCCGGCGTGATGCACGTGATTGACGAACTCGACCTCGGGATGCTTCTGCACCGCCACCGCGTCGAAGCCGCCCATTTCGCCCATTTGCACGAAAGAAGGCTTGAGCGAGCCCAGTGACTGCATGGTGGTGTCCGGCCGCATGTGCTCGTCGCGGTCCAGGATGGTGAGGCCGTTGACGTCCTTGACCTTCATCACCGAGCGGCCGAAGCGGCCGTCGCTCCACGCCGCCGCGGCGCGCTTCTGGCTTTCGACCGCGTAAGCGTCTACGTCGTCGCGCGAAAATCCGTATTTGGTGGCGATGAGATCGGCCGAGATGCCTTGCGGCATGAAATATTCGGCGACCGCGCTGCTCGGGTCGACGGCCCACGCGCCGCCGGACGCCCCGATACCGACGCGGCTCATCGATTCGACACCGCCGCCGATCGCCATGTCCTGCTGGCCGGACATGATTTGCGCGGCTGCAAAGTTGACGGCGTCGAGCCCGGACGCGCAGAACCGGTTGATTTGCACGCCGGCGACGGTGTCGCCGTAACCGGCATGCAACGCGGCAACGCGCGCGATGTCGCCGCCGGCCTCGCCGACAGGATCGACCACGCCCATCACCACGTCGTCGACCAGAGCGGGGTCGAGGTCGTTGCGGTCCTTGATCGCGCCGAGCGCCTGGCTGGCGAGATTGAGCGCGGTCACCTCGTGCAGCGAGCCGTCGATCTTGCCGCGGCCGCGGGGTGTGCGCACGTGATCGTAGATAAAGGCGTCGGGCATGGCGTTGTCTCCTGGCCCTCTGGGCGAGGGCGGCAAGCGGGAAAAGTTTGCCGCCAAGCGGATGTTCGTCGATCAGACCGCACCCAGATATAATCCAACATTCCGGGAATTACAGCCGCGGCTTAAAAAGCCTCTATCGGCAAGGCCATGGTGCTGGCGGCGCCGGCCTTGATGCGTGCCAGGTGAAGACTGGTGCCCGGCAGCATCCGCTCGGCAAAGAAACGGCCGGTGGCAAGCTTCGCCGCCATGCGGTCGCTTGCGCCGTTGCCGGAAGCGACGTTCGCTTTTGCGGCCTCCGCGATCAGGCACCACATGTAACCGAGCGCCACCAGTCCAAGCAGATGCATATAGTCGGTCGAGCCGGCGCCGGCATTCTCCGGATTGCTGAGCGCGTTTTGCATGAACCACATCGTCGCCTGTTGCAGCTCGCCGAGCGCCTGCGCCAGCGGTTTGACGTAGGGCGCGAGCTCGGCGTCGGCGCCGTGCTCTTTGATGTAGCTGGAAACCTCGGCAAAAAATGCCTGCAAGGCGCGGCCGCCGTCCCTGGGAAGTTTCCGCCCAACCAGGTCGAGTGCCTGGATGCCGTTGGCGCCCTCATAGATCATGGCGATCCGCGCATCGCGCACGAACTGTTCCATGCCGTGCTCGGCGATGTAGCCGTGGCCGCCGAATACCTGCTGCGCCATCACCGTATTGGCGAAACCCTGGTCGGTGAGCACGCCTTTGATGACCGGCGTCATCAATCCCATGTGATCGTCGGCCGCCTGCCGTTCCTTGGCGTCGCCGGAACGGTGCGCAACATCGCTCCGCAACGCGGTCCATAAGGTCAGGGCGCGCGCAGCTTCGTTGAAAGCCCGCAGCGTCATCAGCATGCGGCGTACGTCCGGGTGCACGATGATCGGATCGGCCGGCCTGTCCTTGAATTTCGCGCCGGTCAAAGCGCGGCCGGCCAGGCGTTCCTTGGCGTAGTTGGCGGCGTTCTGATAGGCCACCTCGGACAGCGCCAGACCCTGCATGCCGACGCCGAGCCGGGCTTCGTTCATCATCACGAACATCGCGTTCAGCCCGCGGTTGGCTTCGCCGACCAGCCAGCCGGTTGCGCCGTCGTAATTCATCACGCAGGTGGAATTGGCGTGGATGCCCATTTTCTCTTCGATCGAGCCGCAGGCGACGGCGTTGCGCGCACCCGGTTTGCCATTCTTGTCGGGCAGGAATTTCGGCACGATGAACAGCGAGATTCCCTTGGTGCCTTCCGGCGCGCCGTCGATCCGCGCCAGCACCAGGTGGACGATATTTTCCGCCAAATCATGCTCGCCGGCTGAGATGAAGATCTTGGTGCCGGTGATTTTATAGGAGCCGTCGTCCTGCTTCGACGCCCGCGTCCGCACCAGCCCGAGATCGGTGCCGCATTGCGGCTCGGTCAGATTCATCGTGCCGGTCCACTGACCGGCGACGAGCTTGGGAAGGTAGAGCTCTTTCTGCTCCGGCGAGCCGTGAAAGAAGATCGCCGCGGCGGCGCCCTGCGTCAGTCCCGGATACATCGCGAACGCCATGTTCGACGAGCACAGAAATTCGCTGATCGATTGGGTGAGCGCCATCGGCAGGCCCTGGCCGCCGAATTCAACCGGCGCCGAGGCGCCGATCCAGCCGCCTTCGATCAACTGCTTGTAGGCTTCCTTGAATCCTCTCGGCGTCGTCACCGAGCCGTCGCCGTCGCGCTTGCAGCCTTCCTTGTCGCCGGTCCGGTTCAGCGGCGTCAGCACGTCCTCGCAGAATTTCGCCGCTTCACCGAGGACGGCTTCGAGGACATCGGGTGTGGCGTCGGCAAAGCCCGGCAGATTGTTGTAACGCTCGATGTGGAACACATCGTTCAACAGGAACATCACATCGGCAACAGGTGCCTTGTATGTCGGCATATCGCCCTCCCCCTGCCGGTAAACCGGCGACCGGAAGGTATAACGTAGCCAATTTGCGTCAACGATAAGACCAAAGGCGGGCGGCCGGCGTTAGTCCTGCGGCTTAAGCGGAGGGATCGATCAGCGTCCGGTAGAACGACGTATAAATCTGACGCAGTTCGGAAATCGCGATCTCAATTCCGCGTTTTTGTCGTTCCAGGAAATCGATTTGCGCCACACATTGCGTCCGCGTCAGTCGTAGGCCCGCACCATCCGGCCGGTTGAGCAAGTCGCCGATCTCGGCGAGCGTGAAACCGAGCCGTCGGCCGGTCAAAACAAGACCCAACCGCTCGCAATCGGCGCGGCGGTAGAGCCTGATGGCGCCGTGGCGCTGCGGCGCGATCAGCCGCCGCGACTCGTAGAAGCGAAGCGCGCGCACGGTGACGCCGAACCGGCGCGCGACCTCGCCGATCGACAGGACGTCGTCATCGCCCGCACGCAAGGGACATGACTGGAGCGATAGGCCGGCGTGGACCGCCACGGCCGCCGCCTTCGGCACACTTTCTGCGTTTAGGGCCACCGCTTTGGTCGCCGCCTGGTTCGTCATGCGTTTGCGCTACTCGCGGGAAGCCCAGTCGGCCGCATACTCGCATAAGTTGTCGTAAGGCCAAAAGGCATCGACCGTTACGGTA
>JAGXAC010000252.1 GCA_019075925.1 Hyphomicrobiales bacterium | reverse complement strand
ACGGCCGAGAGCGATGCGGCCGCGCCCGGCGAGATCGCCGACCTCCAGCCTGATGTCGTGATCCGGGCTTGGATTTGACATTCACGTCAAGCGATTGCCGCCGAGCGTGTGGCGAATGTCGGCTTGTCATCCACGGCTTGGCGTGAGACGCCTAGGTCACCGTTACTTTTGGCGGATTCTATGGTTCTTCGCTGCGCGATCCTCGACGACTATCAGAACGTCGCGCTTTCCTCCGCCGACTGGTCGAAAGTCGCCGGCGATGTCGAGATCAAGGTCTTCAACGCGCATTTGGGCGGCTCCGGACGGGTTGTAGCGGCGCTCAAGGACTTTGCCGTCGTCTGCGCGATGCGCGAGCGCACCGTCTTCCCGCGCGACGTCATCGAAGCGCTACCGGCGCTCAAACTTCTGATCACGAGCGGGATGCGCAACGCCTCGATCGACCTTGCGGCGGCGAAGGAACGCGGCATCGTCGTTTGCGGTACGCCGTCGTTCGGCAGCGGCACCGCCGTGATCGCCACCGGCTTGATGCTCGAACTCGCCCGCCGCATCGGCTACGAAAACGCGCGGCTCAAAGCCGGCGCACAGTGGCAGAGCACGATGGGGCTCGATCTCGAAGGGATGACGCTGGCGCTGCTCGGCCTCGGCAAGCTCGGCTCGCGCATGGCCGAGATCGGCCGTGCTTTCAAGATGTCCGTCATCGCCTGGAGCCAGAATCTGACGCCGGAGAAGTGCGCCGCGGCGGGCGTCGCCTATGCAAGCCGCGACGAGCTGTTTCGCCGGGCCGATTTTGTCTCGATTCACGTTCAGTTGTCGGATCGCACGCGCGGCCTGGTCGGCGTACGCGAGTTCGGGTTGATGAAGAACACCGCTTATTTGATCAACACCTCGCGTGGGCCGATCGTCGAAGAGGCGGCGATGTTGTCGGCACTGCGCGACAAGCGCATCGCCGGCGCCGGTCTCGATGTTTTCGACGTCGAACCGCTGCCCGCCGATCACCTGCTGCGCAGATTGGACAATGTCGTGCTCTCGCCGCATCTCGGCTATGTGACCGCGCAGAACTACCGGGCGTTTTATGCCGGAATGGTCGAGGACATCCGCGCCTTTCTCGACGGCGCGCCGGTGCGGGTGCTGACGTAAAACCTTCAGCCGTGGCGGATTTTGAGCGCCAGGATGGTCGCGGTGATGGCAAAAGTAACTAAGCTCGAACCGATCAGCGGTGCGTCTACGATCGCCAATCCGTAAACCAGCCATAACAGGACGCCGACCACGCACAACAACGTGCCCGGCAAGGAAATGGCGCGGGTTTCGCGATCCCGAATGATTTTGACCGCCTGTGGCACCCAGCACACAGTGGTGAGAATGGCCCGCCGCGCCGGTTGCATCGACCAACCACGGCGTCATTTCATGGCCATGCGAACCATTCCGGTTTTTTCAGTCCCAGCGAACCACACTTGCCGAATCATTTTTGATTCTAGACCCCACGTCAGGTGGACACGATGACATTCGCCATGCGCGCTCGCGGAATGTCATCGCAGCGTCACGCATGAATCGTAGAATCATCAAGGCGTTGGGTTAGTTTTGTTCCCGGCCTGTTGCCGCCGCGGCGTGCCAACATTCCCGGCAGAGTTCCAGCGCATCGCGGAAAACAACATGAACGTCTCCGAGCATACCGCCCGAGCCTTCGATACCGATCTGATCAAGCTCACTCAAATGGTCGCGCAGATGGGCGGCTTCGCCCAAAAGCAGATCACTGACTCGATTGATGCGCTCGCGCGCCGAGACGAAACGCTGGCGCATCAGGTTATCGGTGCGGACGCCGCCGTCGACGCCCTCCAGCGGCAAATTGAAGAGAAGGCGATCGCCACCATCGCACTGCGTCAGCCGATGGCCGTCGATCTGCGCGCGCTGGTGGCGATGCTGCGCATTGCCGGCGATCTCGAGCGGATCGGCGACTTGGCCAAAAACATCGGCAAACGCGTCATCGCCGTCAGCAGCGATAACTCACAGCGCACCCTGATCCGCGGGCTCAAACACATGGCGGCGCTGGTCGTGTCTCAGCTTGCGGCGGTGCTCGACAGTTTCGTCAACCGTAATCCGGGCAGCACTGTCAAAGTCTGGCAGGCCGACAAAGAAGTCGATGCGCTCTATGTGTCGCTGTTTCGCGAACTGCTGACCTATGCGATGGAAGACCCCGTCACCATCTCAATGTGCATCCATCATCTATTTTGCGCGAAGAACATCGAGCGGATCGGCGACCACGCCACCAATATCGCCGAGGCGGTGCATTACATGGTCGAGGGTCGCGCTATCGCGAGTGAACGCCCAAAAGGCGACATTTCAAGCTATCTGGCCGGCATTCCCTCGATCGCCACCAAGGTGCCGGCCTAGTCTCCGGGTTCCGCGGTCTTGCCCCGTTAACGTCTCGTTAGGGTTAATATTCTATTGCTGACCGAGGGCGGCGGCGCGGCCTCCGTCACGACGCCTGCTTTTGGCAGCGATTGAAATGCGCCTGACCGGTACGATGAGGACCCGCCCTGCCCGGCTGCTGGCCTCGGCCGCATGCCTTGCCATTGTGGCCATAACCACCGGTGCATGCCAGACGACACAAACCGCCGAGACGACCGGCTCTTTGCCTGCGGTCGCTCTTGACCCTCCGAACGACGGACTTCAACGCGACGAGGATATCCTCGGTCAGCAATATCGGACCGATCCGACGAAAGTCGACGTCGCGCTCCGTTACGCGCAAGTCCTGCGTGCCAAGGGCCAGCGGGCGCAAGCGGTCGCCGTCCTTGAAAGGCTGTCGATCGAGCATCCCCACGATAAGGCCGTGCTCGGCGCCTATGGCCGCGCTTTGGCGGAAGCCGGAAAATACGAACAGGCGCTGGATGTACTCGACCGTGCGCATAGCCCCGACCAGCCGGACTGGCGCATCCTGTCGGCGCAGGGCGCCGTGCTCGATCAGATGGGACGCCATGCCGACGCCCAGCGCCATTACCTCACTGCGCTGAAGATCGCGCCCGACGAGCCGTCGGTTCTCTCCAATCTCGGGCTTTCCTACGCGCTGTCGAAAAACCTGAAGAGTGCCGAGAAGACATTACGCCGCGCCGCGGCGCAAAAGCCGACCGATCCGCGCGTGCGGCAAAATCTTGCGCTGGTCGTCGGGCTGCAAGGCCGCTTCGCCGAAGCTCAGTCGATCGCCCGCGCCGATCTGCCCCCCGACGAGGCCGCCGCCAACGTCGCCTATTTGCGTCAGATGCT
>JAGXAC010000067.1 GCA_019075925.1 Hyphomicrobiales bacterium | reverse complement strand
TGAGCGCGACGTAGGCTTGGTGCTTGAAATTTTGCGGACTGGCGAGCGGCGGGAGCGTCGGCCGGCGACCCAGCGTATCCGCCGAAGTCCCTGGCGAATCTAAACGGCGTGTTACGGCGGTGTTCGGGGTCATCTCTGGTATACATTATTCCAGATTTTTACGAATAGCAAAAGTCGCGCTGTCGCAACAGCTTAGTGAGCTTTCACCCCTGCTTGGTGATCCGGCGCCGCATCGGCTTGAGCACGAACAAAGCCAGCAATGCAACCGTCAGATTCATGATGCTGGAGATCACGAACACCCAGTGCCAAGTGCCGGTGTAATTCTTGATCAGGCTTGCCACCGGAACGACCCACACCGCCGTGCCTTTGGCAGTGTACAACAGTCCGGCATTGGCGGTAGCAAACTTCGAGCCGTAGGTGTCGGTCGCAATTGCGGGAAACAGGCTAAAGATTTCACCCCAGGTGAAGAAGATCAGCCCCGCGAACAATATGAACATATAAGGCGCATGGCCGAAGGCGCTGAGGCTCCAATAAGCGCAAGCGCCCAGCGTGAACACAATCGCCATGGTGTTCTCGCGGCCAATAATATCGGAAACCCAGCCAAAGAAGGGTCGCGCCAGACCGTTGAGGATATTGTCGATCACCAGCGCCGCGCTGAGCGTGGTGGCGGTGACGAAAAACATGTCCACCGATTTATCGGCAAGCCCGAAGTCCCTGGCGATGGGGGCAACCTGCGCGGTCGCCATCAAGCCTGAGGCTGCAACCATGACGAACATCAGATAGAGTAGCCAGAAGACCGGCGAGCGCAGCATCTCGAACGGCGCGTAGTCGCGCAGCGAATGCGTCAGCCGCGCCGCCGGCTTCGGCGTGTCGCCGGGTTGCGGCGCGCGCAAGAGCCGCGACAGGAGCACAACGATGAGTCCCTGCCCCAGCCCAAACCAGAGAAAAGCTGATTGGTAACCATGCGCCAGAATCACTTCCCGAATCGGGACCACGGTCGCGGCCGTGCCGGCGCCGAACCCTGCGGCCGTCAGGCCGGCCGCGAGACCGCGCAGGTCGGGAAACCACTTGAGCGCATTGCCGACGCAAGTGCCATAAACCGCTCCCGCACCGATGCCCGAGAGCGCAGCAGCGACATACAATTGCCAGAGCGAGCTAGCGAACGAATTCAGGGTCCAGGCGCACGCGACGAAGAGGCCGCCCAACGCGACCACGATACGCGGACCGAAACGATCGACGAACCAGCCCTCGATAGGCACCAGCCAGGTTTCGGTGGCAATGAAGATGCTGAAGGCCACCTGAATGGCGGCGGTCCCCCAGTGATATTTCTGATTGATCGGATTGACGAAAAGCGTCCAACCATATTGCAGGTTGGCGATCATCACCATGCACAATACGCCGGTGATCAGTTGGCCCCAGCGCTGTGCCGGCGGCCGGGCGGCTTGCGTTTCGACAATCGGCGATTGAACCGTCACAGTTTCCGTCCCCGAAATCCTCGTTGAGGTCGCTGCAATCCCGGCAGAACCTCTCTTTTACTGATTTTATCACGAAGACCAACCTTGCAGCCATTTAGCTGTGCGACGGGCAACGGCGCAAGTTTTGATTGCGAAGCAGGCAGTCCTGCGGCGTGAAGCCGCGACGAAATCAGCCCACCGCCATAGGTCTATCAAATAAGCTAACTGCAACGATAGCCAGCGCGGTTTAGCGCACCGACGCACCAAACGCCAAGCCGCCGGATCTGTTCACAACGCGCTTTTTGGAACCCTTCGACGTATGAACATTTACCCCGATGGCAACAAAGTTGGGGATTTCCATTCTCCCGTCCGCCATCGGCGATCCCGTTCGCGAATGCCTGTACGGACCAGTGGAAAACGCCTTGATCGGCGGCAAATTTAAAGGACACTCGCAGCAAATATTATGTCACCGAAGACCGCAGCCCAGCCCGCCTCGGTGCCGGCGTACACCGAGGAACCGTTCTATATTTCCGCGGCGCAATCGGCGACGCGACTGCGACGCGTACTCAAGCACAACGACACCTTCGCGGTATTCGACGGCCAGGGCGATTTCGGCGCCGCGCCGGGAGGTGCTGACGGACTGTTTTTCCGGGACACGCGGTTCCTTTCGCGCCTGCAATTGCTGGTCAACGATGGTGCACCACTACTGCTTGGCTCAAATCTGCGCGACGACAATGCGGCTCTGGTCGTTGATCTGACCAACCCGGATGTCTTCGTCGATCAGCAAATGGTTCTGCCAAAGGATACCGTCCATTTCCTGCGCACGATTTTTTTATGGAAGGATACCGCTTACCAGCGGCTCGGCGTCCGTAATTACGGCGCGCAGACAATCGAACTGCAGTTGTCGATACTGTTCGCCAACGACTTCGCCGATCTGTTCGAGGTGCGCGGCACACATCGCCAGCGCCGCGGCAGCGCGACCACGCAGTTACGCGGTGCGGCTCAAGTCCTGCTGAATTATCAAGGCCTGGATAGCGAGCTGCGGCGAACGACGCTGACGTTCGATCCGCCTCCGGACCGGCTGGCGACGAACGAGGCCGTCTACCGGCTGCGCCTCGCGCCCGGGGAGATGAGACCGATCTTTGTTGCCGTCGGCTGCAACGAGACCGAGCCACGGCCGTCTGCGTTTTTGCCCGCTCTTATCGCGTCGCGTCGCGCCATGCGACATGCGACGCGCGATAACGCCAGCGTGGAGACGTCGAACAGCCTGTTCAACGAGATGCTTTGCCGCTCCGCCGCCGATCTGGAAATGCTGATGACCGACACGCCGGAGGGGCGTTACCCCTATGCCGGTATCCCGTGGTATTCGACTACGTTTGGCCGCGACGGCCTGATCACCGCGCTGCAAATGCTGTGGTGGAGTCCGACCGTGGCTCGCGGCGTGCTGCGGCGGCTCGCCGCTTACCAGGCGAAGATCACCGATCCTGCCGCCGACGCCGAGCCTGGAAAGATTCTGCATGAAATGCGCGGTGGAGAAATGGCCGCGTTGCACGAAGTGCCGTTTGGCCTTTACTACGGCAGCGTCGATTCGACGCCGCTCTTCGTTTTGCTTGCCGGACTTTATCTGGAACGCACCGGCGACACTCGGACGATCGAAGAATTGTGGCCGTCAATCGAGGCTGCGCTGAGCTGGATCGACGGTCCCGGCGACCCCGACGGCGACGGCTTTGTCGAGTATCAGCGGGCGGCCGCACAAGGATTGGCCAATCAGGGCTGGAAAGATTCGCAGGACGCGATCTTTCATGCCGACGGCCGGTTGGCCGAAGGCGCGATCGCGCTGGCCGAAGTGCAGGGCTATGTCTACGCGGCCAAGCGGATGGCGGCGCGCTGCGCGCGCCGGCTTCGACACGATGCCATGGCTCGCAAGCTCGACGCACAGGCAGACAAGCTCGCCGCGAGCTTCGAGGCGACCTTCTGGTGTCCGGAGCTTGAGACTTATGCACTTGCGCTTGACGGCCGCAAGAAACAGTGCGCGGTGCGCACGTCGAATGCCGGGCAAGTCTTGTTCAGCGGCATCGCCGATCCGCAACGCGCCGCGCTCGTCGCGAAAGGACTGCTGCGCCCCGCCTTCTTTTCCGGTTGGGGCATTCGCACAGTCGCGCAGGGCGAGGCGCGCTACAATCCGATGTCGTACCACGACGGGTCGGTATGGCCGCACGACAATGCGCTAATCGCGCTTGGCTTCTCGCGTTACGGCCTGAAGCGACAGGTGGAGGCGGTGTTCTCCGGTTTGTTTGGAGCCGGCACGTACATGGAGCACCGGCGGCTGCCTGAACTGTTCTGCGGCTTCCGCCAGCAACACGGGCATGGCCCGACGCTCTATCCAGTGGCATGTGCGCCGCAGGCTTGGGCGAGCGCAACCCCGTTCGCGCTTCTGAAAGCTTCGCTCGGCCTCGAATTTGATCCGTTCGCCAATGAAATCCGTCTGTGCAATCCGTTGCTGCCGGCCTTTCTCGATGAAGTGATGTTGCGCAATTTGCAGCTCGGAGAATCCCAAGTCGACCTGCGTGTCCGCCGCCACAAAGACACGGTGTCGCTCGATACGCCGCGGATCAGCGGCGGTGTGCGGGTTTCGCTGGTATATTCCTCGTAAAGCCCCGGCCGAATACGCCGTCGCAGGACGGAACCCGATCGGGTTCGGCCCCGTTAAGTGTGACGCCCACTTTGCTGCGGAGGCGGAATGCGCGGGGAAAATCGACCGGCAATTGCATTTGCCGCGCTTTTGACGCTGACCGCGGTCATTCCCGCGGCTTTTGCGGCTGGCGACACGAACAATGAGCCGCCATCGGCCCCCGCCAATCGGCCTGGTCCTCCAACCACCAGTTCTCCAACCACTCCAGAAATCACGATCCTGAACAAGCATGAGGTCGAGGGCATCCTCGGCCGCGAGGTACGCAGCACGACGGATGAGAATATGGGCCGGATCGTTGACGTGCTGGTCGACCGCGCCGGACAGGTGCGGGCAGCGATCATTGACTTTGGCGGCTTTCTCGGCGTCGGCAGCCGCAAGATCGCGGTCGACTGGAACGCCCTGCATTTCCCTCAACCGGGCAAGTCTGGCGAAAAAATCGTCCTCGAATTGACGCGCGACCAGGTTAAATCCGCACCGCAATATCAGGAGGGCAAACCGGTCGTCGTTCTCGGCGCGTCAGGCAAGCTCGAGCCGCTGCCCGAATAACTCCAGCGCTGGAGAGGTTTCCTGTCTGCGGACCCGCTACGCCGTTTCGGCGACAATCGAGATCGGAGCGGCGGAATTGCCGATGATTCTCCGCCTCCGGCCGAACGTCTCGACGGCAGCGAGCCGCCGCTCGCCCCTTCGGGCCACAGCCTGCGCGGGCTCGATTGGTTCATCTTCTTCGTTGCCGACGTTCAGACCGGCTTTGGTCCGTTCGTCTCGGTCTTTCTCACCACCCAGAAGTGGACGCAGGTCGATATCGGTCTCGTTCTCTCCGCCGCCGGTTTCGTTTCGCTGATCGGACAAATGCCCGGCGGCGCGCTGGTCGATGCCGCCCGCTCCGAGCGCCGCGTTGCCGGTTTCGCCATCGCCGCAATCTGCATCAGCGCGCTCGGTTACGCATCGTTGCCGGTTTTTCCCATGGTACTGTCGGCGGCGATCATCCATTCGCTGGCGAGTTGCGTCCTTGGCCCGGCAATCGCCGCGATCAGCCTCGGTCTCGTCGGCCATGCTGCGATCGGCGAACGATTAGGCCGGAACGCCCGTTTTGCCGCGGTTGGCAACGGCCTCGCTGCAGGCGCCATGGGTGCTTGCGGGTACCTGTTTTCCGCCCGCGCCGTGTTCGTCGTAACGGTTCTTCTGCTGATACCGGCGCTGCTGGCACTGCGAGCGATCACCCCCGCCGAGATCGATCCCGAGCGCGCTCATGGCGCAACCCCCCGCCGAAAGGCTATCACCCCGCCGATCAAGCCTGGCGAGCTGATGCACAAACGGCCGTTGCTGATTTTCGCCGGCTGCCTTTTGCTGTTTCATCTCGCCAACGCCGCCATGCTGCCGTTGATGGGCAGCGTCGTGACCATGCGTTCGGCTCATTGGGCGACGTTGCTGATCGCCGCCTGCATCGTCGTGCCGCAGCTTCTGGTGGCCGCGCTTTCGCCGTGGGTTGGCCGGCGTGCACAAATTTGGGGCCGGCGGCCAATGCTGCTGATCGGCTTCGCGGCGCTGCCGATCCGCGGTTTGCTGTTTGCGCTGGTAAAAAATCCCGAACTGCTGGTCGTCGTTCAATTGCTCGACGGCATCACCGCCGCGGTTTTCAGCGTTATGGTACCGCTCGTCGTCGCCGACCTCACGCGCGGCACCGGCCGATTCAATCTCGGTCAGGGAATAGTCGGCACATTCGTCGGCATCGGCGCGTCGCTCAGTGCCACCATTGCCGGCGTCATGAGCGACCGGCTCGGCAGCACCGCGGCCTTCGCCGGACTGGCGGTAATCGCCCTGACCGGGCTGGCGGCGCTCTGGCTGTTGATGCCGGAAACCCGCGATAGCCCCGATGCGGCCGGCGCCTAATCGGATCAGGGTCTACACGGCGCGTTGCAGCTTTTGGAAAACCGGCATTCGCTTTTGCGGATCGCGCTCTAAATGGCCGGGGCATCCTCGGTGACCAACCGCAGACGCGGCGCCACAGCTTCGGCCAGGCTGCGGTAGACCGAAAGGTAATCCTGCGCCATCCGGCGCGCGGTGAACCGCTCTTCGAACCGCCGCCGAATTTTGTCCCGCCGCAGACTGCCGAGCCGATCGACGGCGCCGATCGCGCCGTTGATGTCCTCGACAATGAAGCCGCTCAGACCGTCGTCGATCACTTCCGGAACCGAGCCCCGATTGAACGCGATCACCGGCGTGCCGCACGCCATCGCTTCAATCATGACCAGGCCGAACGGCTCCGGCCAGTCGATCGGCACGAGCAGTGCCACAGCTCCGCTGAGAAATTCGGATTTTTCGCTGTCGTTGATCTCGCCGATATATTCGACATTGGCGGCTCGCATCATCGGGTTGATCCGCTCGTCGAAATATTCGCGGTCGACATTGTCGATTTTGGCCGCGACCTTCAGCTTCACACCGCAATGCTGGGCAATCTGGATTGCGCGGTCGATGCCCTTTTCCGGCGCGATGCGGCCGAGGAACGCGAAGTACGACGGCCTGATCGGCTTCGGCGTGAGCAATTTTTCCGGCAGGCCGTGATGGACGGTGCGCACCCAATTCGCACGCGGCAGCGGCCGCTGCTGCGCCGTGGAGATCGACACAACCGGTACATTCGCAAACGCGGCAAATACCGGCTGATGTTCGGGCAAATCGAGCCGTCCATGCAAGGTCGTGACGAACGGTGTCGCCTGCCGGGAAAACAGCGAGAAAGGATAGTAATCAAGATGAAAATGCAAAAAGTCGAAATCGGCGGCGCGCCGGTGGACGCGCTCCAGCATCAACATATGCAGCGCATTCGGATCGCGTACCGAACCATCGAGCCGCAGCGCGCGCGGCCATACCGCCTCAAGCTCCGCCGAGGTCACCGAATCGCCGCTGGCAAACAACGTGACTTCATGGCCGAGCGCGATCAGCTCTTCCGTCAGCCACGACACGACGCGTTCGGTTCCGCCATAAAGCTTGGGCGGGATCGCCTCCGTCAACGGCGCGATCTGGGCAATGTGCATTGAATTTGACCTTTGCTTACATGGATGCCCCTGCCTCCCCCGCGAGTTCCCGAGCACAGAACCAAAACGATCTACGGCGCGAATGTTTCAAATTGGCGGGGGAACTTATTTTGCGGTCGAACCGGAACTTTTCGGCCGCGGAAACGTCAACCTAACCACACGGAATCGGGTTCCTGCGGATTGTCGAAAAGGTCGCGCCGGGATCCGGATAAGTTTGCCGCTGGCGGGGTTGAGGTGTTGGGGGGTTGTGGTGGAGGTCAAAGGCGCATGGCTGACCTCGTTGATTATGCCGGACGTCCCCTGCCCTTCATCTTGCGATACGTCAGGCGGCGCTCGATCGCGCACGCCGTCATCCTGATCGCGGTCCTGGCGGCGGTTGCTTGCTCCGTCGGCACACAATACGGCGTAAAATTTCTGGTCGACACCCTATCGCACGGCGTCACCGCCGCGGTATGGACCGCTTTTATCGTGCTTGGTTCGCTGATCGCCGCCGACAACCTGCTATGGCGTGTGGCGAGTTGGATCGCCAATTACGCGTTCGTTGGCGTCACCGGCGACCTGCGGCGCGATCTGTTCCGCCATTTAACCGGACATTCTCCGAGCTATTTCGCCGCGCGCATGCCCGGCACGCTGACCAGCCGGATCACCGCGACCTCGAATGCGGTCTTCATCGGCGAGAACATGTTCATCTGGAATGTGCTGCCGCCCTGCGTTGCGACCATCGCTGCCATCGCTTTGGTCTACACCGTAAACTGGACGATGGCCGCCGGACTCATGGTGGTCGCCGGAATCATGGTGGCTGCCATGTTCCATCTCGCCGCCGGCGGCCGGCCGCTGCATCACGACTTTGCCGACAAGGCGGCCGTCGTGGACGGCGAGATGACCGACGTGATCGGCAACATGCCCCTGGTACGCGCCTTCGGCGGGTTCTTGCGCGAACACCTTCGCTTCGACGCCACCGTCGAACGCGAAATGGAGGCGCGGCGACGCAGTTTGTTCTATCTCGAAAAGATTCGCATTTTCCACGGCGCGGTCACCATTGTGTTGGCGCTTGGCCTGCTTGCCTGGGCAATTATGCTCTGGGAAGAAAACGAAGCCACCACCGGCGACGTGGTGCTGATTTGCACCCTTGGACTCTCCGTGCTGCACGCTACGCGCGACCTCGCCGTTGCGCTGGTCGACATCACCCAGCACTTCGCGCGGCTTTCCGAAGCGCTGGCGACTTTGCTGGTGGAACACGAACTGCGCGACCACCCCGAAGCGGCACCGCTCATTCGCCGCGGCGCCAGCGTGAAGTTCGAGCACGTCTATTTCCGCTACGGCGCCGGACAGCAGATTTTCGAAGACTTTAATTTGGGCTTCTCGCCGGGCGAACGTGTCGGTCTGGTCGGCCATTCCGGCGGCGGCAAGTCGACCGTGTTCGCACTTTTGCAGCGCTTTTACGACGTCCAGGATGGACGCATTCTGATTGACGGCCAGGACATTGCCCGCGTCACGCAGGAGAGCTTACGCGAATCCATCGGCATCGTGCCGCAGGACATCTCGCTGTTTCATCGCTCGGTGATGGATAACATCCGCTATGGGCGGCCCGACGCCACGGACGATGAAGTTCTGGACGCTGCGTTCGCCGCGCGTTGCGACTTTATCGAGAATCTGCCGGAAGGCATGCGCACGCTCGTCGGCGATCGCGGCGTGCGGCTCTCCGGCGGCCAACGTCAACGCATTGCCATTGCACGTGCGTTTTTGAAAAATGCGCCGCTGCTGTTGCTTGACGAAGCAACGTCCTCGCTTGACAGTGAATCCGAAGAGTTGATCCGTGAAGCGCTCGGTCGCCTGATGTACGGCCGGACCGTAATCGCCATCGCGCATCGGCTGTCCACAGTCAGAAATTTCGACCGCGTCGTGGTTCTACAACTTGGCACCATCATCCAGGACGGCCCGCCGGATCAGCTGATGCGCCGTGACGGGCTTTATCGCCACCTCGTCCAACGCGAAATGGACCGCCTCGCCAGTCAGGCCGCCGCCTAAAAAACATTCAGGAATGTCCTTTCACTTTGCGTGCAGTTCGCGAGAGATCATTCGCCCGAAGCATCGCCGCTCGACTAATATTCTCTTTTTTCCAGCCGTGTCATTGACTTAAAGGGCGGTCATCGCCGATCTCAGGGCGTCCGGCATTCCGCCGCTCCGAGTTTCGTTCATGTCCGATACCGTCGTTAACGATATTCGTCCACGCCGTGCCGATGGCGTGACCGCACCGATCAACGAGGATTGGCTCGCCGTCCTGCTTGGGCTCGCCATCTTCGTCCTCGCGCTGGCGGCGCTCGTCAATTTCGACTTGATAGGCTGGGTGGTGACGACCTCCGTCTGGGGCAGTCTCGGCCAGTCGCTAAGAGCCACGTCCAAAGGCTACGCTTCACTCGGCGGCGTCGGCGCGCTGATCGCGACCTACGTCGCGCTTACCATTGTACTCGGCATCGCTGCCGCTGCCCTTAAGAGCGACGTGAAACGCTTCGTGCTGGCTTTCACCGCCGTCTTCTGGATTGCGTTTGCGAGCTGGGTGATCGGCAACTTCGCCCATTTCGCGGCGGTAACGCCCGCCGAGCAGCAAAAATTCGGTATCCATTGGTCGCTGAAGCTGACCAACGAGGGCGGCTACATATTCGCATTGATCGCCGGCTTGATCATTGCCAATTTCTTCCCGCGTTTCGCCGACGCGGTGAAGGACGCGGTGCGGCCTGAACTTTACATCAAGGTCGCCATCGTCATCCTTGGCGGCGTCTTCGCGGTGACGGCCGCCAGCAAACTCAGCCTCGCCAGTTCGCTTATTCTGCGCGGCCTCGCAGCGATCGTTGAGGCCTATCTCATCTACTGGGCGGTGGTTTATTTCATCGCCCGGAAATGGTTCGGCTTCAGCCGCGAATGGGCGGCGCCGCTCGCCTCGGGCATTTCGATCTGCGGCGTGTCGGCGGCCATCGCGGTCGGCGGCGCTATCCGCGCCCGGCCGGTGGTGCCGGTGCTGGTGTCATCTCTGGTGGTCATCTTCGCCGTCGTTGAGGTACTGATCCTGCCGTTCGTCGCACAGGCCTTCCTCGCGCATGAGCCGATGGTCGCCGGCGCCTGGATGGGATTGGCGGTGAAGACGGATGGCGCAGCCGTGGCGGCCGGCGGCATTACCGAGTCGCTCATCCTGGCGAAGAATGCGGCGGAAGGCGTCAATTATCAGTCGGGCTGGATTCTCGGCACAGCCGCCACAATCAAGGTCTTCATCGATATTTTCATTGGCATTTGGGCGTTCGTGCTGGGTTACATCTGGACCAACCACATCAACGTTACGCGCGAAGGAGATAAGGCAAAGCTGGGGGAAATCTGGCAGCGCTTTCCAAAGTTCATCATCGGCTTTGTCATCACCTTCGCGGTTGGCTTTTATCTCGTGCTCGGCTCGCCGCCGGAGGTCGCCAAGAACGTCCCGGCGGCGATCGGCGAGGCCAATACCTTCCGCGTGATCTTCTTCATCCTCACCTTCTTCTCCATTGGCGTCCTGTCGAACTTCAAGACCCTATGGCAGGAGGGCTTCGGCAAACTGGCCGCCGTCTATCTGGTCAGCCTGTTCGGCTTCGTCGTGTGGGTCGGCCTGCTGATCTCGTGGATTTTCTTCGGCGGGATCACGCCGCCGCTGGCGGGTTGACCCGAACGATTACAGGAGCGTCTCATGTCCCAAGCAGAACTTCGCGAAGAACTGAGCGGAAACCGCAGCGAGCCACTCCTGCCGATCGAGAAAAAGCTGATCGGCTGGAGTCTCACCATCGGCCTCGTCCTGTTGCTCGCGCTTGCGTTGTTCAATCGCTTCGTGCCGGCGACTTTCTAGCGAAACGCGGCGACGGCTTGACGGTGCGCTCGGCAAGAGCGCAATCTTGCGGTTATGCACCGCCAGCACATGCAAGATGGGGCCGTCGATCAAGGTCCCGCCAACGATTTCCATACGTTTCCCGCAGCCAGCGCCGAACAAGTCGGACTGTCGTCCGCCGCCCTGGCGCGGCTGACAGCGGCAATGCAGCGCGAGGTCGACGCCAAACGCGTCCCTGGCGTCTCCATGCTGATCGCGCGCGGCGGCAGGCTTGCCTATCGGTGCGATGTCGGCGCATTGCGCCCGGGCGGTCCAGCGCTCGCGAGCGACGCCATTTTCCGGATTTTTTCGATGACCAAGCCGATCGCTTCGGTCGCACTGATGATGCTGGTCGAGGAGGGGCGGCTGTTCATCAGCGATCCCCTGGCGAAATTTCTACCCGAATTCGCCAGTATGAAAGTCGGGGTCGAGTCCGGCGGCAAGCTCGACCTGATCGCGGCCAACAAAGCGATCACGATCCAGGATCTGCTTCGTCACACCTCCGGTCTGGCCTACGCATTTACCGGCAATTCGGCCGTGCAGCGCCTTTATCGCGATTCGCAATTGTTTGCGCCAGATCCCACGAACACCAGGATGCAACTCGTTCGCGACCTCACCACCGCCGAGTTCGTCACCGCGCTAGCGAAACTGCCGCTGATCGACCAACCGGGCACGGTCTGGAATTACAGCCACTCCACCGACGTCGTCGGTCGCGTCGTCGAAGTGGTGTCGGGGCAGAGCCTCGGCGTGTTTCTTCAGGAGCGTATCCTGGCGCCGCTCGGCATGCACGATACCTCTTTCCAAGTGCCGCCGGATAAATACGAACGCATCGCGGAACCGTTCGACCGCGACCCCGATACGGGAAAGCCGGTACAACTCATTGCAAAGGAATCGCGACAGCGCTTCGAGTCCGCCGGCGGCGGCCTCTGGTCCACCATGGACGATTACACGCGCTTCATGCGAATGCTTTATCTCGGTGGGACGCTCGACGGCACGCGCATCATTGGCCGCAAGACGCTCGCCTTCATGGCTTCGGATCATCTCGGACCGAATGTGCGCAACGGTACCCCCGCTTTGCTCGCGCCCGGACACGGATTCGGCCTCGGATTTTGCGTTCGGCTGGTGCCTGGAATGGCGTCGACCCCGGGCACGCCGGGCGAATTCTACTGGGGTGGCCTTGCCGGCACCGCATTCTGGATTGCGCCGCAGGAAGAACTGGTTGCGATGATGATGATCCAGGGGCCAGGACAACGCGACTATTACCGGCACATGTTCCGCAACATGGTCCACGCGGCACTTATCTGAAAGCGGCAGCGTTCCCGATCAGCGGTTTTGTCGTTGCGGCCAGAACGGCGGTCGCGACGACATAGGCGCCGATGCTGATCAGGATCGGCAGCGTGTAGCTGTGGCTAATGTCGAATGCAAAGCCTGCCGCGCTCGGGCCGATCAGCGTGCCGATAGCAACGCTGGTGTAGGCAATGCCGACCAGGCTCGAAGCATTCCGCCCGCCGAAATAATCGCTCAACACCGCCGGCGCGAGCGCGACGAAGCCGCCATAGAACACGCCGAAAACAAGCGCGAAGACGGCGAGAAACCACAGGCTGATGGAAAACAGCCAGATGACGAACGAGAACCCCATGCCCACAAACATCAGCAAGAAGGCCTGCGGGCGGCCGAGCCGGTCGGCGAGGCCGCCCAGCAGAAAACGTCCCGCGGTGCTGCCGACACCGATGGCGCCGACCAGAAGAACAGCCGACGTCTGCCCGATGCCATGCTCAAGCGCGTATGGCACGAGATGAACGAACGGAACGAAAAGTCCGAACGAGCAGATAAAGCAGGCGGCATAGAAGCCGATAAAACGCCGCGACCTGATCGCCTCGCCGACCGCAAGGCCGGTCGCCGGTGCCGGGCGTTCGCCCAAGCGCAACACGTCGCCATCGGGCGCAAGGCCGCGGCCGCTTGGATCGTCCTCGATCAACAGTGACATTCCCACGCCAGCGACGAACGAAAATAAGCCGAGTATCAGCCACGTTTCGCGCCAACCCAAAGCCTCGATCATCAGCGAAGCGAGCGGCGGAACCACCAGCGTGCCAACGCCGATGCCGCTGACGGCAATACCGGATGCGAAACCGCGGCGCCGCAGAAACCACCTTTGCACCGCGCCGACCACCGGAACGTAAGAGCAGCCAATGCCGATACCGACGCCAAGACCGTAGGCGGCGTACACTTCGGTCAGGCTTCGCGCCACGCTCGCGGCGACGAGGCCGATGCCAACCAGGATCATGCCGACGACGGCAAGCCGCCGCGAGCCAAAGCGGTCGGCCAGCGGTCCGGTCACGACACCAAGCCCGAAATAGAGAAAACCTGCGAGCGAGAAGACGAACGCGACCGCGCCGCGCGATGCACCAAGATCGCGCTGCAGCGAAACCAGGAAGGCACTGAATGAATAGGCGGCGCCGAAGCCGACGAACATGACGGTAAAAGCGGCCGCAACCACGAACCACCCGTAGAAAATAGTCGTCGAGGATCGGCTGCTCACCGCAATTGCTTTCCGCCTTGCCAAACGCCCGTCGACATCAATATGGCAATCGGTGGCAGCGACCGCGAGCGGCAATGCTACGGAGATTTCCGTAGCATCGCCGTTGCGACTGCCACCCGATTTCTGCGAAATCAGTCGTCGTAGGTTTCGTGCACGGCGACGGCACCCTGCTTCCAATAGGCGGCGGCCTTGACCCTATCCTTTCGCAGACCGCGCTGCTCGACGAATAGCGCGCGCAAGGCTTTTGCGGTTGTCGCTTCAGCCGCCACCCACGTGTAGCCGGCGCCGACGGGGAATTTGAGTTGCGCGGCGGCATCCACGAGTTTCGCGCCCGGCGCCGCGCTTTCCCGATAAAACCAATGGGCCTCGAGCTTCGTGCGCGTTGCGAAATTCTGGCGTTCGCCGGCGTCGCTGACTTCCGCCATGACGATGGTGCGGGCACCGGCCGGCAGCTCTTCAAGGCGGCGGCCGATCGCCGGCAGCGCCGTCTCGTCGCCGACGAAGAGATACCAGTCGAAATCGTCGGGTACGATGAACGAGCTGCGCGGACCGCCGACACCGAGGAAATGGCCCGGCCGCGCTTGCATGGCCCACGTTGCCGCCGGGCCATCGCCGTGCAGCACGAAGTCGACGGTGAGCGTATTGGCGGCGGCATCGAAGTGGCGCGGCGTGTAGTCGCGCGCCGCCGGCCGCGGCACCCCGTCCGGATAGACCGGCCCATTGGGAGTGAGCGTCGGCATCGTCGGCTTTTCCTCCCCCGGCGGCGGGAAAAACAGTTTGACGTGATCGTCGTGGGCGGCGCTGACAAACACGGTCAGATCGTCGCCGCCGAGCACGACACGCTGCATTTTCGGCGTCAGCGGACGCACCTCACGCACCTGCAACATCCGCCGTTTCACTTCATGGCGGACACGTCGCGCAACGCGATCCGTCGTTTGTAGGGGTTGCGACATCCAGAAAGCCTTTCCAAAACTGAATGTATGTATCCGCCGTTCCGGCAAACGCCAGTGGCCGTTATGCGCCGGGTCGCTGGCCTTCCAACCGCACGGACAATTCGACATCGTCGGCAAAAGCGATCGACAGATAGCCGTTTGCCGACGACCGGACGCGGGCAAGATATTCCGGGCTCGAATCGGCGTTGTCGGCAAGAATGAGGGCGCCGGAGCGCAGGCGACCTTCGAGCAGCGACAGGACGGACGGGTAGAGAGACTTGGCGCCATCGAGGAGAACGAAATCAATGGCGTCCGGCAAGTCGCGAGACAGCGTCTCCAAGGCATCGCCTTCGCGAATTTCCACCAGATCAGACAAGCCGGCAGCCGCAAGGTTCTCGCGTGCCCGCGCCAACTTCGACGGCTCGAATTCGCTGCCGATCAGACGGCCGCCGCCATTATCCCGCAGCGCCGCCGCGAGATGCAGCGTCGAAATTCCGAACGAGGTCCCGAATTCGACGATGCTGCGAGCGCGGGCGGAGCGCGCCAGCATGTAAAGAAGCTTGCCGGTGGCGCGAGAAACGGGAAGCGGCTGGTCCTTCAACTGCGCATAATACCGGCGATAATCTTTCGGATCGGCGGCGCGGCGCGCCGAAGAAAAGTCGGCGTCTCGGCGCGCTTCCGCCGCGTCGGCCTCCGCGAAAAGCCGATCGATAATCGCCGATACTGGAGGGCGTGCTAAAGTCGTCATGGGTCACCAACCTGCGCATAGCAAGACCGCACGAGACGGTCTCTCTCGTTTGCGCGTTGCGTGACGTTAACGCTTACGGCTGCCAATGGGGAGCTGGCCGCGTTCATATCGCCGTCCAAAAGCGAACGCAAGTCAATTTGCGAACCGACGCGGCGACCGTTTTTTGCGAATTGGTCCAACTCAAAAACGCACGTGCCGCAGCGTGTCGGGGTTGCGTACCGCGTAAATCGGGAATCCTGTCGGCGCCGTAAATTGGATTGAGCGCCGCGGCACGCTTGCCGCCCCCGTCGCTGTAGAGAATGGCGTCGTCAGCGCCGCGACCTTCCCGGACTGAACGGCAGCGGCGAACGCAACATCCACCTCCCGGTCCGCGATTCACAACCCAAATGGATATGTCTCAGGAAGTCCTGGCTGGGGCTCGGCCGCCAATGGCTTGACCGCCCGCGTCTCCTCAAACCAGACATAGCCGTCGAACTGGGCCGACAGATGGGCATCGAAATAATGGCTCGCGAGCTCGGTCTCCGGCCGGTAGATCACGCCGATCGCGCGTTCTAGGCGGGCTAGCATCAAGGCCGACCGCAGCTCCTGGTGCTGCCCCTGACGTAGATCGAGCAGGAAGCGCCGAATGCCAGCGTCACGACATAGATATTCGTAGCTTTCGGGATGTGCCGGGCGGACGGTTTTGACTTTCATCGGACCGTCCCAGTCATCGGCGGCGGCCACGGTGCCACGGTCGGTGCCGAAGCCGATCAAGGCTGCGTCGTCGCCGAACTTTTCCCGGCAAAGCTGTCCGATGTTGATCTCGTCGCGCGCCCGACCCATGTCCGTCGCTGCGGCATTGCCGACGTGGGAGTTGTGCGCCCACACCACCGCCTTCGCGTCCGGTCCCCGCCACTCCATCAGGTGGTTGAGGGTATCGAACATATGCCTGTCGCGCAGATTCCAAGACTCTGCCGTGGCATAGTACATCGCTCGATAATATCGCTCCGCCGAAGCGATCAACCGCGCATTCTGCGCGGCGTCGAGAAAGCTGTCAGTATCTTGCGCTCCGTACTCAAGCTGTTTTTTCAGCAGATCGCGTAACGCCAGCAGAACCGGCTGCTCGCATTCGGCATAACCCGTCGTCAGTGCTGCGCGGCCGTAGGTCGCGGGATCGCGCTGCCAGGGCGTCAGGCAGCCGTAACGCTCCCTGGCCACCGCCGCTGCCTCTGGATCGATTCGGTCGAGATATTCGATCACCGCTTCAATCGAGGCATTCATGTTGTAGATGTCGAGGCCAAAGAATCCCGCATGCTTGTCCGGATGCAGCGCAGCATTGTGGGCGCGCAG
>JAGXAC010000251.1 GCA_019075925.1 Hyphomicrobiales bacterium | reverse complement strand
GGGCGGCGGACTGGTTGGGCGCAAAGAATATCGGAGCGTTGGTGGTGGCGAGAGACGATGCGGTGCTCGGCATCATTTCCGAACGCGACATCGTTCGTGCATTTTCTCAATATGGCGAGTCGGTTGCGTCGATGCTCGTGAAGGAGATCATGACGCACAGCTTGATCACTGTAACTCCGGAAGACGACCTCAACGGCGCGATGCGGCTCATGACCCGCCATCGCGTGCGCCATTTGCCGGTCCTTCGCAACGGCAAGCTTGCCGGCATGATCAGCATTGGCGACGTGGTCAAGCGCCGGCTGGATAGCCTGGAACTGGAGACAAAAGTCCTGCGCGATGTCTACGTCGTTGCCCATCATTGAGTGGCGATTTCGTCGCAGGATGGCCTACGGCCGCATTTAATTATTTTGCGCCGCGATCATTTGGCCGGCGGCGTCGAAGTGTGCCGATTGCCCCCCGCCCGGCATGATCGGCAATTCGCCTGTGCGTATGTTTTCGGCGACGGGTCGCCAACGAGTCGGCACCGCCGCCGCGGGCAACGCACGCGGCCGGCGAAGTTCCACGCTCGTCGGCGGAACACGATTGGCTTTTGCGCCGTTGATCGGCCGTGACCCGTCTGCGAAACAAGGGAGTATAAATCATGACGGCGCTCCGCAAAGTGCTTGTCGGCGCAACGCTGGGAACCGGCGTTTTGGCTTTTTCGGCAATCAATGCTTCTGCGGCAATCGTTTGCAGCGGCGGCGGCAACGTTTGCTGGCACACCCATGGCGGCTACCATTATCCGCGGTCCGCACATGTGATCGTTCACCGCGATGACTGGCACGCTGGTCCTCACGTTGTTTTTCACGAGCATGAGGGACCCGGTTACTGGCGCGGTCGGACCTGGGTCGATATCAGGCCGTAGTGTTTCCCAATCAGGGCCACCCCCGCGGTGGCCTCGATTTCACCAATGCATGTTGATCGGCACGCTTCCGACGAGCCGCTCCCGTTACAATTTCTTGGACATCCCTGCATGCGGATTACTCCGCTCGCCACCGATAACGGCGGCCGTGTCAGAGCCGCAAGGCACCGCCGTTATGTGATGGCCGCGGTCATCGTGCTTTGCCTTCCGGCCGGGCTGGCCGCATGGCTCTGGGTTTGGGCGCTGGATGGCATCGCCTTTCCATCCGCCGCCGAGGTTACATCGCAACGCGTGATCGCGCTCGAGGCGGCCGATGGACAGGCTTTGCTGCCCAAAGGCCTGCTGCAATTGCCGCCGATCCCGGCGGCTGCAATGCCCGCCACTGTTACCAATGCGGTCCTGAGCATTGAGGATCGGCGGTTTTACCAGCGCGGCGCGATCGACCCGCTGTCCGTTCTGCGCGCGGTCGTGCAAAATTTCGAGGCCGGTCGTGTCGTCTCCGGCGCCAGCACCATTACGCAACAGCTCGCCAAGACGCTGTACCTGCAGCCGGCGCGGACTTATCGGCGCAAAATCCGGGAAGCGGCGCTGGCCATCTGGCTGGAAAGTCATTTGACCAAAAATCAAATCCTGACGACTTACCTCAACAATGTTTATCTCGGCTCCGGCGCCACGGGATTCCCGGCGGCTGCTAAACTTTATTTCGGCAAGAAAGTCGCCGATCTGAGCCTGCCGGAAGCGGCGATGCTCGCCGGAATGATCAACGCACCCGGCGAGGATGACCCGCTGCGCAATCTCCATGCCGCGCGCAGTCGTGCTGCGGCGGTCATCGACGCCATGGTCGCGAATGGCAAGATCAGCCAAGCGGACGGGTTGGAGGCGAAGCTCAATCCGGCGACGCCTGGCCCCGCGGAGCTTTCCCCGTCGGCGTCCGGCTGGTTTGCGGACTGGGTCTATCACAGAGCGTCCGCCGCTGTTCCGCCCCTTGCCGGCGCGGTCACAGTACGCACGACGCTCGATCTCGGCATGCAGCAGCTCGCCTCAAACATCGTTGCGCAAACGCTCGCCACAGCAGGCGCCAAGTTGCATGCAACACAGGCCGCGCTCGTCGCTATGCGGCCGGACGGCGCCGTGGTGGCGATGGTCGGCGGCCACAACTATTCGGACAGCCAGTTCAACCGCGCCACCCAAGCCAAGCGCCAGCCCGGCTCGGCATTCAAGCTGTTCGACTATTACGCGGCGCTGCGTCACGGGTTTACGCCCGGCGATACCGTGCTCGACGGACCGATCGACGTTAACGGCTGGGAACCGGAGGACTACGCACACTACTTCCACGGGCAGGTCACGTTGGCCAACGCGTTCGCTTATTCATATAACGCCGCGGCGGTGCGGCTATCGCAGGAGGTCGGCATCCCAGCGGTCATCGCAGCCGCGCGTGATCTCGGCCTGCACGCCCGGCTTGCCGACAACCCGAGTCTTGCTCTTGGCACCTCGGAAGTCACCTTGCTCGATCTCACCGCCGCGTATGCGGCGGTGCGCGCCGGCGTTGCTCCCGTCGAACCATGGGCGATCGCCACCGTGAGCCTGCCCAAAGAGCAGCGCGTGGTGCCGATCGGCCCACCGCATGGACCGCAGTACAGCCTGGGACAATATCAGAATGAACTGATCGGATTGCTTCGGGGCGTCGTCGACCATGGCACCGGGCACGCCGCCGCGCTGTCGGGCTTTGCCGCAGGCAAGACCGGCACCGCGCAGGATTACCGCGACGCCTGGTTCATCGGCTTTAGCGACGCGCTCGTCGTCGGCGTCTGGGTCGGTAACGACGATCATTCTCCGATGCGGCGCGTCGTCGGCGGCACGCTGCCGGCGATGATCTGGAAGAAATTCATGGAGCAGGCGCATCCCGCCTCGTCCACGACCCCGGTGGTTGCGCAGCAACTGCCGGATCAGACGGCGGCTTCTACAGCGTCGTCACTGACGCCGCCGTCCGCCGGACACGCAGCGCAGGAGCCGCAGGAGCTTTTTAATCAGAGCACCGCCCGCCCGGTTGGCGCCACGTGCAATACCCCGGTCTGCGAACGAACCTATCGCTCGTTCCGCGCTTCCGATTGCACCTACCAGCCGTATTGGGGCGGCGCGCGCCGTTTCTGCGACGTACAAAACGAAAAGGAAGCTGACCTGAGCCGCGGCGGCGATCACCCGGCGGCGACGTCCTCACCCGCCAATCGGGAACGCGTCACGCTACCGCAAACTTCAAACCGACAGCAGCGGATAGGCGATCAGAAAACAAACGATCAAGGTGCCGCACGGGACGTCGACGGCGGCAAGGCTCATACGGCGCCGGGCGCGGCAGCCGCGAAATGTAGCGCAGACGCCTGTCGGCGCTATAGCTCCTTCCGCGCGTCGGATTGCACGTATCA
>JAGXAC010000250.1 GCA_019075925.1 Hyphomicrobiales bacterium | reverse complement strand
CGTCAGTGGGAGGCTATCCGACCATCTTCCTGCGCGCCCTCCAGATCTTTCACTTTAAGCCCGTGCTCGATGAAAAAACGATACTGCGTAAAATTTTCCTCATAGGTCGGCCTGCCTTGCACGGGCCCCGCGATCTCAAAGGCGTAGTTATAAAACTCTCCGGCCGCCGACTTGTCCTTGAACGAGGTCATCTCGAGAACCGCGCCAAAGGACGGTGCGCGCAGCACTTTCAACGCACCGATCAGCTTGGTTGCCACCTTGATGCCGGCCCGCTGCAATATCACGACCGCCGGCGGCAGATCCTGCCGATCCGGAAACGAGCATACGATCGAATACATGCGCGTGGCGGCAGGCGGCGATTTAGGATCGTCCGGATTGGAACTGCCCCGTTTATCAAGACCCGACGCTGCCACCGTGCCGGCAGTCCGCCACGTCACCTCCTGGCCGCCCTCAAGAATAACCTTGAACTCGGTATTGGCGGGCTCCCAATGCTTGCCGTCGTCGGCCCGTGCGAGGATGCCGCCACCCGACTCGGGCGGTCGCCACAGAATGACGCGTCTGTCGATGTAAATTGGGCAAATGCGAACGCTCGATCCGAGCGTTTCATTGGCCTGGCTGTGCCAAAACTCGCCCGGCCTCGCGTTGTTGGATTCGGCAAGTTCGGGCGACGCGGCCTGAAGCAGCTTCAGTCGCGGAATTTCCAGGGCTTCAACGTCAAGCTTGCCCAGGCGCGCATATGCTTGCACGAACGCAGGCAGTCGCGGCTTAGACATGATGTTTCTCCCCGCCCGGTTGGATAGTTCAGAATGAAGACATGATCGAGGACTCCGCGCTCGGACTCAATGCGACTCACTGATTGTGGTTCGAGTTCGAGCGGTCGGCGCGCTTGCGGTAATAGCCGAACTGGAATTAGCGGGCGTTGCGGTTTTCCGCTCCGTTGTGCGGCCGAGGTAGCAACTGCTGCACCATTTGGCGCGTTTCCGGGGGCGCTGCCGAAGCCTCATCGGAGTAGGGAATGGCAAACAGAAACAACAAATTAAACGGCGGCGAGTGGGTTCGTCGACCTGATAACGCCCGCTGTTTGTCGAAGTGTTGTTGGAACACGTGGATCGTCGCTCAATTTCACCCGCACATTAATTCCAGCTTAATTCGCACTTAAATGACGCTTAATCGGGATAAGATGTGAAAAAAATACCTATTATCCCCTTGCGTTTCCGAGCCGTTGGTCTAGCATCAAGAACTTACCGTCGCCGATCGTGTGGATTTGAGAACGACGGATATGAGTGAGAGGCGCCTCTACGTTCTGCGTACGTTACCGCCGCCGATCATGTGGATCAGAGGACGACGGATGATGAAAAAAAAGCCCCCGGCATTACTGCGATGGTTGTCCGTTTTTGCGTTCACGATGATTGCAGCGATATGGGCCGCGCTGCCGGGCGTGGCGAATGCCGCCGATGCGGCGGCGGGTCAACAAGTATTCCAAAATAATTGTACTGCCTGTCACACCATCGGGAAGGGAGCTCTCGTTGGTCCCGACCTGAAGGATGTCACAACGCGGCGTCCGCACGATTGGCTGCAGCAGTGGATCTCGGCGCCGGATGCGATGCTCGCCAAGAAAGATTCATACGCCACCAACTTGATGCACCAGTTTCATGACGTGGCGATGCCCAATCTGGGTCTGAGCGCGGCCGATGTGGATGCCGTCATCGCCTATCTTGCGACGAACGGGGCCGGCGGTTCGTCGGCAGCCGCGGCTGCCGCTCCGGCGGTAGAAGGTAATGCCGAAGCTGGCAAAGAACTGTTCACGGGCGTTGCGCGGTATGCCAATGGCGGGCCGCCGTGCATGGCCTGCCATAGCGTCGGCGGCATCGGATCTTTGGGCGGCGGCAAACTTGCCCCCGATCTGACCACCGTGGTTTCGCGCTTCGGCGGCCCGTCTGCGGTCGACGCCTTTGTCGCCGGCACGCCCACGCCGACCATGAAGGCGGTCTGGTCAAAGCAGCCTCTCACTCCGCAAGAGCGCGCGAATGTGGTGGCCTTCCTCGCGCAGGCGGCGGTAACCGAGCGCCCCGCGTCAGCGATATGGCAACTCGGCGGCTTGGCGGCTTTGGGTGCTGTGATCCTGCTCGTGATCGCGGCCATCAGATGGCAGAATCGCCTCCGTTTCGGGGTGCGGCGGCCGATGATGGCCAAGCCCACCACCGGGCACTCGGGTCCGTATCATGGCGGTTGGTTTACCGGCCCGTACCATCCGGGTTGGAAGGCCCGTTACAGTAAGAACCGATAACGTTAGTCAGAACCGATAATGACGGGCGTCGCGGTCCCGCGAGCGTACCGAGGAGAAGCTGATGAGCTGGATACTCGACCTGGTCAACCCGCAGGAACGCAAGTGGGAAGAGTTTTATCGCAACCGCTGGGCCCACGATAACATCATACGCAGCACGCACGGCGTGAACTGCACCGGCGGCTGCTCCTGGGCGATCTACGTCAAGGACGGCATCATCACCTGGGAGATGCAGCAGACCGACTATCCGTTGTTGGAAAAGACCTTGCCGCCGTATGAGCCGCGGGGCTGCCAGCGCGGCATTTCAGCTTCTTGGTATGTCTACAGCCCGATCAGGGTGAAATATCCGTATGCGCGCGGCCCGCTGCTCGACATGTGGCGCGAAGCCAGAGCGCAGCATTCCGATCCGGTGCAAGCTTGGAGTGCGCTGATCAACGATCCGCAAAAGCGTGCGCGCATGCAGTATTCGCGCGGCAAGGGCGGCTATCGTCGAACCAAGTGGGAAGAAGTTTCGGAGCTGATCGCCGCCGCCTCCCTGTACACGGCGCGCAAATACGGGCCTGACCGGGTCATTGGCTTCTCGCCGATTCCGGCGATGTCGATGTGCTCGTTCGCGGCGGGTACGCGCTTTCTCCAGCTCTTTGGTGGCGTGTGCCAGAGCTTCTACGACTGGTACGCCGATCTGCCGACCTCGTTCCCGGAAATCTGGGGCGACCAGACCGATGTGTGCGAAAGCGCGGATTGGTACAACAGCAAGTTCATCGTCTCGATGGCGTCGAACTTGAACATGACCCGCACGCCGGACGTGCATTTCATTGCCGAAGCGCGCACCGAAGGGACGAAGTTTGTCGTGCTCGCACCGGACTTCAATCAGATCGCCAAATATTGCGACGAGTGGATTCCGATTCAGGCGGGACAGGACTGCGCGCTGTGGATGGCGGTCAACCACGTCATCCTCAAGGAGTTCTATCTCGACCGCCAGGTTCCTTATTTCGTCGATTACTTGAAGCGTTACACCGATCTGTCGTTCCTCGTCGAACTGCACCCCGATGGAAAGAATTA